>NZ_JABWQY010000030.1:0-32755 GCF_014268685.1 Pseudomonas sp. SWRI92
CGATACTGGATACGATTAACGGTTTATCCGTATAACCTGAACCGCCGTATACGGAACCGTACGTACGGTGGTGTGAGAGGACGGCGGATGTAAATCCGCCTCCTACTCGATTTTGTTCCGAGGCCTGTGTCTGCCTGTTGGTGAGGGTAAAGGGGCCATTGTCGCGCTGCCGTGTGTACAGCTTGTTTGTTCCAGCCTCCTGTTCACCTAATCGCTGCTTTCCGTATTTCATGTAGTCCTTTTCCTATTTTGCAGTTGAGCCCTCTACTCGACCCCGGCTCTCAGCGAGAATGCCCGGTCGCCCCTCCTGTAGAGAAACGCCGATGTCCGATCCAGCCTGCGAGTTATCATTTCGTCTGGAGATAGCCGGTCTGTCCGAAGCGCTTACCGTCGTGGCCTTCACGGGCCGTGAAGCCATCAGCGAACCTTTTGTTTTCGAGGTGGAACTGGTGCTCGGCGACCTGACCCTGGACTTGGCGGGATTGCTGTACCGCGACGTATGGTTGAGTTTCGGGGCGCCGGATCGGGGCATCCACGGACAGCTTCACGAGCTTGTCCACCGGCATGGCGAGGCCTGTCGCGTGCGCATCGGGCCGAAGCTGGCGTGCCTCGCCCAGCGCTTTAGCCAACGGGTGTTCAATGCTTGTTCGGTGCCGCAGATCATTCGCCAGGTGCTCAAGGGGCATGGCATCAGTGGTCGCAACTTATGCCTGGACCTGAGCGGCGAATATCCGCCGCAGGATGTGTGTACCCAATATCGAGAATCGGACCTGCACTTCCTCCAACGGGTGTGCGCCCAGGCAGGGATTCACTTCCATTTCGAACACGCTCGGGATCGGCAGTGCCTGGTTTTCGCTGATACGGTGGTCGGAGTTCCCATCGCCGCCAAAGCGGTTTGCAGCGATGAAGGGCAAACCGGCGCAGTGCAGGCCTTCAGGGTACAGGTTGACGCTTCGGGAGTGCCGGTGGCACAAGGTCGCAGCGATCTGATGCACTTGCGTGCCGAGCAGGTTCTGTCTCTGACCGCACATTCATTCGAAAGACGGAACCAGCGCTGGCGATTGACCAAGGTGGAGCACCGAGGCCAGTCCGGCCTATATGGCAACCATTTCCGGGCCATTCCCTGGGAGTGGCCTTTCGTGGCGGACAGGGTGCCAGCCAAGCCCGTCATGGTGAGCAGGCAACGCGGATGGGTCGTGGAGGTCGACGAACCACCGCTGGCCGGACGAGTGGCGGTTCAGTTCGACTGGGCCTATCAGGGGGAGGGCGCCAGCCCCAGCCATTGTTGGCTGCCATTGGCGCCCGAGTTGGCGTCGCGCGGTGCGGGGGCCATTCGCGAGGGCACCGAAGTATTGGTGAGTTTTATCGAAGGCGATCCTGATCGGCCTTTGGTCTGCGCATTTCTCGGCGCTTCTGCCGACGCCCAGACGCCACAGACGCCACAGACGGCCTCGTCGGCCCCGTCCTCTCAGGCGGCCTCGGAGCCGTCTGGAGTCGATACATCCTTATTGTCCGCGATCCAGGCAGGCGAGCCGCTGGTCTTGCTTTGCCTGTTGCCCGGCGGGGGACGCTTCAGTCCTTGTGCCGAGCCAGTGTGTACGTGCCGCATGTTGACGCGGCACGGCGCGGGCGCTGCTCCATGACCGTCGCAATCCTGCCTGGCCCGGCCCCGCAATGGTTGCTGCTCGATGTGCCGGACGCGCCGGAGGCTGCGCAGCGCCTGCGCGAGCAATTCACAGAGGCGCGACGGTTCCCCCTGCTCGAAGACACCGAGTTCGACGAACTGAAGCAGCACGGCCCGTTGTTGGTGGATTTACGCCGGTCGCCCGCGCTGGCCAGCCTGTGCCAATTGGACGCCCAGTCCTGGCCAGGGCTGCTATTGGTGAGCGCGACGCCGGTCGAGTCGCTGCTGGCGCATTTGCGTCGCATGTTGACCGTGACGCTTGGCCTTCACCACAAGGCTTTGTTGAACTATTACAACCCGCACACCGCCAGCTATTTCTTCGATGGTTGCGATCCTCGGGAGCTCAGCTGCTGGCTCGGGCCGATCAGCGTATTGCGATGGTTCGGTGGTACTTGGGCTGACCGGGCGATGGGCTGCCAAGGTTGGCAACAACTCTCTAATCCAAGGCTGCCGGTGTCGGCGCTGGCGACCGAACATGGCCTCAGCGACAGGCAGCAAATCAGATTGCAGGAGTGCCTGCTGGAGCGTCACGTCTGGCAATGGTCCCGCTCCACGGGGCATGACTATTGGGTGCTCTGGGAGTATCTGCAACAGGGCCGGGCGCTGGGGTTCAGCGAGCAGGCGGTTGTCGACGGCTGGTTGTGGTTACGTCTGCAATATCCCGATGACCGGCCAGTGCCAGGGCTGGTGGGCGGCTCGCAGCGAGAACGTCTCGATCATCTGCGTCGGCTGTGGCAGGACGATCAAGGCTGAGCCGTCATCGAGCGGCAGCGTCGAGCCAGCCATCACGCCGGTGCAAGCGCCAGGCGACGGCGCCGAGCGTCAGGCTGCGCAATACCATGAACGACAGGAAGCTGATCCACAGTCCGTGGTTACCCAGTCCTTGCAGCGCCCAGGCGAATGGCAACGCCAGCAACAGCGTCAGCAGCATGCCGTTGCGCATTTCCCGGGCGCGGGTGGCGCCGATGAACAAGCCATCGAGCAAATAGCTCCACACCGCAATCAACGGCAGCGCCGCGAGGTACGGCAGGTAGTGGTAGGCGGTGTCGCGCACATCGGGGATGTTGGTTTGCATATCGATGAATAAATGCCCAGCAAGCAGAAACAGCAAGGCAAATCCGACGCTTGCGATGAGCGACCAACCGCAGGCGACCACCAGCGAGCGGCGCAGGGCCAGGCGATTCCGGGCGCCGATGGCGTGGCCACACAGCGCCTCGACGGCATGGGCCAGGCCGTCCAGGGCATGGGCGGTCAGCAGCAAGCCATTGAGCAGCAGGGCGTTTGCCGCCACCGTCGCATCCCCCAGGCGGGCGCCTTGCACGGTGATCAGGAAAAATACCGATTGCAGGATCAGGCTGCGGATGAAAATGTCCCGGTTCACCGCCAGCAATGGTCGCCAGCTCTGCCACAACCCCAGGGCCGCCCAGGCGATTCGTCCTGGCCAGGCGCGCAACGTGTGGCGGGCCAGGGCCAAGCCCACCAGCGCGCCCGTCCACTCGGCAATGACTGACGCCCGCGCCGAACCGGTCACGCCCCAATCCAGGCCAATGACGAACCAGAGGTTCAAGGCGATGTTCACCAGATTGGTGACTAGCAGTATCACCAATGGCGCGCGAGCATTCTGGGCGCCGAGAAACCAGCCCACCAGCGCGTAGCTGGCCAACGCCGCGGGCAAGCCGAAGAGTCGGGTGTGAAAGAAATCCCGCGTCAGCTGATCGAGTTCGGCCGATGGCTGCATGAAATGCAACGCGACGTCGCTCAGCGGCACGCCCACCGCGCCGAGCACAATCGCCAGCCCCATCGCCAGCAGCAGTCCTTGCAGCAACACCTGCCGCAACGCCGCCCCGTCACCCCGCCCGGCTGCCTGGGCGGCGAACCCGGTGGTGCCCATGCGCAGGAAACCCATGGCCCAGGCCAATACGGTATACAGACTCGCCCCGACGGCCACCGCGCCCAATTGATGGGCGTGCGGCAAGTGGCCGATGACGGTGCTGTCGACCAGCGCTACCAGCGGCACGGATATGTTCGAGAGAATCATCGGCGCGGCCAGCGCCCATACCCGGCGATGGGTGAGGCGGTCGCGCCAGTCAGCGATCAGGTTGGACATGGTGGCTCCTGGATGGAGCGCGATTGTAGCGGCTTCCAGTTGATCGTTCCTCTGCGTTCGGATTCATTGTGGCGAGGGGATTTATCGCCTCGCCACAATGGTATGCGGCTCGGGATCGATCAGAGCTTTAGTGAATGATCCAACTCAACAACCACAGCCCCAGTACCAGCCAGATGATGCCCATCACAATCGACGCCCGCATGAACGCGCGGATCGCCGAATACAGCAGCATCAGGCCGAGGATCAGCGCGATGATGCTGATGATCGACGTGTCCATGCCGAGGGTGCGGGACAAGCCATCGACGAAGTTGCCGCCGGCATTGGCCAGGGTATTGAACAGGCCGCTGAGCAGATCGACGATAAAACGGATCACCGAACCGAGCGCCTGGCCAAGCCATTCGAAAAAGCTTTCTACCTGCATGTGTGCATCCTGATGAAGGGGGATCGAAATCGAGCCTGGGCTCCTGATAGTAGGAGCGATGGCGGCTGCGATGGTTCGATTATGGGGTATTTCGCCGCTTCGTACCGAGACGCTTGCCTTCCCCCCATCATCCCCCGAAGCTATGCGCATTCAGGAGAGCCCGATGAACCTTGTTGAACTGACCGAACGCCTGCACGCCATACGTGACCGTAACGATTGGCGGCAATTTCACAGCCCGAAAAACCTCGCCATGGCCGCCAGTGTGGAGATGGCTGAGCTGGTGGAGATATTCCAATGGTTGACCGAGGACCAGTCGCGCCAATTGCCGGGGGATAAACTGGCCCATGCCGGGCAGGAGATCGGCGATATCGTGTTGTATCTGCTGTTGCTTTGCAGCGAGCTGGGGCTGGACATGGACGCCGTGGTACGCAGCAAGTTGGCCGACAGCGAGCGGCGGTTCGCCAATGAGTGACCGTCATTTCGATCAGCTCGCCACGCGCTTCGCTGAAAAAATCTACGGCGGCGCCAAGGGCGCGATTCGTCTGGCCGTGCTCCAGGCCGATCTGCTTGAAACCTTGCCAGACCGCCCGCTGCGGGTATTGGACATTGGCGCGGGGCTTGGACACATGTCGTTGTGGCTGGCCGAGCGGGGCCATCAGGTCACCCTGGCCGAGCCGGCCGAGCCCATGCTCGAAGGCGCCCGCCAGCGGTTTGCCGAGGCCGGCCAGAGCGCGACGTTCATCCAGGCGCCGTGGCAGGACCTGCTCGGCCAGCTCCCCGAGCCTTACGACCTGGTGCTGTGCCATGCGGTGCTCGAATGGCTGGCCGAGCCTCACGCTATCCTGCCCGTGCTGCATCAACTGACGGTGCCCGGCGGCTGGTTGTCCCTGGCCTTCTACAACCGTGACGCGCTGGTTTATCGCAACCTGCTCAAGGGGCATTTTCGAAAACTGCGCAAAAACGACATGGCCGGCGAAAAACAGAGCCTGACGCCGCAACAACCCCTTGATCCGCGGGAGTTGGCGGCGCAACTTGAAGACTTGTGGCAGGTCGAAATCCAGAGTGGCGTGCGGGTTTTTCATGACTACATGCCGGTGGAGTTCCAGGGGCGCGTAGAGCTTGCGCAGTTATTGGAAATGGAACTGGCCCACCGTCGCCATCCGGCGTTTGCCGGTTTGGGACGTTATCTGCACTGGGTCTGCCGTCCGGTGTGACTGGAGAGCGAAATGAAAGGTCGTTCAGGGTTATTGGTGTTGTGCCTGGGACTGGCAGCCTGCCAGGGCAGCAACCCGTATGTGGCGACATCCAATCCGTTGCCGCCGGCTCCGCCGGAGGCCGCCAAGGTGTTCGATCGCAGCGCCTATCCGGCGCCGCCCCGTGACTATGGGCGCTACCGCAGTTGGGCCTGGCTCAATGGTCGGCTGCCACCCGGCACGGCCTGGGCGGATTCGGCCCAAGTGGCCGAGGCGGTGAGCGAAGCCCTGGACCAGCGTGGCCTGCGCCCGCTGCATGACAATCGGCCGGCGGACCTTTTCGTCAGTGCCGACCTGCGCCTGGAGACTCGCATCCGCCAGGTTCGGGAAGATTATGATTCGGGTTATTACGGCGGCTACAACCGCTACGGCCCAGGCTACGGCATGTACAACACCGTTCCGATGGTGCGCACCTACCAAGAACAGGTCGTGGTGGTTCGGGTGGACCTGTTCGATGCCCGCAATGGCCAGCCGGTATGGAGCGCCAGTGCCGAGACGAGCCAGCGAGGCGATCAAAGCGAGCGCACCGACGCCATTCGTGAAGCAGTGGAAAAGGCCATGTCGGCTTATCCCCCCAGTTGATTACGCAACGGAGAAAAACCATGTTTCGCCGTCTTGCCTTGTTTGCCCTTGTCCTGTTGCTTGGCGCCTGTGCTTCCAATCAGGTCAACCATGATTTCGACACCAGCCGCGATTTCGCCGCCTACCGCAGCTGGAGCTGGAAAGAGCCGGCGTTGCAGTATCGCCCCGACGACCCACGCATCCAGAGCGACCTGACCGAGCAGCGGATCCGCCAGGCCGTCGCCGATCAACTCGACCAACGCGGCCTGCGTCCGGCGCCTGCCGGTGCCCGGGGCGATGTGCAAGTCCAGGCCTACCTGATCGTCGAGGATCGCCAGCAGCAGGTGACGACCAATTACGGTGGCGGTTGGGGCGGTCCTTGGAATGGTTACTGGGGCGGGCCGATGTACAACGAAACCCGCAACGTCAGCTACAAGGTCGCGACGGTGCAGATCGATCTGCTCGATGGCAAGGACGGCAAGCTGGTGTGGCGCGGCAGCGATGAGCAACTGCTGAGCAATTCGCCCAACCCGATCGATCGCAGCACCAAGGTGCGCGAGACAGTGGGGCGGATCCTGTCCAATTATCCGCCGCGCTGACCGTGAAAATTCTTGTCGGGAGCGAGCAGATTCGCTCCCGACAGAGGATTTATCGCCAAAACCGTCTGTTGCTCAAGCCACCGCCGGCCGCCACGTCCCGATCATATGCTCCAGCTCCCCAGCGCCTACCAATCGCAGCTTCCCGCTGGACCCCGCGGCGCTCGCCAGCAGTGTCACTTCGCTGGGAAGGCGTACCGGTTTCTTGAAGGTCACGTCGATCTCGATGTTGGCCTCGGGCAAATGGTCATCCAGCGCCGCCAAGGTCCGCGCCTTGTTCCATAGGCCGTGGGCAATGGCGCTAGGGAAACCGAACAGACGGGCGCTGGCGCTGCTCAGGTGGATCGGATTGTAGTCACCCGACACTTTCGCGTATTGCCGGCCAATGTCAGCCGGTGCGGTCCAGCGCGCCACTTCGGCCAACTCGTGGTCGACCTGCGGAGGGTCTTCGACCAAGGCACCATCAAGCTGGACGCCCTTGCACAACATCTGGCTTTCGGCCTCCCACAGCGGTCCCAATTGATCCTCGATACGGGTCACCAGATCGAACACCGCACCCTTGGCATGGGCTTGCAGGTTTTCGACATTGACGCTGGCCCGTACCTGACCGACCCCGCCCATGGGCCGCAGCACGCGGATGCGATTGCTCAGGTGGATCAGCCCCAGCAGCGGGAACGGAAAGTCCCGGTCGGTCAATAATTGCATTTGCAGGGCGAACGCCAGGACGTGCGGATAAGTCGGCGGCAGCAGCCCGCTTTCAGCGAAACCGCAGACCTTGCGATACGCCGCCAGGCGTTGCTGATCGACCTGGATCATCTGGCGCAGCCCAACGTCCGGCAACGTGGTACCGGTGATCTTGCGGCGTGTCGCGGCCTTTGCGTACAGCCCGGACATCGACGGCGCGGCGGTTATTTCATGCCATTGGATCGTCATGGTCATGCCCCCAACAGGCTTTGTCCGCAGACTCGCAGCGCCTGTCCGGTGACGGCGCCGGTTCCCGGTTGGGCGAGCCAGGCCACGGCTTCGGCGACATCCTGAGGCAAGCCGCCCTGGCCCAGCGAGCTCATGCGCCGCCCGGCTTCGCGCAGGCCAAAGGGAATATCGGCAGTCATGCGCGTTTCAATGAAGCCCGGCGCCACCGCATTGATACTGATCCCTCGCGTCTGCAGGGCTGGCGCCCAAGCCTGTGCCAGGCCGATCAGCCCGGCCTTGCTCGCGGCGTAATTGGTCTGGCCGCGATTGCCGGCGATGCCACTGATGGACGCCAGCAAAATCACCCGGCCGTTATCGCGCAGGGTGCCATTGTCGAGCAGGGCTTTGGTGAGCACTTGCGGTGCGTTGAGGTTGACCGCCAGTACTGCATCCCAGAATTCCGGGGTCATGTTGGCCAGGGTCTTGTCGCGAGTGATGCCGGCGTTATGCACCACGATATCGACGCCGTCGGGCAAATGTCCGATCAACTGGGTGGCTGCGTCTTCGGCACAAATGTCCAGTGTCACGCTGCGCCCGCTCAGGCGCGCAGCCAGCGCTTCGAGATCGGCCTTGGCCTGCGGAACGTCCAGCAGGATCACGTCGGCGCCATCACGGGCGAGGGTTTCGGCAATCGACGCACCAATGCCGCGCGCCGCGCCGGTAACCAGCGCCTTGAGCCCCGTCAGCGGTCGGGTCCAGTCCTGGACCTGGGTCTCACAGGCCTTGAGGCGGATGACTTGGCCGGAAACGTAGGCGCTTTTCGGCGACAGGAAGAACCGCAGGGCGCCTTCCAGCTGCGCTTCGGCACCGTCGCCGACGTACAGCAATTGCAGCGTCCCGCCGTTGCGCAGCTCCTTGGCCAGGGAACGACTGAAACCTTCCAAGGCCCGCTGGGCGCTGGCAGCAAACGGATCGCCGAGGCTTTCCGGGGCGCGGCCGAGGATGACGACATGGGCGCTGTGGTCGAGGTTTTTCATCAGTGGCTGGAAAAACTCGCGCAGCTGCTTGAGCTGGTCAACCTGCACCAGGTGGCTGGCGTCGTACACCACCGCCTTGATCTTCGGGCCGTGGCCGGGAATCCATTCGGTCGCCAGCGTCGGTTCGCCCCCGTAGATGAAAATGGCGTCAGTGAGGCGTTTGGCGAACGCGCCGACCTGTTCGGTCAACGGGCCGCCGCCCAGCAGCAAGGCGCCCTCGATTGGCCGCAAGCGCCCGGCTTGCCAACGCTCCAGGCGTACCGGCGATGGCAGGCCGAGAGCGCCAACCAGACGCAGGCCAATGGGCGAATTGGCGAAGTCTATGTAACGATCTGACATGGAACACACTCCGGCTGATGAGGTTCCAAGTGTGGACCATGTTTGGCAATCAGTCGTTCGATCGCCTGGATAAAGCCTAAGCTCATGCCGGGGCAGGCTATTGTTGACAGTTTCGGGCATACACAGGGAGTTTTTCCATGGCACAGCTACGCCGCGTCGCGATCATCGGCGGTAACCGCATTCCTTTCGCCCGTTCCAACGGGCCCTATGCCACTGCTAGCAACCAAGCGATGCTGACGGCCGCGCTCGAGGGCTTGATCGAGCGCTATAACCTGCACGGCGAGCACATCGGCGAAATGGCAGCGGGGGCGGTGCTGAAATTTTCCCGGGACATGAATCTGACCCGCGAATGCGTGCTCGGCTCAAGGCTGTCGCCGAGCACTCCAGCCTACGATGTGCAGCAGGCTTGCGGTACGGGTCTGGAAACCGTGCTGCTGGTGGCCAATAAAATCGCCCTGGGCCAGATCGACAGCGCCATCGCCGGCGGCGTGGACACCACCTCCGACGCACCGATCGGCGTCAATGAAGGGCTGCGCAGGATTCTGCTGCAAGCCAACCGCTCCAAGACCACCGCCGACAAGATCAAGGCGTTCTTGCAATTGCGCCCCCAGCATCTGGTTCCCGACCTGCCGCGCATCAACGAACCGCGCACGGGCCTGAACATGGGGCAGCACTGCGAATTGATGGCGCAGACCTGGCAGATTCCCCGTGAAGAACAGGACCAGCTGGCGTTGGAAAGTCATCAGAAAATGGCCGCTTCTTATGCCGAAGGCTGGCACAACGATTTGATGACACCTTTTCTCGGCCTGACCCGCGACAACAACCTGCGTCCGGACCTGACCCTGGAGAAGCTCGCCTCGTTGAAACCGGCTTTCGAAAAAAGCGCCAAGGGCACATTGACGGCGGGCAACGCCACGCCGCTGACCGATGGCGCCTCGCTGGTATTGTTGGGCAGTGAGGAATGGGCCAAGGCCCGTGGGCTGCCGATCCTGGCGTACCTGCGCGATGGCGAAACGGCGGCGGTGGATTTCGTCAATGGCGCCGAAGGGTTGCTGATGGCGCCGGTCTATGCCGTGCCACGGCTGTTGGCACGCAACGGCCTGACGTTGCAGGACTTCGATTACTACGAGATCCACGAGGCATTCGCTGCCCAGGTGTTGTGCACCTTGAAAGCCTGGGAGGACGCGGACTATTGCAAAACCCGCCTGGGCCTCGATGCGCCGCTGGGTGCCATCGACCGCGGCCGGTTAAACGTGAAAGGCAGCTCACTGGCCGCCGGTCACCCGTTTGCCGCCACCGGCGGACGGATCGTCGCCAACCTGGCCAAATTGCTGGACGCGGCGGGGAAGGGCCGGGGGCTGATATCCATCTGCGCGGCCGCCGGCCAAGGTGTGACGGCGATTATCGAGCGCTGACGGTGGCTTCGCGCGGCTGAGTCGCTTGCGCTCGCCTGCGGCTGGCGTAGCGTTCGGCGAGGATCGAGCAAACGATCAATTGCAGCGGGTGATAGATCATGATCGGCAACAGGATCAGCCCAAGCCCGGGGTTGTTGCCGAAGATCAGCGCCGCCATCGGCACGCCAGCCGCGAGGGATTTCTTGCTGGCACAAAACACTGCGGCGATTTCATCGGCGTTGCTGAACCGCAGGGCGCGAGCGGTGCGGGTGGTCATCCACAGAATGACCGCCAGCAACACGGCGCTGCCCAGTGCCGCGCTAAGCAGCACGCTATTGCCTTGTTGCTGCCAGATCCCCGACACCATCGAATTACAGAACGCCGCGTAGACCAGCAGCAGGATGACGAGCTTGTCGATGACGCTGGTGTAGCGTTTGTAGCGGGCGAAAAAACCGCCCAGCCAGCGCCGCAGGAACTGCCCGAGCACCAGCGGCAGCAGCAACATCAGGCAAAGATCGAGCAGTGTCGAACCCAGGTCGATGCCACCGGCACCGCTGCCGACCACTAGACTGACCAACAGGGGTGTCAGGAAGATCCCCAGCACGCTGGACAGGCTGGCGTTGAGAATCGCCGCCGGCACGTTGCCGCCCGCGCTGCCGGTCAGGGCCACTGACGAAGAAATGGTCGACGGCAGGGCGCATAGATAGAAGAAGCCCAGCATCAACAACGCCGGCACATGGCTGCGCAACAGCCAGTTGCTGAGCAACCAGATCAGCGGAAATACGACAAACGTAAAGCCTTGCACCATCAGGTGCAGGCGGATGTTCTTGAAGCCATGGCGGATCTGTTCGCCGGACAGATTGACCCCATGGAGGAAAAACACCACGAAGATGCCGATATTGACTACCCATTCAGCATGCATGGCACCGCCAGTGGCGCCGAAGCGGGGGAAAAAGTAAGCCAGCAGCGTGGCGAGCAACATGCCGCAGAGGAACCAGTCGGTCACCATGCGTTTGAGATGTTGGAGAATGTGCATAGGCCACCGCGCGTTGAAAGAGAAGTCGACTTAGCCTAACGTCGCCTTACACAGTCGTCTTGCGACATAAGGCCAATCAATGCCGACTAACGGACACCAACAGCTCGAACGGCGCATTCCCGACCTGACGGAACTGCCCAGGCCGCTTTATGCCCGGGTCGAAAGTTTGAACGCCGGATCATGGACGCCGGTTCACCGTCACGATTGGGTGCAATTTTCCTATGCGATCAGCGGCGTGCTCGGCGTCCATACCGCCGAGGGGAGTTTCTTTGCACCGCCGCAGTGGGGGATCTGGATCCCGGCGGATCTGGAGCATCATGTCGTGTCCTCCATGCGGGCGGAAATGCGCAGTCTTTATGTCCATCGCCAAGCGTGCCCGTGGGCCGAGGACCGCTGTCGGGTGCTGGAAGTCACGCCGCTGGCGCGGGAGCTGATCAAGATGTTCTGTCAGTTCCCCGCCACATATCCCGAGGGCGATACCGAGGAAGCACGCCTGGTCCAGGTACTGCTGGATCAACTGGCAGCACTGCCGGAAGTGGGCTTTTCCCTGCCATTGCCCCGTCACGCGCGTTTGCTGGAACTGTGCAATGAATTGATCGAACAGCCAGAAGGCAGCGTGACGCTGCAAGCCTGGGCGGAACGCCTGGGCACGTCGGAAAAGACTGTGATGCGTCTGTTTCAGCGTGAAACCGGTTTGAGTTTCCGCGCCTGGCGCCAGCGCATGCGATTGTTGTCTTCCCTGCAATCGCTGGAAAAAGGCGACAGCGTGACCAGCGCGGCGTTGTCCTGCGGGTATGATTCAACGTCCGCTTTCATCGCGGCATTCAAGGGGCTGTTCGGTTTTACGCCGGGCGAACTGTTCAAGCATTGATCCATTTGTCAGCTCTTGTCGCAAATGCCTGCATATTCATTTAGCAGCGCCGCACCCGGTCTCGGCTATGATTCGGCTCGGTTGACTTGGACCGGCACAGTGTGTGCATCCAAGGTTCATAGGTCGGCCCCCCTCCCCGTGAGGGGAGGATTGCCGTATAACGACCTGTCATTCGCGTGTTTGGTAATAAAGGACCCAGAATAAAAGCTGATGAAGACTCCAAAACGCATTGAACCCCTGATCGAGGACGGTCTGGTCGACGAGGTGCTGCGCCCACTCATGAGTGGTAAAGAAGCAGCTGTTTATGTGGTGCGCTGCGGCAACGAGCTACGTTGCGCCAAGGTCTACAAGGAGGCGAACAAGCGAAGTTTTCGCCAGGCGGCCGAATATCAGGAAGGCCGCAAGGTCCGCAACAGCCGTCAGGCCCGCGCCATGGCGAAAGGGTCGAAGTTTGGGCGCAAGGAAACCGAGGACGCCTGGCAGAATGCCGAAGTGGCCGCGCTGTTCCGGTTGGCCAGCGCTGGCGTGCGAGTCCCCAAGCCGTACGACTTCCTGGAGGGCGTGCTGCTGATGGAACTCGTGGCCGACGAGTACGGCGATGCCGCGCCGCGCCTGAACGATGTGGTGCTGGAGCCGGACCAGGCCCGTGAATACCATGCATTCCTGATCTCCCAGATCGTGCTGATGCTGTGTACCGGCCTGGTGCACGGCGACCTGTCGGAGTTCAACGTGCTGCTCACGCCGACCGGCCCGGTGATCATCGACTTGCCGCAAGCGGTGGATGCTGCGGGCAACAACCACGCCTTCAGCATGCTGGAGCGGGATGTTGGCAACATGGCGTCCTACTTTGGCCGGTTTGCTCCGGAGCTGAAACGCACCAAGTACGCCAAGGAAATGTGGGCCCTGTTCGAGGCCGGCACCCTGCACCCGGCCAGCGTGTTGACCGGTGAGTTCGACGAGCCGGAAGAGCTGGCGGATGTCGGTGGGATCATGCGCGAGATCGAAGCCGCGCGCCTCGACGAGGAACGTCGCCAGGCTGTACGCGCGGCCGACGATGCGCCGCCTGGCAAGACCGAAGAACCGCCTCCGCCTTGGATGCAGTGATCGGTTGATCCTGAAACCCGGCCCCGGCCGGGTTTTTTGTAAGGGCAACGCCTGCGCTCAGCGGTTGGTGCCCAGTGCTCGGGCTTGCGCTGTTTCCGTGCAGCATCCAGATGCCAGTTCCTTGAGGATCGGGCAGTCCGGGCGATGGTCGCCGTGGCAATGTTCCACCAGGTCCTGGAGGGTGTCGCGCAGTTCGGCCAGTTCGCGGATTTTCTGGTTTAACTCGTCAATGTGCTGCCGCGCCAGCGTCTTGACATCGGCGCTGGCGCGTTGGCGGTCTTGCCACAGGGTCAGCAATTTGCCGACTTCCTCCAGGGAAAATCCCAAGTCCCGGGAACGCTTGATGAAGGCCAGCGTGTGCAGGTCTTCCTTGCCATAGATCCGATATCCACTGTCCGTGCGATGGGCTGGCTTGAGCAGGCCGATGGATTCGTAATACCGGATCATTTTCGCGCTCAGTCCGCTCTGGCGGGCCGCTTGGCCGATGTTCATCGCTTGTCCTCCAAGTGCTTGGGCGTCCAGAACTTCAACAGTAATGCATTGCTCACTACGCTGACGCTCGACAGCGCCATGGCTGCGCCGGCCAGCACCGGGTTGAGCAGGCCGAACGCCGCCAACGGGATGCCGATCAGGTTATAGACGAAGGCCCAGAACAGGTTCTGGCGGATCTTGGCGTAGGTCTTGCGGCTGATGTCCAACGCCGCCGGGACCAGGCGCGGATCGCCGCGCATCAGGGTGATGCCAGCGGCGTGCATCGCTACGTCGGTGCCGCCGCCCATGGCGATGCCGATGTCTGCGGCAGCCAGTGCCGGAGCGTCGTTGATACCGTCGCCGACCATCGCCACCACCGAATGGCTTTTCAATTGCTCGACGATGGCAGATTTATCGGCTGGCAATACTTCGGCGTGGACGTTGGTGATGCCCAGCGCCTGGGCGACAACCCGGGCGCTGCCGCGGTTATCGCCCGTGAGCAAGTGGCTGGCGATATGGCGCTGGTTCAAGGCTTCTACCGCAGCGAGAGCACCCGGCTTGAGCGTGTCGCCAAAGGCAAACAGGCCCAGGACCCGAGGTGCCGTGCCTTGTTCGATCAGCCAGGACAGCGTCCGGCCTTCGCTTTCCCAAACCTGCGCCGACTCGTCCAGCGAACCGGGGCTCAGCGCGAGTTCGTCCAGCAGACGTCGATTGCCCAGGGCCAGGCGGCGCCCATCCAGGCTGCCGGCGATGCCGCGTCCGGTCAGGGATTGGCTATCGCTGACATCCGGTACGTTCAAGCCCCGCTCGGCACAGGCGTCCAGCACCGCTTTGGCCAGCGGATGTTCGCTGCCCCGCTGCAGGGCGCCAGCCAACCTCAGCAGCGTGTCCCGGTCGCCGTCGAGCGCGCTCAAGTGAGCGATGCGCGGCGTGCCGGACGTCAAGGTCCCGGTCTTGTCGAACACTACGGTGTTGACTGCGTGGGCGCGCTCCAGCGCCTCGGCGTCCTTGATCAGGATCCCGTGACGCGCGGCGACGCCAGTGCCGGCCATGATCGCCGTCGGCGTCGCCAGGCCCAGGGCGCACGGACAGGCGATCACCAGCACGGCAACGGCATTGATCAACGCTGTCTCCAGCGGCGCACCGTACAACCACCAGCCGAGCAACGTGGCGAGCGCCAGCACCAATACGACCGGGACGAATACCTGGCTGACTTTGTCCACCAGCTTTTGAATGGGCGCCTTGGCCGCCTGGGCGTCTTCCACCAGGCGGATGATGCGTGCCAGCACGGTCTCGGCGCCCAGCGCCAGCGTGCGGACCAGCAGTCGACCTTCGCCATTGATGGCGCCGCCGGTGACTTTGTCGCCGGGTTGCTTGGGCACCGGCAGGCTTTCGCCGCTGATCAGTGCTTCGTCGGCGTGGCTCTGGCCTTCCAGCACCTCGCCGTCCACCGGAAAGCGTTCGCCGGGCTTGACCAGCACCTGATCATTCAAACGCAGGGCGCTGATGGCGACGTCGCGTTCCTCTCCGTCAATGACTTGGATCGCCCGTTCTGGTCGCAAGGCTTCAAGGGCGCGGATGGCGCTGGCGGTTTGCCGCTTGGCGCGGCTTTCCAGGTATTTGCCCAGCAACACCAAGGCAATCACCACCGCCGACGCCTCGAAGTACAAGTGCGGCATGCTGCCCGGCCGGGCCATCGCCCATTCGTAAAGGCTCAGGCCATAGCCGGCGCTGGTCCCCAACGCTACCAGCAGGTCCATGTTCCCCGCGCCGGCGCGGACGGCTTTGAACGCTGCAAGGTAAAAACGCGCACCGAAGATGAATTGCACCGGCGTCGCCAAGGCGAACTGCGCCCAGGCCGGCAGCATCCAGTGCACGCCAAGCGGTTCCAGCAACATCGGCAATATCAGCGGGATGGACAGCACAATCGCCAGGACCAAGGCCAAGCGCTCACGCTTCAGGTGGTCGGTTTGTGCTGTGCGAGGAGGCTGCTCGGCTTGCCAGACGCTGGCGTCGTAACCGGCGCGCTTGACCGCATCGATCAGGCTTTGCGGATTGACCTGCCCGAGCAATTCGAGGTGCGCGCGCTCATTGGCCAGGTTGACGCTGGCACGGCTGACTCCGGCGACTTTAGCCAACGCCCGTTCGACGCGGCCGACGCAGGAAGCGCAGGTCATGCCTTCGATGCTCAACTCCAGGGTTTGGACCGGAACGCTATAGCCTGCCTGCTCAACCGCTTGCATCAAGGCCGGCAGGCTTTCCCTGGGTGCCTGGATCCGCGCCTGTTCCGTTGCCAGGTTGACGCTGACGGCGCTGGCGCCGGCGACTTTGCTCAAGGCACGTTCGACCCGTCCGGCACAACTGGCGCAGGTCATGCCGGAGATCGGCAGATCGAAGGTGGTGGATTCGGGCATGGGGCAGGCTCCCTGTAGTGGATGACCACAGGATCAACCTTGCCATGCTGGCAAGGTCAAGCGCCAGTTTCAACGAGTGACCGAAACCCTGGGGGGCGGGGCAAACCCGCACCCTTCGCTTATGATGGGTCAGTAACCGAGCCCAGCCTGCTTGAGGTACATGCCTTGATCATTCATGGCGATGCGGAACTTCAAGATGTCACCGGCCCTGAGGGTGATGTTCTGCGATCCCGGCGCGAGCATGCCCGGGTTGCAACCCGGCGCCTGTCCCGGCAGCAATTTCAGGCGCAAGGAAAACTGTCCCGGTGGCAGGTTGAACGAGGTGCTTTGCTCCTGGAACAGCCTGGCCGAGAGCTGATCCTGGATGTAGATGCCGATTTCGCAATTGGTCGACACCTCCAGGCGCTCGCGAGAAATGATCAACACGCCGTAATCCTCGCCGGCGGCCGATGCCTGGGGCGCCACCGCTGAAAAACCGAGCATGCAAAACAGACTGAACGCTGACCAGCGCATGGCTGAACCTCCGGTGTGAAATCCTTGATAGGTGCAGCTTGGCCGAGCGCGACGCCGATTGCCAGCCCGGCAGTTTTCGCCAGAACTTGACCTTGCCATGATGGCAAGCTTGAAACTGCGGGCAACCTCAAGCCAAGGAGTCATTTTCATGCAAATCTTCAATGTTCAGGGCATGTCCTGCGGTCATTGTGTCAAGGCCATTACCCAGGCTCTTCAGACCAAAGACGCGGGAGCCGAAGTAAAGATCGATCTGGGCGCCAAGACCGTTGAGGTCGAAAGCAAGTTGTCGTCCGAAGCCGTGATCGAAGCAATCCAGGAAGAAGGATATGAAGTCCGTCCTCTTGAAACATTTTAATCGTTAGCGACCTATCGGAATGTTCAAGAGCGTCGAGCCCGGCTAGACTGTCGGGCTGCCGACTGACGCCTGAGCTGGACGCCTGATGAACCTCCGTACCATTCTGATTCTTGGCGCCTTGAGCGCCTTCGGTCCCTTGGCGATCGATTTCTATCTGCCGGCCTTTCCGGCGATGGCCCTTGCCTTCGGGACCGACGAAAACCATATCCAACTGACCCTGGCGGCCTATTTTCTCGGGCTGTCCCTCGGGCAATTAGCCTATGGGCCGGTGGCGGATCGCTTTGGGCGGCGTGTTCCGTTGCTCATCGGCGTCGGCTTGTTCACCGTGGCTTCCCTGGCCTGCGCTTATGCGCCGAGCCTCGAATGGCTGATTGGCGCGCGCTTCGTCCAGGCCTTGGGCGGATGCGCGGGGATGGTGATTTCGCGGGCGGTGGTCAGCGATAAATGCGATGCGGTGGGCTCGGCCAAGGTGTTTTCGCAACTGATGCTGGTGATGGGCCTGGCGCCGATCCTCGCGCCGATGCTCGGCGGCCTGCTGGTGAACTTGCACGGCTGGCAATCGATTTTCATCTGCCTGACAGTGTTCAGTGCGCTCGCGGCATCGGCAGTTGCCTTGTGGTTGCCTGAAAGCTTGCCGGACCATGTGCCTCGCCAACCGTTGTCCGGTGCGTTGCGTCAATATGGCCGGCTGCTCAAAGACTCGGTTTACCTGGGGCATGCCCTGACGGGTGGTATTGCGATTGCCGGGATGTTTGCCTACATCGCCGGTTCGCCGTTCGTTTTCATCAAGCTCTATGGCGTGCCGGCCGAACATTTCGGCTGGTTGTTCGGCACCAACGCGGCGGGCTTCATTTTGGTTGCGCAGGTCAATGCGCGGATGTTGTCCAAGCGCGGCCCAGCGTTCCTGCTGACCCGCGCGGTATGGGTCTACCTGCTCGCCGGGCTCAGCCTGTTGGCTGTCAGCGCCATGCAACCGGAGCAGTTGTGGCCGCTATTGATTCCGTTGTTCATCTGCATCGCCAGCCTGGGTTGCATCATTCCAAATGCCTCGGCGTGCGCCATGAACGGGCAGGGCGCCCGGGCCGGGAGTGCTTCGGCAATGCTCGGATGCTTGCAGTTTTCGGTGGCTGCCGGGGCTGCTGCCCTGGTGGCGGCGCTGCATGATGGGACCGCCGTGCCGATGGCGATCGTCATCAGCCTCTGCGGACTATTGGTGGTGGGCGCGGCAATGCTGACCCGCCGTCTGCAGGATGCCCAGGCACTCGCTCAGGCGGGCCAGCCGGATTGATTCAACCGGCCGCGCGCTGCTGATGCTCGGGAAAATGATGCGGCGCATGGATGCGCGCTTGCAGGGTATTGGCGAAAGCCTGGGCTTCGGCCTCGGTGCGAAAGGTCACGACATGCTGGTCAAGGCGCACTTGCCATTGGGATTTTGCCACTTCTTTTATCAGGATCTTCATTGCTGACCTCCTCGTGTAAAAGACTGCGTTGCAAAGGCCTCGAGTGTAGACCGGAATGCGGGCGCAGTTGTGACGACGGTGAATTGTCGGACTGACGGTGCAGGTTTTCCATACGGGGATCGACAAGCCAGATATCTGGCTTGCCAATCCCGGCAATCAGAACCCCTCTAGCACAATCTTGCCCTTGGCCTTCCCGCTCTCGAGCAATGCATGAGCCCGGCGCAGGTTTTCGGCATTGATGGTGCCAAAATGCTCGCCGACGGTGGTCTTCAGCGTGCCGGCGTCGATCAGCCCGGCGACGCGATTGAGCAGTTTGTGTTGTTCAAGCATGTCGGCGGTCTCGAACAGTGAACGGGTGTACATGAACTCCCAATGCAACGACAGGCTCTTGCGCTTGAGCTTGGTTACGTCAAGCGACTTGGGATCGTCGATCAGCGCCAGTTTGCCTTGGGGTGCCAGGGCTTCGACCAATTGGTCCAGATGCTGGTCGGTCTGCGTCAGGCTGGCGACGTGGGTTACATGGCCCTGGCCCGCTTTCTTGAGGACCTCGGCCAACGGCTGGCTGTGATCAACCACAAGGTCGGCGCCCAGGCCTCGTACCCATTCCTCTGTCTGTGGCCGGGAAGCGGTACCGATGACCTTCAGCCCGGTGAGCTGGCTGGCCAATTGCGTCAGGATCGATCCCACGCCTCCCGCGGCACCGACAATCAGCAGGCTCTGGCCCTGATCGTGCTGGCCTTCGTTGATTTGCAATCGGTCGAACAGCAGTTCCCAGGCGGTGATGGACGTCAGCGGCAGCGCGGCGGCTTCAGCAAAGCCGAGGGTCTTCGGCATATGACCGACAATGCGCTCATCCACCACGTGCAATTCGCTGTTGCCACCGGCGCGGGCAATGGAGCCTGCGTAGAACACTTTGTCACCCGCCTTGAACAGCGTGACGTCGTTGCCGACCGCCTTGACCACGCCCGCCACATCCCAGCCCAGCACCTTGGCCGCGCCGTCCTCGGGCTGTACGTTTTGGCGGACCTTGGTATCCACGGGGTTGACTGAGATGGCTTTGACTTCCACCAGCAAGTCCCTGGGGCCGGCGACGGGGGTGGGCAGCTCGATGTCCTGCAGCGATTGCGAATCGCTGATGGGCAGGGATTGGTAGTACGCGATGGCTTTCATGAAGCGGCTCCGTGAGTGGGTATGTTGGGGCCTATGTTTGGCCATTTGGAATCGAGATAAAAGTGGCTAAACCAACAGGGTCTTTCAGCGATTTTTTGATAATGACCATTTGTCGCGGACAAATAGAGACTTTTCCCTCACCAACAATCGCCTCCAAAGGTTTCCGGAGGACAGGCAACCTTGACCCACGCGCTTATACTAGCGACCGCCTGTATCGGCGCGGCAACGAGGATGGCGGTAACCCGGTTTGGATCCCCGCTGTCTCCGCCGGCACAAGGCGACGCCCGGACGGGCATGCCGGCCATCCAGGCGGTCAGCCGCTTTGGGCGGCACCTTCTTATGGGTCGATATGCCCCAAGGCAGTAGACGAATGATTCAACAGGGAGTGAATACATGGAACATGCACCTTGCATCAGCCAGATTGCCACGCTACTGGCCGACCCGAAGCGCAGCGCAATGATGTGGGCGTTAATGGATGGTACCGCCCGACAAGCCGACGAATTGGCTTTGCTGGCTGGGCTTTCGCCATCCTCGGCCAACGCCCATCTGGGACGTCTTTTCACCGGGGGCCTGTTGAAAGTTGAGGTTCGCGGACGCAAGCGCTTCTTTCGCCTGGCGGCGCCCGAGATTGGCGCAGCCGTCGAGGCGCTGGCGAGCGCAACCCTCGCCAGCACGCCGCGACAGGTTCCGGACGTCTTCAAGCGCGGCCTGCTGACCACCAAGGCGCCGACGGCTCCCGCTTCGTTGATGCGCGCCAGGCTTTGCGATGACCATCTGGGGGGCACGCTGGCGGCGGACCTGTATCAGCAGCTATTGGATGTCGGGTGGCTTGAGCAATGTGAGCAGCGGGTGATAGTGACCCACAAAGGTGCCAATCAATTGGCGGGACGCGGTCTGTTCATCCAGGCACTGGCCCATCGCAATGCCCGAGTTGCTTGCGCCTGCCCCGATTGGAGCGAGCGGCGTCCGCACTTGGGGGGCGCGCTGGGAGCGGCGCTGCTGCAATTGTTCATGCAATCCGGCTGGCTGAGCTTGCCCAATGACTCAAGGGCCTTGCAGGTAACGGCGCTTGGTCAACAGGAAATCCATCGGTTCGCCAGGCAGGAGTCTCTGGGAATGGCGCTCTAGGGCGGTAGACAGGTCGCAATCAGCAATCGCTGCTTGCAAGGTTCGCGCACACTCGGTCCGGGGAACTATCGGATTGGGGAGCGCAACATGAACACTCACGCCTACAGTGCAGCGGAAAGACTGGAACGGTTGCCCATCAGCGGCTATCACCGGGTCATTTTCATCATTATCGCCTTGGCTTTTTTCTTCGACTCCATGGACCTGGCAATGATGACGTTCCTGCTGGGCTCGATCAAAACCGAGTTCGGCCTGAGCTCCGCCGAGGCTGGGTTGCTTGCCAGCTCCAGCTTCTTCGGCATGGTGGTGGGGGCTTCATTGTCGGGCATGCTGGCCGATCGTTTTGGCCGCAAACCGGTGTTCCAATGGAGCATCGTGCTGTGGGGGCTTGCCAGTTATCTGTGCTCCACCGCTCAGGACGTCGAGACCTTGACACTGTTTCGGGTCCTGCTGGGTGTCGGCATGGGCATGGAATTCCCGATTGCCCAGTCGATGCTCTCGGAGCTGATTCCTGCGAAGCGCCGAGGGCGTTACATCGCCCTGATGGACGGCTTTTGGCCGCTGGGCTTCGTGGCGGCCGGGGTGCTGTCTTATTTTCTGCTCCCCGTGATTGGCTGGCGGGACATCTTTCTGGTACTGGCGGTGCCGGCGGTGTTCGTCCTGGCGATTCGTTTTTTCATTCCAGAATCGCCGCGTTGGCTTGAACAGGCCGGTCGAGGTGACGAGGCGGATGCCGTGCTCAAGCGGATCGAAGAGAAGGTCCGGGCTTCGCTGGGAGGGCGCGACTTGCCTGAGCCGATTCGCCTGCCAAGACTGGCGACCGTTCCCGGCAATTTCTTCTCGGCCCTGACGCAGATCTGGTCACCGCTGTACCGCCAGCGCACGATGATGATCTGGAGTGTCTGGTTCTTTGCCTTGCTCGGTTTCTATGGCCTGACGTCCTGGCTCAGCGCGTTGTTGCAGCAGTCGGGCTTCGCCGTGACCCAATCGGTGTATTACACCGTGCTGATTTCCCTCGGCGGGATTCCCGGTTTCCTGATGGCGGCGTGGCTGGTGGAACGTTGGGGACGCAAGCCGGTGTGCGTCATCACGCTGCTGGGAGGCGGGGCGATGGCGTTTCTTTACGGCCAGAGCGCGGTGTTCGGCGGCAACATCGGCCTGCTGATCGGTACCGGTCTGCTGATGCAGTTTTTCCTGTTCGGCATGTGGGCAGTGCTCTACACCTATACGCCGGAGCTGTATCCCACCTCAGCCCGAGCCACCGGTTCGGGCTTCGCCTCTGCGGTCGGGCGCATCGGTTCGTTGCTCGGGCCCATGGTGACCGGACTGGTATTTCCTATCACCGGCCAGGGCGGCGTGTTCGCCCTCGGCGCACTGTGCTTTGCCGTGGCGGCGGGCGTGGTCTGGTTGTTTGGCATGGAGACGCGAGGCAAGACGCTGGAAGAGTTGAGCGAGGGGGGCGCGCAATAGAGCTTCCTCGCCACAGGTGTTCTCAGTGGCGAGGGGGTACTCGCTACATGACTTAGGATTTCACCAAGCGCGCATCCAAGCTGTTCTGCGCGAGCCGCTTGGCCTGGTCCTGGGTCATGCCCAAATGGGTATGCAGCGCGTGGAAGTTTTCGGTGACGTAGCCGCCGAAGTACGCCGGGTCATCGGAGTTCACCGTCACCTTCACGCCGCGCTCGAGCATGTCGAGGATATTGTGCTGCGACATGTCGTCGAACACGCACAGCTTGGTGTTGGACAACGGGCACACCGTCAACGGGATCTGTTCGTCGATGATCCGCTGCATCAGCCGCTCGTCTTCAATCGCCCGGACACCATGGTCGATGCGCTGGATCTTCAGCAGGTCCAGTGCCTCCCAGATGTACTCGGGTGGGCCTTCCTCGCCTGCGTGGGCGACGGTCAGGAAACCTTCATGGCGAGCACGGTCGAATACCCGCTGGAACTTGCTCGGTGGATGACCCATCTCCGAACTGTCCAGGCCCACGGCCACGAACGCATCGCGAAACGGCAGCGCCTGGTCGAGGGTTTTTTCGGCCTGTTCTTCGCTCAGGTGGCGCAGGAAACTCAGGATCAAGCCGCTGGTGATCCCCAACTGTTGCTCGCCGTCCTTGAGCGCTGCGGCGATGCCGTTGAGCACCACTTCGAATGGAATGCCTCGGTCGGTGTGGGTCTGCGGATCGAAAAACGGTTCGGTGTGGATGACGTTCTGTGCCTTGCAGCGCAGCAGATAGGCCCAGGTCAGGTCGTAGAAATCCTGGGATGTGCGCAGTACGTCGGCGCCCTTGTAATACAGGTCGAGAAATTCCTGCAGGTTGTTGAAGGCATAGGCCTGGCGCAGGGTATCCACGTCATTCCAGGGCAAGGCGATCTTGTTGCGCTCGGCCAGGGCGAACAACAGCTCGGGCTCCAGCGAGCCTTCCAGATGCAAATGCAGTTCAGCCTTGGGCAGGGCGTTAAGCCAGTCGTACATGTTTTTTTCTCATCAGCGAATCGATGGCGGGCATTCTACAGGGACGGGCGCCGATGTCGGGCAAAACCTGACCGGCTGATCCACTAAGTGTTCATGCCTGGAGGACAGCTACGTCACATCTGGAGGAAACGTTCCCGGCACGTCACAGTCTAGTAGCTCATGACCCATCCATGGCGACAGGCCCACGATGCTCACGTTGATCAAGCAAGAAAAACTGTTGTTACTGGCGCTGCTTGCCGCATTCGTCGCTTATCCATTGGAGCATTGGCTGCTGGGTAACGGGCGGGTCGTGGCGCTGGTTGGTGGATTGGTGTTGATCGGTTTTATCGTTTCCGCCTCCATGCGTGTCGCTCACTACGCTGAGCTGTTGGCGGAAAAGGTTGGCGATCCCTACGGCACCATGATCTTGACTTTGTCCGCGGTGCTGGTGGAAGTCGTGATCCTGGCGATCATGATGAACAACGAGGCATCGCCGACCCTGGTGCGGGACACGATTTATTCAGCGGTCATGCTCGACATCAA
The DNA here is from genome assembly GCF_014268685.1 of Pseudomonas sp. SWRI92. Lineage (NCBI taxonomy): Bacteria > Pseudomonadati > Pseudomonadota > Gammaproteobacteria > Pseudomonadales > Pseudomonadaceae > Pseudomonas > Pseudomonas sp. SWRI92. The sequence continues at coordinate 23,822 of NZ_JABWQY010000030.1, forward strand.
CGGTATTCTCGGGCTGGCGGCGCTGATGGGCGGGCTCAAGCACGGCGAGCAGGTCTATAACGACGATTCGGCGCGCACCTACAGCGTGATGATCCTCACCGCCATGGGTGTATCGATGGTGGTGCCGGAGTTCATTCCGCAAGAAAACTGGAAGCATTATTCGGCATTCACCATCGGCGCAATGATCGTGTTGTATACCTTGTTCGTGCGCATGCAGGTGGGGCCCCACAGTTATTTCTTCAGCTACAGCTATCCGGAAAAACGACGTAAGAAGGAGCCGGTAGAAAACGAGCCGAAGCCCATCAGCCTGGCGTTTTCCATCAGTGCGTTGGTGTTTGGCGTGGTGGTGATCGGTGCGCTGGCGGAGGTCATGTCCAAGGCCATTGACCTGGGACTGGAAGGCTCGGGCGCGCCGCCGGTGGTGACGGCGATCCTGGTGGCGGCCATTTCCGCTGCGCCGGAGATTCTCACCGCCCTGCGCGCGGCCCTCGCCAATCGTATGCAATCGGTGGTCAACATCGCACTGGGGGCGTCGCTGTCCACCGTGATCCTGACCGTGCCGGTGATGGAGGCGATGGCGCTTTACACCGGCCAGCCTTTCCAGATGGCGATGACTCCGGTGCAGACCGTGATGATCTTCATCACGCTGATCGTCAGTGCCATCAACCTCAACGATGGCGAAACCAACGCCATCGAAGGGATGACTCACTTTGTGCTCTTTGCCACCTTCATCATGTTGTCGTTGCTGGGACTCTAACGCCCGGGCAACGCACATATGGGTGGGATCAGGAGGCTGCGATCAGCTCCCGCGCCGCTTGGCTGTGGTCGGCGATCAGGCCCCTCAGGTCCAGCCCCTCGACCTGCCCGTCAATCACTCGCCATTGCCCGGCAATCATCACTCGATCCGCCCGGTCGGCGCCGCATAGCAGCAGCGCTGAAATCGGGTCATGACTGCCGGAGAAACGCAGTTCATCCAGTTTGAACAGCGCCAGGTCGGCCTGTTTGCCCACCGCCAATTCACCGATGTCGCTGCGCCCCAGCAGTTGCGCCGAGCCCCGGGTCGCCCAGCCGAGCACGCGCTCCGGTGTGATCGCTTGCGCGCCATAGCGCAGGCGCTGGATGTAGAGCGCCTGGCGGGTTTCGAGGATCATGTTCGAGGCATCGTTGGACGCCGAACCATCCACGCCCAGGCCCAGCGGTGCGCCGGCGCCGATCAGCTCAAGCGTCGGACAGATGCCCGAGGCCAGGCGCATGTTGGAGCTGGGGCAATGGCAGATGCCGGTCCCGGCGGCGCCAAGGAGGGTGATTTCGTCAGGGTTGAAATGGATGCCATGGGCCAGCCAGGTGCGTGGGCCGAGCCAGCCGACACTGTCCAGGTAGTCCACGGTGCGCAGGCCGAAGCGTTGCAGGCAGAAGTCTTCTTCGTCGAGGGTTTCGGCCAAATGCGTGTGCAGGCGCACATCGAGTTTTTCCGCCAGTTCGGCGCTGGCGCGCATGATCTCGGGCGTGACGGAAAACGGCGAGCAGGGCGCCAGGGCGATCTGGATTCGCGCGCCGTCACCGCGCTCATGGTATTGAGCAATCAGCCGCTGGCTGTCGTCGAGAATCACCTCGCCCTGCTGCACGGTCTGCTGCGGCGGCAAACCTCCGTCCGCTTCGCCCAGGCTCATGGAACCGCGGGTCAACATTGCGCGCATGCCCAGTTCACGGACAGTTTCCACCTGCACGTCGATGGCGTTTTCCAGGCCTTCGGGAAACAGATAGTGGTGGTCGGCCGCCGTGGTGCAGCCTGACAACAACAGTTCAGCCAACGCCACTTTGCTTGCCAGCGCGAGTTTTGCCGGGGTCAGTCGCGCCCACACTGGGTAGAGAGTTTTCAGCCAGGGGAACAAGGGTTCGCTTACCACGGGCGCCCAGGCGCGAGTCAGGGTCTGGTAGAAATGATGGTGGGTGTTGATCAGTCCCGGCAGGATCGCATGTTCGCGAGCGTCGAACACGCTGTCGCAAGGTTGCGCGGGACTTTGCCCGGCGCTGAGCAGTTCGACGATCACACCGTCCTGCAGGACGAGACCGCCACGGGCATCGAGGCCGTTGGCGGTGAAAATGGCGAGGGGATTTTTTAACCAGGTACGGGTCGCAGGCATGGTGGCCGGCTCCTCTGAAAGTGGGTTCAGGTAAGCCAGCTCAGTGATGCCCTGTCTGCTGATCCAGGGTCGCCGGGGAAGGGCGAGGTTCGGAGTTTACTCAGGTTGGCGGGCACTTATCCAGAGCCCTGCCGAGCGCCTTGGTATTTACCAGGGAATCGTTTCGCCCTTGTAGTTGACGAAGTGGTGGCCGCCCTTGCCGGCATAGGCATTGACCTGGTCGATCAGCCCACGGGTACTGGTCTCCACATCCAGGTCGGCGCCTTCACCACCCATGTCGGTCTTTACCCAACCCGGGTGCAGCGACAGCACGGTCAGTGTCTGTTCACCCAATTGGCTGACAAAACTGTTGGTCATGGAGTTGAGCGCGGCCTTGCTTGCTTTGTACAGCGCCAGTTCTGGCGCATCGGGCATCGTCACGCTACCCAGCACCGAACTCATGAAGGCCAGTACACCGCTGCCTTCGCGGATCTGCCCGACGAAACGCTGGGCCAGGTTGATCGGCGCCACGGCGTTGGTGAAAAACAATTGGCCGACCTCGGCCAGCGTCGCGCCCCCCGGGTTCTGGTTGGCGGGGCCCTTGACGCCGGCATTGATGAACAACAAGTCAAAGGTCTGACCCTTGAGCCGCTGGCTCAAGGCAATGACGGCTTGCTGGTCATCCATGTCGAGCTTTTCGATCCGCACCGCGCCCAGCGCTTCCAAAGCCTGCGCGTTCTGCGGGTTGCGCACGGTGGCGGTCACGTTCCAGCCGTCGCTGGCGAGCGTCTTGACCAGACCCAGGCCCAAGCCTCTGGAGGCGCCAATGATCAATGCGTTTCTTGCCGAATTCATGAATGCTTTCCTTGAAAGAACAGGTTTCGGATTTAATGGACAACGTTGCCTGGGCCGTTGTTTCAGCTTGCGAGGTAATGCATGACTTGCTGGTTAAAAAATAGGCAGACGGCTGCGAACCATGCTGTTCTTGGGGCGGCTGGAGCCATGAACGGGTTATCCACAGGTTCCTCCACAGTTATTGTGCGCAAACTGAAAACTGGGGCATAAGCCCTGTATCGCTTTCTTCTAAAGGTGATAAAGCGCTGCAAGCGTTTGTTTTCTCATCGTATTCGGCGTGTCTGTCAATTCTTGTACGAAAAGTGAGCAAACCTCGGAAAGCCGCATGACAGAAGGGTTACAGCACGCTACGCCCAGGTTATCCACAGGCGGGTGCACAGCGCATGTGGGCAAAACCGATACCGCTGAGGCGGTTATGGGGCTTCTTGGCGTTCGAGCACTATCTGTCCGCGACTCAGATCGGCGAGACGCGCTTGAAGGTTTTCAATGTGCTGTTCACCCACCGCCAATTGGAGTTTCACGCCGTTGGCTGTGAACTCCTCGGTCTGGACCAGGCCACCGCATTCGGCAATTCGCAGTTTCACCAAGGCCAGCTCCGCGAAGCTGCACATACAGTGCAGCGCCACGCGGCTGATCAACTCGATCTTATCGGCGTTTTGCAGGCATTTATTGGCGCCACCGCCGTAGGCGCGAGCCAGGCCTCCGGTGCCCAGCTGGATTCCGCCGTACCAGCGTATGACCAGCACCACGACCTGGTCGCAGTCCTGGGCCTGGATGGCGGCCAGGATAGGGCGCCCGGCGGTGCCGCCCGGCTCGCCGTCGTCGTTGCTGCGGTACTGGTCACCCAGTTTCCAAGCCCAGCAGTTATGCGTGGCATCAAGGTCGCTGTGCTGTTCGATAAAGGCCTGGGCCTCGGCGGGGCTGGTGATGGGGGCCGCGAAGGTAATGAATCGGCTCTTGCGGATCTCTTCTCGGTATTCGCAAAAGCCGGCGAGGGTATAAGGCATGGAATCCTAGAGGTCTGGTGTCAGGCCGCAGCCTTTGAGGATGATGCGGATCAAGTTGTCGCCGGCATCGATCATGTCTTGCTTGGTCAACTTGCTGCGTCCCGTCACGCGGCAGATCTGCGTGGCGAAATCGGCGTAATGCTGGGTGCTGCCCCACAGCAGGAAGATAAGGTGCACCGGATCGACCGGATCCATTTTTCCCGCATCGATCCACGCCTGGAACACGGCTGCGCGGCCTTTGAACCAAGCGCGATAGTCCTGGTTGAAATATTCGCTCAGGCATTCGCCGCCGCTGATCACCTCCATGGCAAAGATCCTCGACGCCTGGGGATGCTGCCGGGAAAACTCCATCTTGGCGCGGATATAGCGGGTCAACGCTTGCGCCGGATCATCCTCGGCCGTCAGAGAGTTGAACGTGCTGTCCCACAACTGAATGATGTTGCTCAGCACCGCCACGTAGAGCCCGAGCTTGTTGGTGAAATAGTAATGCAGGTTCGCCTTGGGCAATCCGGCGTTCACGGCGATGGTGTTCATGCTGGTGCCCTTGAAACCGTGCCGGGCGAACTCATCCTCGGCGGCCCTGAGGATAGTCTCTTCATTCTTTTGACGAATGCGGCCGGTAGGCTTGCCACCATGGGCGGGAACTTCAAAGGTCATGGACGTTTCCGGGCTAGGTCTGTGGGTGCGGGCAAATGCGTTCATAGCGCACCGGTGCGGATCCGACAAGTGCCACCGCTATAAAAGCCATGCGTTGGAGAAATCTCAGCGGGTTGCCGCCAGGCTTTCGAGGAAGCTTTCCAATACCAGGTGCGGGCGACGACCCTTGCGCGTGACCGATGCCAGGCTCAGATCGTAGAAGCGCGCCAAGGGTTTGAGTGCTCGCAGCCGGCCTTGCTGGACCCAAAGATTGGCGTAGTGATCCGGCAGGTAACCGATATAGCGCCCGGTGAGAATCAGGAACGCCATGCCTTCGCGATCCGAGGCGCTGGCGGTGCAATTGAGCGCCTGGTAATGAGCCTGGATTTCGGTGGGCAGGCGAAAGGTCGGGGCGATGGCGTCCTGGCTGTCGAGACGCGCATCTTCGAGCTGCTGGTCATCGACATAAAACAGCGGATGTCCCACCGCGCAGTACAGCAGCGAGCGTTCGCTGTAGAGCGGTTGATATTCGAGGCCGGAAAGAGCGCTGGCCTGGGGGACTACGCCGACATGCAGGCGACCGTCGAGCACACCTTGCTCGACTTCGTTGGGCGCGATCATGCGGATCTGGATTTGCACTTCTGGACCGCGCTCCTTCAACTGGGCCAAGGCATGAGTGATGCGCATATGAGGCAGCGTGACGAGGTTGTCCGTCAGCCCTATGGTCAGTTCACCGCGCAGGTGCTGGTGAAGACCGTTGACCTCGGTACGAAAGCTTTCCAGCGCGCTCAATAACTGCAGGGCTGATTGATAGACTTCGCGGCCTTCTTCCGTCAGGGAAAAACCCGCGCGCCCGCGCTGGCACAGGCGCAGGCCGAGGCGCTGTTCCAGATCATTCATCTGCTGGCTTATGGCTGAGCGGCCTATCCCGAGCACCGTCTCGGCGGCAGAGAATCCCCCGCACTCCACCACGCTTCGGAAAATGCGCAGCAAGCGGATGTCGAAGTCGCTGACTTGGGCCAGGGGATCGGAACGACGGACGCTCATAGTTTAGTGATCTGCTGACTGAAGGTTAGAAAAGTTGGATTTCACCGACTTTATCCCCGTGGCAATTTAGCTGCAAGAATGCTTTTGACTTCATGCCGCTTACGCCCTGCGAGGTTTTTGTCGATGAACATGCCCGAACACGCTCCCGGTTCCCTGGCCAGCCAGCTCAAGCTGGATGCCCACTGGATGCCCTACACGGCGAATCGCAACTTCCAACGCGACCCTCGGTTGATCGTTGCCGCCGAAGGCAGTTGGTTGACCGATGACAAGGGCCGCAAGGTCTATGATTCGCTGTCAGGCCTGTGGACGTGTGGCGCCGGGCACACCCGCAAGGAAATCCAGGAAGCGGTCGCCAAGCAACTGGGTACGCTCGATTACTCACCGGGCTTCCAATACGGGCATCCGCTGTCGTTCCAGTTGGCGGAAAAAATCACCAGCCTGACCCCAGGCAATCTTAACCATGTGTTCTTCACCGACTCCGGTTCCGAGTGCGCCGATACCGCGGTGAAGATGGTCCGCGCCTATTGGCGCCTCAAGGGACAGGCGACCAAGACCAAGATGATCGGTCGCGCCCGTGGGTATCACGGCGTGAACATCGCCGGCACCAGCCTTGGCGGCGTCAGTGGCAATCGCAAGTTGTTCGGCCAGGCCATGATGGACGTCGATCATTTGCCCCACACTTTGCTCGCCAGCAATGCCTATTCGCGGGGCATGCCCAAGGAAGGCGGTATTGCTTTGGCCGATGAGTTGTTGAAGTTGATCGAACTGCACGACGCTTCCAATATCGCTGCGGTATTTGTCGAGCCGATGGCCGGGTCTGCCGGTGTATTGGTGCCGCCGGAGGGATATCTGAAACGCCTGCGCGACATCTGTGATCAGCACAACATCCTGCTGGTGTTCGACGAGGTCATTACCGGTTTTGGTCGTACCGGCTCGATGTTCGGCGCTGATAGCTTTGGCGTGGTTCCAGACCTGATGTGCATCGCCAAGCAAGTCACCAATGGCGCGATCCCCATGGGTGCGGTAATTGCCAGCTCCGAGATCTACCAGACCTTCATGAGCCAGGCGACACCTGAGTACGCCGTCGAGTTTCCCCATGGCTATACCTACTCGGCGCACCCAGTGGCGTGCGCGGCAGGCTTGGCGGCACTGGACCTGTTGCAGAAAGAAAACCTGGTGCAAAGCGTGGCCGAGGTCGCGCCACATTTCGAGAACGCCTTGCATGGTTTGAGGGGCTCGAAGAACGTCATCGATATTCGCAACTATGGCTTGGCCGGTGCGATCCAGATTGCTCCGCGCGACGGTGATGCCATCGTACGCCCGTTCGAGGCGGGCATGGCGCTGTGGAAAGCCGGTTTCTATGTGCGTTTCGGCGGCGACACCCTGCAGTTCGGTCCGACGTTCAACAGCAAGCCGCAGGATCTGGATCGTCTGTTCGATGCGGTCGGTGAAGTGTTGAACAAAATCGACTGATTTCTTCTTTATAGACAGGCGCCCTGTAGCGGGCGTCTGGTGACCGAATTGTCTGGAGTCCTCATGAGCCTCATCCCGCATTTGATCAATGGCGAACTGTCGAGCGATAGCGCGCGCACCGCCGACGTGTTCAACCCATCCACTGGCCAGGCTATCCATAAGGTGCCGCTGGCGGATCGCGCAACGGTCCAGCAGGCCATCGATGCCGCCAAGGCGGCTTTCCCCGCGTGGCGCAACACGCCGGCGGCCAAGCGTGCCCAAGTAATGTTTCGCTTCAAGCAGTTGCTGGAGCAGAACGAGTCGCGCATCGCCCAACTGATCAGCGAAGAGCATGGCAAGACCTTGGAGGACGCCGCTGGTGAACTCAAGCGCGGTATTGAAAACGTCGAGTTCGCCTGTTCGGCGCCGGAAATCCTGAAGGGTGAATACAGCCGCAACGTAGGACCGAACATCGATGCTTGGTCAGACTTTCAGCCTTTAGGAGTTGTGGCGGGTATCACTCCGTTCAACTTTCCAGCGATGGTGCCACTGTGGATGTATCCGCTGGCGATCGTCTGCGGCAATTGCTTCATTCTCAAGCCGTCGGAGCGCGACCCGAGTTCCACCCTGTTAATCGCCCAGCTGTTGCTGGAAGCGGGATTGCCCAAGGGGGTGCTGAGCGTAATCCATGGCGACAAGGCGGCAGTGGATGCGTTGATCGAGGCGCCAGAGGTGAAGGCGCTGAGTTTTGTCGGCTCGACGCCGATTGCCGAGTACATCTATGCCGAAGGTACCCGACGCGGTAAGCGCGTCCAGGCGCTGGGCGGTGCCAAGAACCATGCGGTGCTGATGCCGGATGCAGATTTGGATAATGCCGTCAGCGCACTGATGGGCGCGGCATACGGTTCGTGCGGTGAACGTTGCATGGCGATTTCGGTGGCGGTGTGTGTCGGTGACCAGGTGGCGGATGCACTGGTGGCCAAGTTGGTGCCGCAAATCAGGGCGTTGAAGATCGGCGCCGGGACGTCTTGCGGGTTGGACATGGGGCCGCTTGTGACCGGTCAACACCGCGACAAAGTCAGTAGCTATATAGAAGACGGTGTGGCGGGGGGGGCTTCACTGGTCGTCGATGGCCGTGGCTTGAGTGTGAGCGGTTACGAAGAGGGCTTTTTCCTCGGGGGCTGTCTGTTTGATCGCGTTACGCCTGAAATGCGCATCTATAAAGAAGAGATCTTCGGGCCGGTTTTGTGCGTCGTCCGGGTCAACAGCCTGGAAGAGGCGATGCAACTGATCAACGATCACGAGTATGGCAACGGCACGTGCATCTTTACCCGGGATGGTGAAGCAGCGCGGTTGTTCTGCGATGAGGTTGAAGTAGGGATGGTCGGCGTTAACGTTCCATTGCCGGTTCCTGTCGCCTATCACAGCTTTGGTGGTTGGAAGCGTTCGCTGTTCGGCGACTTGCATGCCTACGGTCCGGACGGAGTGCGTTTCTATACTCGCCGCAAGGCCATTACCCAGCGCTGGCCACAGCGCGCCAGTCACGAGGCTTCGCAGTTTGCTTTCCCTAGTTTGTAGGGGGGAGATGAGAGGCCTGCGTCCTGGGACGCAGGCCTCTGTGTTTACGGAGCTTTTTGACCGATATGACAGAATTGTGAAATAAAGGGTTGACGGCAAATCCTGGCTGTCTATAATTCGCCCCGCTTCCGGCGCAGTCGAAACGGAAAACTCCTTGAGTTTCAAAGGGTTAAGTAGGTTTCGATGTGGGCGGGCTTCAGTTCATCGAAGCACGGAAGGAGTGGGTAGGGCGGTGT
>NZ_JABWQY010000031.1:0-27897 GCF_014268685.1 Pseudomonas sp. SWRI92
TTAGCGCAAGCCTGATTTACCGTTCATCGTGACTGAGTAGCAAAAGGTAGGCTGACCATACATTTGGTTACTTTCGCGCCTTTCGAAAGTGACTCGCTGTAAAAGCGAAACCGCCAGCAGCCGTTACCAAAAAAATGGATATACACACATAGCGCTAGAGCTTTAGAGAACCGAGCACCTGCGCCAAAAACCGCTCCCCCGCCTCCATCTGACTCACCTCGATAAACTCATCAGGCTTATGCGCCTGCTCAATCGAACCTGGCCCACAGACCACCACAGGCACATCCAACCGCTGCTTGAACAACCCACCCTCAGTCCCAAAAGACACCTTCGCCGTCCCCGTACCCGGCGCAGCAAAGTCCTTGAGAAAACGCACCGCCTCAACACTCGGATGCGTATCGAGCCCCGGATAGACATTCAACGTCTGGATCTCGATGTCCGCCACGCTCGAAAGCTTCTTCGCCTCGCGAACGATCACCTCGGCCTGCTCACGCAGGTGCTCCAAAAATTGATCCAGATCATCGGCCGGCAGATTGCGCACTTCGAAATCCAGCGTACACAGGTTCGGCACGATGTTCAGCGCCTTGCCGCCGACGATTTGCCCGACATGCACGGTGCTGTAGGGCACGTCGTAATCCGCATCCTGGGCGCCCTGCTCCTGCAATTGCTGCTGGCTGCGGCGCAACGCCGCGATGAAGTCGCACGCCACGTGGATGGCATTGACCGAGCGCGGCGCCAGGGATGAATGGGCCTCCAGGCCACGGCAGTAGGTGCGGTAGGAGCCCTTGCCCTTGTGGCCCAGTACGAACTGCATGTTGGTTGGCTCGCCGATCACGCAGAGGAACGGCCGCACCGGCGCCAGGTGCAGCACGTCGAGCAGGCGTCGGACGCCCACGCAGCCGATTTCTTCATCGTGGGAAAGCGCCAATTGCAGCGGCCGGTTCAACGAATGATCGGCGGCGTCGAGCATGGCGTCGATGGCCAGGGCGATGAAGCCCTTCATGTCACAGCTGCCACGCCCGTAGACCCGGCCATCGCGGAACGTCGCCTGGAACGCCGGGACGGTCCAGGCCTGCCCCGCCGCCGGGACGACGTCGGTGTGTCCGGACAACAGGACACCGGGTAATTCCCGTGGACCGGTGCTGGCGAACAGGTTGGCCTTCTTGCCGCTCTCGTCCTTGACGATCAGCGACTCGATGCCCTTGCCCAGCAGCACATCGCGCACGTATTCGATCAGCGCCATGTTCGACTCCGAAGAGACCGTTTCGAACGCCAGCAGACGTTCGAAGATGGCTTGCACACGGGGTTTCATGAGGCCTTGCTCCGTTGTTCGACGGATGGGGCGAACCGGCGGATGGAGAACGGTTCGATTGACGTGCTGGTGCTGCCGGTGCTGATCAGTTCGGCCATGACGTCACCGACGCCCGGGCCGAGTTGGAAGCCATGGCCGCTGAAGCCGAAGGCGTAGTACAAGCCGTCGACGTTGCCGCTGGCGCCCATGATCGGCAGGTTGTCGGGCAGGTAGCCTTCGATGCCGCTCCACACGCGGATGATGTTGAGGTTGCCGACGCCCGGCAGCAGGCGCCGCATCTGCTCCAGTTGGTTGAGAATACTGCGTGGCTCGACGTAGGCGCGGCGGTTGAGCATGTCCGGCACGCGGCGATAGCCGCCGCCGATGATGATGTTGCCCCGTGGAATCTGGCGAAAATAGATCACTTCTTCAGGGATCTTGGTGAACACCCCGATCACCGTCGGCAAGGCGTAAGGCACCGGTTCGGTGACGGCCATTTGCGGGCCGTTCGGCGCCAGCGGCACCGGCTCGCCGAATTGCTCCGAGAGCTTTTGCCCCCAGGCGCCCGCCGTGATCAACAGCTGCGCGGCGCTGAACCGGCGGCCATCGGTGGTGGTGACGCTGAATTCACCGTTGGCCTTTTGCACCTCGGCGACTTCCGTGCGTTCCTCGATCCGCGCCCCCAGTCGTCGGGCCGCCCGGGCGAACGCCGGTGCCGCGAGGCGCGGGTTGGCGTGACCGTCGTGGGGCGCGTAGGAACCGCCCTTGACGTCTTTGCCGAGGAACGGAAAGCGCGTATGCAATTCGTTGCCTTGATAGATCTGCAAATCCAGCTGCCGGGCTTCGGGCGCATCGGCGTAGGCTTGCAGCTCAGCGACTTCATCCTCGCGATAACACACGCGCAGATGCCCGCTGGGGATGAATTCCAGGTCGTCGTCGATCAGCTCCGGTAACCGCTTCCACAGCGCAAAGGAACGGTTCGCCAATTCAAGCTGGCCAAGAAATCGTCCTTGGCGCCGCACGTTGCCGAAGTTCACACCGCTGGCGTACTGACCGATCTGGTCGCGCTCCAGCAAGATCACCGACTGGCCCCGTTGGCGCAGGAAAAACGCCGACGCCGAGCCCATCACCCCACCACCGACAATGATCACGTCGGCCTTATCAACGGTCATGGTGTCACCTCCCGGGTCGACATCGAAAGCGGTTTGACCGGTGCCTGACCACGCTGACGCCCGACCTGTTGCACCGGCACGCCCGCCGCTGCGGCGATCACTTCGGCCCCGGCCTGGGAGCAATAGCGCCCCTGGCAGCGGCCCATGCCGACCCGGCTGAACGCCTTGGCCCGGTTGACTTCACACGCGCCTTTTTCACTGACGGTGCGGCGTAGCTCGCCGGCGGTGATCATTTCGCATCGGCAGACGATGGCCTCGTCCGGCAACGCCTTGGCCTGCGCCGCCGGCCAGGGAAACGCCTGGGCCAGGCCGAGGCGAAATTCATCCATCACGCCCAAGGCCCGCCGTGCCTCGGCCATCCGTACCGCGTCCACCGGACGTTGCAGGTCGCTGAGCAAGGCCATGGCGACCAGGCGCCCGGCATGCTCGGCCGCATCCGCGCCACGGATCCGCGAACCATCACCCGCCGCATAGACGCCGCTGACCGTGGTCCGGCCCTCATCATCGGTTTCCAGCAGCCATTGCCCAGACGCCTCGTCGAAGCGCAGTCGACACCCGGCCAGATCGGCCAGTTGGGTTTCCGGGCGCAGGTGATAACCCAGCGCCACCGCGTCGCAATCCACCGTCAGCGTCTCGCCGTTCGCGGTACGCACGCGAACGCCACTCACGCCTGTGGCCGGCTCACCGAGCACTTGCAACGGCGAAACCCCGAGGTGCACCGCGATCTTCGCCCGATACAGCTGCGCCAGCAGTTTCATGCCGGTGAACAGCAATCCCGGACGCGCCATGAGTTTGGGCAAGGCCTGGATGCGCTTGCCCAGCGGCGAAGTGTCCAGCACCGCCGCAACCTGGGCCCCAGCTTTCACATACTGGCTCGCCACCAGGTACAGCAACGGCCCGCTGCCCATGAACACCACCCGATGACCGATGGACACCGCCTGGGCCTTCAAGGCGATCTGAGCGCCGCCGAGGCTGTAGGTGCCGCCCAATTGCCAACCCTCGATGGGCATCAAGCGGTCGGTGGCGCCGGTGCAGAGGATCAGCGCGTCGTACTCCAGCGTTGAATGCTGGCCTTGGCTGACGCAGCACAGTTGCCCTGGCGTCAGGTTCCAGACCAGCGTGTCCGGGCGGTAATCGATCTGTGGGCGCAGGCGATCGAAGCTCTCATGCAGGTCGCGGGCCTTGTCGGCTTCGGTGCCGTACAGCGTTGCGTAGTCGCGGGTGAACCCTTCAGGCTGGCGACGGTAGATCTGCCCGCCGTCACGGCGGCTCTCGTCGACCAGGACCGGTTTGAAGCCCGCCGCGACCAAGGTCTGGGCGCAACGAATGCCGGCCGGCCCGGCGCCGACGATGACTATCCGCGCAGTGGCCATACTGCCTCCGGTTGTTGAGTGATGATGTCCAGCCCCTCACGGACTTCCTGGGAGCAGGCGCGCAAGCGTTCGCCGCTGCGGGTCCAGACCCAGCAATCCTGGCACGCGCCCATCAGGCAAAAACCGGCACGGCTGCCCGGGTCGAACTCCGACTGGCGCAGCGCCGGGCCGCGGGTCAGCAAGGCGACCATCAACGTGTCGCCCTGCAACGCTTCGATGGGCACGCCATCCACCTGCAAGTTGACGACGGGTCGGCCCTGCTCGGCCAACCTCACAAAACGCGCGTTCATGCGTAGGCTCCCACGATCATGCTGTTCGTATCCTGTTGGCTCTTGAGCAGCTCGCCGCTGTCGTGATGACAGAGCACTTCGCTGCCGCCGTCGATCACCCGTCGAGGTGGCGCGGTGCGGTTGCACAGGCCATCGACCCGCACCGGGCAGCGGTTGAGGAAGGTGCACAGCTCTGGTTCATTGGCCTTTGGCCCCAACGGAGGAAGCGTGCCGCAGGTGGTGGCGCCGCAGGTTTCCAGCCAGCCCTGGCGCAACTCCGGGACCGAATGAATGAGCAAATCGGTGTAAGGATGAAACGGCGCCTGGGCGAACGATTGTCGGGTGCCCGCCTGGACCTTGTGGCCGCTGTACATCACCACAATGTCGTCGCACAGGGCGCGGACGGTGGAGATGTCGTGGCTGATGAACAGGTACGAGACGCCCAGTTGCTGGCGCAGGTCGCGCAGCAACTCCAGGATCGCCGCGCCGACCACGGTGTCGAGCGCCGACGTCACTTCATCGCAAAGGATCAGATCCGGCTTGGCCGCCAGCGCCCGGGCCAGGTTGACCCGCTGCTTCTGCCCTCCGGACAACTCGCTCGGGCGGCGCTCGGCCAAGTCCCGTGGCAGACGGACAAGGTCGAGCAACTCGCCGATGCGCTCGCGCAGGGCCGCGCCCTTGAGGCCAAAATACATCTTCAGCGGCCGGCTCAAGATGGCGCTGATGCTGTGCATCGGATTGAGCGCGGTGTCGGCGTTCTGGAACACCATCTGGATGCGCCGGAACTGGTCAGCGGTGCGTTCGGACAGGCTGCCGCCCAGCGGCGCTCCATCAAATGTCAGCCCGCCGAGGGCCGGAGGCAGCAGCCCCGCAACCACTCGGGCCAGGGTCGATTTGCCCGAGCCGGATTCGCCAATCACGCCGATGGCCTGGCCTCGCCGCACGGTCAGGTCAATGCCTTCGAGCACGCGGATCGCCGGCATGCCCTGCGCGTTCTTGTTGCCGTAGCCGGCGGTCAGGCCTTGGATGGTCAACAGTGGCGCATCCTCGGCCACGCCGCAGGGCGGACGGATCGTCGTGTCCGGCCGCGCCGCCGCCAGCAGGCTGCGGGTGTAGGCATGAGCCGGGCCCTTGAGCAGCGGCGTGGTGGCGCTCTGTTCGAAGATCTGTCCGCCGTTGAGCACCACGATCTGATCGGCCATCTGCGCCACGACCGCCAGGTCATGGGAGACATAGACCGCCGTCGCGCCACGCTCGCGCACCACGCGCTTGAAGGCGCGCAACACGTCGATCTGAGTCGTGACATCGAGGGCGGTGGTCGGTTCGTCGAGCACCACCAGCAGCGGATCGCTGATCAGCGCCATGGCCGCCATCACTCGCTGCAATTGCCCGCCGGAGACTTGGTGGGGGTAGCGCTGGCCGATGCGCTCGGGGTCGGGCAACGCCAGGTCGCGGAACAATTCGATGGCCTTGGCTTCGAGCACCGCCCGGCTGCCCAGGCCGTGGATCAAGGCGCCCTCCACCACCTGATCAATGAGTTTTTTCGCCGGGTTGAACGCCGCGGCGGCGCTTTGGGCGATGTAGGAGACGCGATTACCGCGCAGCCGTTGCAGCTCGCCTTCGCTCAGCGCGAGCATGTCATGCTCGCCGATCCGCACCACGCCGCCAGCCAGCCGACAGCCGCGTCGGGCATAGCCGAGCAGTGCCAGGGCGATGGTGGTCTTGCCGGAGCCGGACTCGCCAATCAACGCCAGCACCTCGCCTTTTTCCAGGGAAAAGCTGACGCCCTTGACGATCTCCACTTCACTGCGTTCGCCGCAGGCGACCACTCGCAGGTTTTCGACTCGAATCAATTCGCTCATCTCAATGACCTCCCGAACGTCGATTGCGCCGCGAGGACAGGCGGTCGATAAACAGGTTGACGCCAATCGTCAGGGTGCCGATGGCCAAGGCCGGAATCACGATCGCCGGCGCGCCCTGGTTGAGGCCGCCGATGTTTTCCCGCACCAGCGAGCCCAGGTCGGCGTCCGGCGGTTGCACGCCGAGGCCGAGAAAACTCATGCCGCTGAGCAACAGCACGATAAAACCGAAGCGCAGGCCGAGGTCAGCCAACACCGGGTTGAGCATGTTTGGCAGGATCTCTACGCAGGCAATGTACAGCCGGCGCTCGCCACGGGTGCGGGCCACTTGCACGTACTCAAGGGCCTCGATGTTCACCGCCATGCTGCGAGCGATGCGGAACGCGCCCGGGGTGAAACTCAGCACCGCCGTGCAAATCAACAGCGTTACCGAGGAGCCGAAGGCCGAGACCATGATCAGCGCGAGCATCTTGCTCGGAATCGAGATGAAGGCGTCCATCAGGCGGCTGATCAGCTCGTCCAGCCACTTCGGCGACACCACCGAGAGCAGCGCGCAACTGGTGCCCAAACCGCTCGCCAACACTGCCGCCACCAAAGCCAGGCCGACGGTAAACCGCGCGCCCACCAGGATCCGGCTGAGCATGTCACGGCCCAAATAATCGGTGCCCAGCGGGTAAGCAGCACTGAGGCTGTCAAAGACGTTGTCGGAGACCACTTCGCCAACCGGATGTGGTGCCAGCCAGGGGCCGAAGATCGCCACCAACAACCAGATCAGACACATCGCGGCACCGAGCAGGCCGAGCCAGGCGGTGCCATGGGAAACCTTGCCATAAGCCAGTTCAGGCGCGGCAGGCGGGGCTTTCACAATGAGATTGTTCATTGGTTTCTCAGCCTCGGATTGGACAGGATCGCGCACAGGTCGGCAATCAGCACCAGCATCAGGTACGCCGTGCAGAACAGCATGGTGCAGGCCTGGACCAAGGCCATGTCGCGGTTCGTCACGGCGTCGACCATGAGGCTGGCGATGCCCGGATAATTGAAAATCGTCTCGACGATCACCACCCCGCCCAGCAAGTAGGAAAGGCTCAAGGCGATGGCATTGGCGATGGGACCGATGGCGTTAGGCAAGGCGTGGCGCAAGACCACCCGCATCGGGCTCACGCCTTTGAGGCGGGCCATTTCCACGTAGGGGCTGTCGAGCTGGTCAATCACCGCCGCCCGGGTCATGCGGGCCATCTGCGCGACGATCACGCAGCACAGCGTCATGACCGGCAAGGCGTAGGTGCGCATGAATTGCAGCGGCGACGTGACCTCGCTGGAATAGGACAACGCCGACAGCCAGCCGAGGTTGACCGCGAAGATCAGCACTGCCAGCGTGGCGACCAGAAACTCCGGCACCGCCACCATCGTCAGGGTGAAAAAGCTCAGCACGCTGTCGATGCGCCCGCCCCGGCCCATCGCCGAGCCGATGCCCAGGATCAGCGCCACCGGCACCGACACCAGCGCCGTCGCAGCGGCGAGCATCAAGGTGTTGGGCACGCGTCCGGCCATCAGCTCGCTGACCGGCACGGCGTTGGAAATCGACACGCCCATGTCACCACTGAGCAGGCTGGTCAGCCAGTGCAGGTAACGCAACACACCTGGCTGATCGAGGCCCATTTTCACCCGCAGGGCCGCCACTTGTTCAGGCGTGGCGAACTGTCCGAGGGACTGTTGCGCCGCGTCTCCCGGCAATACCGCCGTGATGGCGAACACCACCATCGAGACGATCAGCAGGGTTACGATCGCGGCGCCGAGGCGCCGGCCGATCAACCACAATGTGTTGCTATTCATCATCCGATCCTCTTGCCGGGTCGCGGAGCCAGACAACGCTCATCAAGCATCCAGCCAGACTTGCTCGGAGAACATGTAGCCCATGAATCCGCCCAGCGGGTTGGTGCCATAGCCTTTGACGCGCTGGTCGACGCCGTCAATGTTGCTGATGAACACGGGGATGCCGATGCCACTGTGGTCATGCACCAGCGTCTGCATGTCGGCGTACATCTTGCCGCGCTTGGCCTCGTCGGTTTCGCCCCTTGCCTGCACCAGCAGTTGGTCGAATTGCGGGTTTTTCCAGCCGGATTCGTTCCACGGCGCCGAGGACTGGAAGAACTGCGAGAACAGCATGTCGGCATTCGGCCGCGGGTTGATGTTGCCGAAGCTCAGCGGGTGCTTGGCCCAATGGTTGGACCAGTAGCCGTCGCTCGGCAGCCGGTTGACGTTGAGCTTGAGCCCGGCTTCCTTGGCCGATTGCTGCAGCAGCACGGCGACGTCCACCGAACCGGTGGCGGCCGGCGAACACATGACTGGCATGCTGATACTTTCCATGCCGGCTTTCTTCAGCAGGAAGCGCGCCTTCTCGGGGTCGTAGGTGCGTTGTGGCAGGTCGGCGTTGAAGAAGCGCGCGCCGGGGGCGATCGGGTGATCATTGCCGACCCTGGCGAAGCCCCGGAAGATCGCCGACTTGACCTGCTCGCGATCGAGCAGCAACTTCATCGCCTCGGTGAATTCCGGGCTCTGGCCTGGCATCTGGTCCTGGCGAATGATCAGGTCGGTGTAGTTGCCCGACGGCGAATCGACGACCCGGTGGCCAGCGCTGTCCTTGATACGCGTGGTCGAACGCGGGTTGACCTCGTTGATGATCTGCACGTCGCCGGACAGCAGCGCGTTGACCCGTGACGGCTCATCGGCAATACCGATGAATTCGATCTCGTCCAGGTAGGGCAAGCCGGGTTTCCAGTAGTTGGCATTGCGCGCGCCGATGGAGCGCACACCGGGCTTGAATTCCTTGACCTTGAACGGACCGGTGCCGATGCCCTGGCTGAAATCGCTGGTGCCCTCGGGCACGATCAACATATGGGAAACGGCGAGGATCGACGGCAGCTCGGCATTTGGACCGCTGAGGCGGATCTGTACTTCGTGGGTGCCGTTGGCCTTCACCTCATCGAACTGCGACGCCAGTGGCAAGACCTTGGATCCGGTGATCGGATCCTTGTGCCGCATCAGCGAAAACACCACATCCGCCGCCGTCAACCCTTTGCCGTTGTGGAACGTGACTTCCTTGCGCAGGGTGATCACCCAGAGCGTGGCGTCGGTGGTATCGATGCGTTCAGCCAGTTCCAGTTGCGGCACCATGTGGCTGTCGAAACGGGTCAGGCCGTTGTAGAACATGTAATGGCGCACGTAATCGGTGGACGATGAGCCTTTGGCCGGGTCCAGGGTGTCGGCGGTGGAGCTGGTGATGCCGGCAACGCGGATACGTCCGCCGGGCTTGCCCTTGCCGGGGCTTGCGGTGTCATCGGCCAACAGCTTGCCGGCCGCGCCAAACAAGCTGCCGGCACCTGCTGCGGCGACCCCGGCCAACCCCAGCATCTGCAACGCGTGGCGGCGTGACATGCCGCGGTTGAGCCCTTCGAAAACACGCAGACTTTCTGTGCCGGTAATCAACTGGCCGTCGATGCTGTTCTTATTGTCAGTCATGTCAGTTCTACCTTCCGCAAGTGATAGGGGCTCGGTTGCGCACGGTCGACGCAACGGGATGTTGAAACGGCTGTTGAAACGCAAAGCGCAGCCTTGAAATCAGTGTAGGTAGTCCTGCAGGCGGTAATACGCGCCTACCAGCGGCAGGAACCAGGGCTTGCCGAAGTGCCCGGGAATCGCCGGCCAGTCGAGTTCTCGCCAGGGGTTTGCCTCGACTTTCCCGGCCATGACATCCGCCATGACCTGGCCCATGTGCACCGACATCTGCACGCCGTGGCCGCTGTAGCCCATGGAGTGATAGACCCCGCCGTGCTGGCCGGCCCTGGGCAGGCGGTCGGATGTCATGTCCACCAGCCCGCCCCAGCAATAGTCGATCTTCACGTCCGCCAGTTGCGGAAACATCTGCACCATCGCCGCCTGCAGCACCTTGCCGCTCTTGGCATCGGAAACACTGTCGGACATGGCAAACCGCGCACGACCGCCAAACAGCAAACGGCTGTCGGGGGTGAGGCGAAAGTAATTGCCGATCATGCGGCTGGTAACGTAGGAGCGGCGTGCCGGCAGCAAGCTGTCGATCAGCGACTGGGGCAATACCTCGGTGGCGACCACGAAACTTCCAACGGGTACGATGCGCCGTCGGTACCAACCGAGCCCGCCTTGCTGGCAGGCGCCAGTGGCCAGCAGCACCTGGGACGCGTGCAGCACGCCTTTGCTGGTATTGACCTGGTAGCCGCTGCCGCTGGCTTTCCAATCCTTCACCTCCACGCCCTGGAAGATCAACGCGCCGTGACGCGCCGCCGCCTCGGCCAAGCCGACACCAAAGCGCCCAACGTGCATCTGCACACCGTTGCGCTGCAGCAGGCCACCGTGGAACTGGGCCGAATTGACCTCGGCGCGAACCTCCTGCGCGGACAGCAATTGCACCTCGGCGTCCACTTCCTTGCGGATCAATTCACAGGTGCGCGCCAACCCTTCGTAGTGCATCGGCTTGGCGGCCAATTTGAGCTTGCCGTTGCGCGTCAGGTCGCAGGCAATCCCCTCCTGCTCCACCAACGAGACCACGCTGTGCACGGCGCTTTCGTAGGCCTGGTAATACGCCCGGGCTTTCTCGGCGCCGAGGCTGGCGGTGAGCGAGGCATAATCCTGGGCGACACCGGTGTTGCACTGCCCGCCGTTACGCCCCGACGCCTCGCCGATCACCCTTCCAGCTTCCAGCACTGCCACGCTGGCGCCCTTCAAGGCCAGGGCACGGGCCGCGGCCAGGCCGGTGAAACCGCCACCGACGATCGCGACATCGACCTGCCCGGGCAACCCGCCGAGCTGGGCACCGGTGAAGGCCGGTGCGGTATCGAGCCAATAGGACTCACTGCCCATGTCTAACCCCTTACCTTGAAGAGTGCGCTCAACTCAGAGCCCGACCAGACCGGGCAACCCGCCGATGTCCGGAATCTGGTGGTAGCCATAGACCGCATTGCCTGGTTGCTCGTGACCACGGGCGACGAAGGCTTTGTTCTTGATCTTCATGTCGTGGGCCGGCATCAGGTCGTAGCGAAAGCTCGACGACACATGCAAGACGTCCTCCGGCCCGCAGCCGAGGTTATCGAGCATGAATTCGAACGCCGCCAGGCGCGGCTTGTAGGCCTGGGCCTGCTGGGCCGTGAAGACTTTGTAGAAAGGCGCGCCGAGCTTGTCGACGTTGGACATGATCTGCTCGTCCATCGCGTTGGAAAAAATCACCAGGGGGATCTTGTCGGCGATTTTCGACAGGCCCGCCGGCACATCGGCGTGGGGGCCCCAGGTTGGAACGGCATCGTAATAGAGCTGGCCTTCACCGCGGTATTCGACGCCCCAACGCTTGCAGACCCGCATGAGGGAGGTCTTGATGATTTCATCATACGGCCGCCAGTCACCCATCACTTGGTCCAGGCGATAAGCGGCGAAATCCTTGACGAACTGGTCCATCTGCCCGGCATCGACGCGGTCGGCGAACAGCTCGCGCGTCATGCTGCCCATCTGGAAATTGGTCAACGTGCCGTAGCAGTCGAAGGTGATGTACTTGGGTCGAAGAAAGCTCATGTGTGCGGTCCTGGTTTGTTGTTGAAGGCATGACGAGGCAAACATTGACGCCGTTCGTGAAGCATCGGTGCAACGCTGCATCACGTTTTCATTACAACACCATGAGACCGTGGAAAAACCGTTAAAAAGAGTGGCCGCTTGGTACAAACCACCGTTTTTCAGGGCCCGCTCAGCAGACTTTGCGGGATGCTCCAGACACGGGCGTTGCACCCGTGTTTGTGTGGGTTTGAGGGCAGTTATGGTGCGTAAAACGCCTCATCAGGGCGGCTTTTACGGCAGATTCTGCGCCACCGCGCGAGGGCCCGGCCGCGCGAAACCTCCACTGGGGGACGGTGACGAGTGCGCGCTTGGTTCACTCCTGGAAGGGTTGCCTGAGCATGGAGCGGTCATGCGCAAACCCATCAGCCCTCATCAAGATGGCGATACTCAGCCCCCAACTGGCCCGCCAACTGCTTCGCCCGGCCCAGGCGAATCGGCCCGCGCTCGATGTCGATCAACAGGCTGGGGCATTCGAGCAACGGCAGCGACGTGCCTGCTTTCACCCGCCCATCGGTCATCAGCAGCACCCGTTGTTGCTCCGCCGGGAAGCGCTTGCGCCGGGCCGCGAGCCAGCGCCCGGCCTCGTTCACCGCCGCCAGCAACGGCGTGCCGCCACCGGCGCCCAGCGTATCGAGCCAGTCACGTAGGCCAATGGCGGCCTTGAGACCTTGCACATGCCAGACCGGAGCGCCACCGCTGGCCGTCAGCAACGCCAATCGGGCGCGTTGTCGGTAGGCATCGTCGAACAGTTGCGCCAGCAGACCCTTGCCGTCGCTCAAGGCCTGATGGCGACGGGTCGAAGCCGAGGCGTCGACGATCACCAGCCACAGCTCATGGGCTGAGCGCTGGCGCCATGTGAAGCGCAGGTCCGCAGGCAGGCGTGGACGGCCGTTGAGCAAGGTGCCCGGCCAGTCCACCACGCCGCCGGTTGCGGTTTTGCTTCGGCCTTGACGGCCCTGGTCCAACCGTCCCGGACGGGGTCTGGCATTCGCCCCCGCCAGCGAACGGGGGCGAATGCCTAGGGCTTTTTTGGCCAGCTCGGCACATCACGCCGGGCGCCGATGGGCAACGCCCTGGCCGGCAAGTCGCCCCATTGGCCCTGGCCTTCGCTGGGCCTGCTCGCCTCGTTCGGACTCGACTGCGGGGCCTGGGACGGTTCCGGTGCCGGCGCGGTGTGGCCGCGTCGGCGATGACGCAGGGCAAACTCGGCGACCGCATCGATGTCCTCGTCGGCAATGGCATCCGCGCCACGCCAGGCCGCATGCGCGCGGGCGGCGCGCAACCAGACGAGGTCGGCGCGCAGGCCATCGACTCCGGCAGCAAAACAACGCTCGGTAATCTGCCCCAGCGCCGCGTCATCCAGCGGGATCTGCGCCAACTGCGCCCGCGCCTGCTCGCAACGTTCGCGCAGTTGCTGCTGGGCCGGTTCCCACTCGGTGCAAAACGACGCGGGGTCGCTGTCGAAATCCAGTCTCCGGCGAATGATCTGCCCGCGCTCGGAAGGTGCGGTGTGGCCGTCCAGCACTACGTTCAGGCCGAAGCGGTCGAGTAGTTGCGGACGCAATTCACCCTCTTCCGGATTCATGGTGCCGATCAATACAAAGCGCGCCGAATGCCGATGGGAAATGCCGTCGCGCTCGATCAGGTTGGTACCGCTGGCCGCGACATCGAGTAGCAAGTCCACCAGGTGATCGGGCAGCAGGTTCACTTCATCGACATACAGCACGCCCCCGTCGGCCTTGGCCAGCACGCCGGGGGAAAACTGCGCGCGCCCCTGCGCCAATGCCGCGTCCAAATCGAGGGTGCCCACCAGCCGCTCCTCGGTGGCGCCCAGGGGCAAGGTGACGAACTGACCGCTGGCCAACAAGTCCGCAAGGCCCCTGGCCAGGGTGGACTTGGCCATCCCTCGCGGGCCTTCGATCAGCACGCCGCCGATTTTCGGGTCGATGGCGGCCAGGCACAGCGCCAGCTTCAAGTCATCGGCGCCGACCACGGCGGAGAGCGGGAAATGGGGGGTGTCGGTCATGTGAGATGTCTCATGAGGTATGAAGATCCCCTGTGGCGAGGGAGCAAGCACCCTCGCCACAGGGGCCCGCGTCGATCATCGATAAGTCAGCCATCTTCTTCAATGTCCAACAACAGATGTTCCAGCGCCTCGCGGTATTCACCGGGATCCTGCCACATCCCCCGCTGCTGCGCCTCGAGCATGCGCTCGGTCATGTCTCGCAGCGCGTCGGGGTTGTGCTGGCGAACGAAATCCCGGGTATCCGGGTCGAGCAGGTAAGCGTCGGCCAGCAAGGCGTATTGGTGGTCGTCGATCAACTGCGTGGTGGCGTCGAAGGCGAACAGATTATCCACGGTCGCAGCCAGTTCGAACGCGCCTTTGTAGCCGTGGCGCTTGACCCCGGCGATCCATTTCGGATTGGCCGCACGGGAGCGGATGACCCGGTTCAGTTCTTCCTTCAGGGTGCGAATCCTGGGCAGGTCAGGCTGGCTGTGATCACCGTGGTAACTGGCTGTCGGCTGACCGCTCAGGGTTTCGACCGCCGCGAGCATGCCGCCTTGGAACTGGTAGTAATCGTTGGAATCGAGCAGGTCGTGCTCGCGGTTGTCCTGGTTCTGCAACACCGCTTGGACCTGGCTCAGGCGCCGGGAGAATTGATCTCGCGCCGCAGTGCCCTCATCGCCTGAGCCATAAGCGTAGCCGCCCCAATTGAGGTACACCTGCGCCAAGTCTTCTCGGCTCTGCCAGAGACGACCGTCGATGGCGCCCTGCACACCCGCGCCATAGGCACCGGGCTTGGCGCCGAAGATCCGCCAGCCAGCCTGGCGCGCGGCGTCTTCCAACGGCACGCCCGATTGCAGCAAGGCTTCGCGCTCGCCACGGACTTTCGCCGCCAACGGGTTCATGTCGTCAGGTTCATCAAGGGCCGCAACGGCTTGCACCGCCGCATCGAACAAGCGGATCAGGTTGGCGAAGGCATCCCGGAAGAACCCGGACACCCGCAGCGTGACATCGACCCGCGGCCGGTCCAGCAGGCTCAACGGCAAGATCTCGAAATCATCGACCCGCTGGCTGCCCGTGGCCCACACCGGGCGCACGCCCATCAATGCCATGGCTTGGGCAATGTCGTCGCCGCCAGTGCGCATGGTGGCGGTGCCCCATACCGACAGGCCAAGTTGGCGCAAGTGGTCGCCATGGTCTTGCAAATGCCGTTCGAGGATCAGATTCGCCGACTGGAAGCCGATGCGCCACGCGGTGGTGGTGGGCAGGTTGCGCACATCGACGGAAAAGAAGTTGCGGCCGGTAGGCAGCACGTCCAGGCGCCCGCGACTCGGCGCGCCACTGGGGCCGGCCGGGACAAAGCGACCGCCCAAGGCGTCGAGCAAGCCGCGCATTTCCGCTGGGCCGCAAGCGTCCAGGCGCGGCGCGACGACCGAGCGCAGGTGCTCGATGATGTCCGCGACAGCTTCCCAGCCCGGCGCGTCGAGCAACGCGACTTCGCCTGCCAGTGCTTGTTCGATCAACCCTGCGGCGAACAGCTCCAGGCGCTCGCGGGTGTCGCCGACGGTGCGCCATGGCTCGTCGCTGACCTCGCGCAACGCCGCGGGACGGTCCGTTTCCCAGGGTTCGGCCAGGGCACAATCGAGCGGATCGAACCCCAACCCGAACGCCTTCGCCAACGCCCGCAGCAAGCTCGATTGAGCGCCCTTGCCGTCGCCTCGGGGGATGCGCAGCAACGCCAGCAAGGTGTCGATGCGCAGCCGCCCGGCGGGCGACTCGCCGAAGATGTGCAGCCCATCGCGGATCTGCGACTCCTTCAAATCGCAGAGGTAAGTGTCCAGGCGCGGCAGCCAGATCGAGGCGTCGGCGTCGCTGTCGAGCGCGGCATCGAGTTGCAGTTCGCGGTCGATGTGGGTCTCGCGCACCAAGTTCAAGATGTCCCGTTGCAGCTCCCGGGCGCGGCGCGGGTCGAGCAGTTGCGCCTCGTAATATTCGTCGGCCAGCAGCTCCAGGTTACGCAGCGGCCCATAGGTTTCGGCCCGGGTCAGCGGCGGCATCAGGTGGTCGATAATCACTGCCTGGGTCCGACGCTTGGCTTGGGCACCCTCGCCCGGGTCGTTGACGATGAACGGGTAGATGTTCGGCAGCGGCCCGAGCAACGCATCCGGCCAGCAGTTCTCCGACAGCCCGACACCCTTCCCCGGTAGCCATTCGAGGTTGCCGTGCTTGCCGACATGAATCACCGCGTGGGCGCCGTAGGTGTGGCGCAACCAGAAATAAAACGCCAGGTAGCCATGGGGCGGCACCAGGTCCGGGTCGTGGTACACCGCGCTCGGGTCGACTTGATAGCCGCGCGCCGGCTGGATACCGACGAACGTCAGGCCAAGGCGCAAGCCGGCGATCATCAGTCGGCCGTCGCGGAACATCGGGTCCTGCTCGGGCGCGCCCCAGCGTTCCCGCACCGCCTGGCGATTGGCCTCGGGCAGCGCGTCGAACAAGGGTTGATAAGCGTCCAGCGCCAGGCTTTGATGGCAGGGCCGCAGATCGAGACTGTCCAGGTCGTTACTGACACCGCCGAGCAACTGCTGGATCAACGCAGTGCCGCTGTCGGGCAATTCGGTCGCCAGCGGATAACCTTCGGCCTGCATGGCGCGCAGGATATTCAGCGCCGCCGCCGGGGTGTCCAGGCCGACGCCGTTGCCGATGCGCCCGTCCCGGGTCGGGTAGTTGGCGAGGATCAGCGCCACGCGTTTCTCTACGTTGGGCAGGCGCGCCAAGCAGGTCCAGCGCCGGGCCAGTTCGGCGACGAAGTCCATGCGCTCGGGCACCGCCCGGTAGCAGACCACATCGCTCTGGCTGCGCTCGCTGCGCCAGGCCAGGTCCTTGAAACTGACAGGACGGCTGATGATCCGGCCATCCAGCTCGGGCAAGGCAATGTGCATCGCCAGGTCGCGCGGCCCCAGGCCCTGTTCGCTGGCGCGCCAGCCGGGTTCATTGTCCTGGGCGCAGATCGCCTGGATCACCGGGATGTTGCGGCGAAACGGCCGCAGGTGCGGTGCTTCAGGGCTCGATTGAGCGAAGCCGGTGGTGTTGAGAATCACGCCCGCCTCTACCTCTTCCAGCCAATCTTCCACCTGGGCCAGGCAGCCGGGTTCCTTGAGGCTGGCCACGGCAATCGGCAGCGGATTCAGCCCTGCCGCTTGCAAGCGCTGGCAGAACACATCGATGAACGCCGTGTTCGCCGCCTGCAGGTGAGAACGGTAGAACAGCACTGCCGCGACCGGTTGATCGGCCTGCCAGTCGGCTTGCCAATCGTTCAGGGTCGCGTTGGTTTTCTCGGCATGGTAAATAGCCGTGCGCGGCAGCGGCTGCGGTTCGGCCCACGGGTAATCGCGGCCAAACCATTGACTGCCCAAGTGATGAAACAAGTTGAGGGCGTTACCCAATCCTCCCTGGCGCAGGAACTGCCAGAGCCGGTCGCGATCCTCGAAGGGCACATTGCTCAGGTCGCTGAGCTCCGGATCGGGGCGATCATCCCCCGGCACCAGGATCAGCTTCACGCCGCGCCCGGCGAGTTCCATCAGCCGCTCGATGCCGTAGCGCCAATAGCCGATGCCACCGTGCAGCGACAACAGAATGACCTTGGCATGACGCAGCACGTCGTCGACGTACAGGTCTACCGAGGCGTGGTTCTGCACCTGCATCGGGTTGGCGAGGCGGAAATCCGGGAAGTCGTCCGGCAACTGTCGCGCCGCTTCGGCCAGCAGCGCCAGGCTGGAATCGCCGCTGCACAGGATCACCAGCTCGGCGGGGGTTTGCCCGAGGTCGGCAATGTTGTCATCCGACACGAAACCGCCGGGCTGGGTCCTGAGCAGGTGCATGGCTTAGGCGCTGAGGGCAGCGCGCAACTGCGCTTCAAGCAACGCGGCATCCAGCGCCTGGCCGATCAGCACCAGCCGGGTGACCCGCGCTTCATCGGCGCCCCACTGGCGGTCGAAATGCTTGTCGAAACGCGTGCCGACGCCCTGGATCAGCAGGCGCATCGGCTTGTTCGGGATTGCCGCAAAACCCTTGACCCGCAGCACGCCGTGCTGGACCACCAGTTGCGTCAGCGCGTCCAGCAGCAGGCTTTCATCGGCCTGGGGCAACTCGATGGAAATCGAATCGAAGGCATCATGATCGTGGTCGTCTTCATCGCCGTCATGGTGGTGATCGTGATGACTGTGGCGCCCGTCGATGTGTTCTTCGGAGCCGGCGCCCAGGCCGATCAGCACGTCCAGGGGCAGGCGACCGCTGCTGGCCTCGATGACCTTGACCGCTGGCGGCAGTTCTTCAGCGACTTCCAGACGGACTCGGGCCAGGTCTTCGGGGCTGATCAGGTCGGCTTTATTGAGGATCACCAAGTCGGCGCTGGCCAGTTGATCGGCGAACAGCTCGTGCAGCGGTGATTCGTGGTCCAGGTTCGGATCGAGCTTGCGCTGGGCATCGACCTGATCGGGGAATGCGGCAAAAGTGCCGGCGGCCACGGCCGGGCTGTCGACCACGGTGATCACCGCATCGACCGTGCAGGCGCTGCGGATTTCCGGCCACTGGAAAGCCTGGACCAAGGGTTTTGGCAATGCCAGGCCGGAGGTTTCGATGAGGATGTGGTCAAGGTCGCCGCGCCGGGCGACCAACTCGCGCATCACCGGGAAAAACTCTTCCTGCACCGTGCAGCACAGGCAGCCGTTGGCCAGTTCATAGACGCGGCCGTTGGCTTCTTCTTCGGTGCAACCGATGGAGCACTGCTTGAGGATTTCGCCGTCGATGCCCAGCTCGCCGAATTCGTTGACGATGACTGCAATGCGCCGGCCCTGGGCATTGTCGAGCATGTGCCGGAGCAAGGTGGTCTTACCCGAGCCGAGGAAACCGGTGACGATGGTGACGGGGAGTTTGGCCAGTGTTTTCATCGGATGCCCTTTGGCAAGGTGGCGGGCAAACGGGACGACAACCGCAGGCAGGCACGCGCGGAAGATTTCGCCACCGGATCACCCCGCCCGGTTGTAGTGAGAATCTGTTGTCGAGGCAGGTCTCCTGGCTTTCGGCGGGCCAGTCCGGGCTTGTCTTGCAAAGCCTTGCACTGGCGTTTCCTGCGCCTTCCCGTGCGCCTTTTTTTAAAGGACTTGCACAGTGGCCTGGCAGGAACGGCACCGTTCACAGTTGCGGGGGCAGCCGCGGCTTGGACCGCGTTCCCTTCTTAGCTTTGGCGCACGCCAAAGAACCTCGAAGGCGCAAGGCTACGCAGGGTGTGCAGGCGGGTCAATCTCTGGAAGGCAATCTCCCGGCGGCCGAGACAGCGCGGCGAGATCAACGGGCCGCGACGCGCCAGAGCCGGGCGATGTCCCGCGCCCGCTCGCTCAAGAGGCGTGGCGCATCGGTGCAGGCCTCTTGCAACGTCATCGGTCCGTTCGCGAGGGCAAAGGCCGCATCGATGCCGTGATCGTATAGCGCCTGGTAACCCTCCCCCAGCGTGCCGGCAATGACCAGCACCGGTACGCCGTGGCGTCGGGCGATGCGGGCCACGCCAAAAGGCGTCTTGCCGCGCAGGGTCTGGGCATCGAAACGGCCTTCACCGGTGATGACCAGGTCCGCGCCGTTGATCGCGTCGGCCAGGCCGGTCAACTGCGCAACGACTTCCACGCCGGTACGAAACTGCGCTTGGAGGAACGCCTTGGCGGCAAACCCCAGGCCGCCGGCGGCGCCGCTGCCCGGCTCGTCGCGTACGTCGCGGTTCAACACCTGGGCGCAGTGTCCGGCGAAGTGCCCCAGCGCACGGTCCAGCCGTTGCACCTGCTCGGCGGAGGCGCCTTTCTGCGGGCCGAACACGGCTGACGCGCCATGGGGCCCACACAATGGGTTATCGACATCGGCGGCGATCTCGAAACGCACGCCGGCCAGGCGCGGGTCCATTTGGCTCAGATCGATGCGCGCCAGGTTGGCCAGGGCGAGGCCGCCGGGCGGCAGCGAGTGTCCGTGTTCGTCCAGCAAGGCGACGCCCAGCGCCTGGATCGCACCGGCACCGCCGTCGTTGGTGGCGCTGCCGCCAATCGCCAGGATGACTCGCTCGGCGCCTTCGTCCAGCGCTGCGCGGATCAGTTCGCCGGTGCCAAAGGTGCTGCTGGAACAGGCGTCGCGCTGCTCCGGCGGCAGCAATTGCAAGCCGCTGGCCTCGGCCATCTCGATGATTGCGGTGCGGCTGTCGGGCAACCAGCCCCAACGCGCGTCGACAGCGGCGCCCAGCGGACCGCGAACCCGAGCCTCACGCCACTGTCCGTTGCAGGCAGCCAGCACGGCTTCCACCGTCCCCTCCCCGCCGTCCGCCATCGGGCATTTGATCAGCTGCGCGTCTGGCCAGATCTCTGCCAGCCCTTGGGCGATGGCATCGGCGACGCCCTGGGCGCTGAGGCTGTCCTTGAACGAGTCGGGGGCGATGATTATTTTCATTTTTTTGTTCTCCGGTTCCGTGCACAGCATGCTGCCAGCTGGCCGCAGCCCTGACGCCGGTCCGCCGCACAAAACGGCTTGGACATTATTGTTCAAATTCACAAAGGCCTGGCTGCGCAGTCCAGCGCGAGCAAGCGTCCTCGCGCACGGGCGGCTACGTAGATGACTGCGGCAATAGCTGCACGCCCAGGTACAACGCCAACATTCCGTCCAGCCTGAGGGGGTCGACGCCGCTGAGCTCAGCGATGCGCTCCATGCGATAACGCAAGCTGTTGCGGTGGATCCCCAGGGCGTCGGCGCAGGCCTGGCTCTGGCCGTCGTGTTCGCACCAGCTTCGCAAGGTCGCCAGCAACTGCCCGTTGCTGTCCTTGGCGATCACTTTGCGCAACGGCGTCAGCAGTTCATCGAGCGCATCGTCGTTGCGATGCCGCCAAAGCATCACCGGCAATCGATAACGGTTGAGGATCAGCAAGCGCGATTGCGGCAGGACATCGCGCCCATAGGCGAGCAGGTCCGCCACGCGCCGGTAGCAGCGGCGCAAGCCCGCCAACCCATCGGCCTGGCCACCCACCGCCACCCGCAGGATGTTCCAGCCGAGCCCATCGAGTTTGGCCAGCAGCCGCTCGTTTTCCACCGACGCTGTGACGGGCCGGCACCAGAGCAACGACGATTTCGACGAGGTCAGGCACCAACTGTCCGGATAGCGCGACATCAGCCACGCACTCAGCGCCTCGACCGTCTGGCCGGGGCCATGCTCCAGGCCCAGCTCAAACAGATAGGGTACCCGCGGCAACTGCGGCTTGAGGCCCATTTGAAGGGCTTCGTCGAGCAGCCGTGGCGAATCCCCGGCGTCACCCAGCAACAAGGCCAGCAAATCATCGCAGCGCTGGCGGCGCCATTGCTGCTCGGCCTGTTGGTTGCGCTGGCCGAGCAGCATTTCGGCGGTCATGCGCACCAGTTCGGCGTAGGTGCGCAGATGTGCGGGATCGCCGGTGATGCCTAGCACCCCGATCAATCGTTGATCGAGCATCAGCGGCAGGTTGATCCCCGGCTGAACGCCCTTGAGGTGCATCGCGGTGTGCTCGTCGATTTCCACCACCCGACCATTGGCCAGCACCAGCTGCGCGCCTTCATGGCGGGTATTGATGCGCTCGCGCTCGCCGCTGGCAAGGATCAGGCCCTGGTTGTCCATGACGTTGACGTTATAGGGAAGAATCGCCATCGCCCGGTCGACGATGTCCTGCGCCAGGTCGTGATCGAGTTCGAACATGGGCGATGGTCCTTGCAAGCGGCGTGATTGTTGTTTTAGGCGTGGGTTTGGTCAGGCGCACAGGGTCGGCATCCAAACCCTGTGCCCTGGCACAAAGACACAGGACCTTGGCCTGGCCGAGACTCAAGGTGCGGTCAACGTTACCCCTTGGCACGCCAAAATCATAATAAAGAGAGACCCGCCATGTCCCAGAGCGCAGCAGCCCTCCTGGCTACCCCCGACGAAAAAAATACCGTCTACAAGCGCATTACCCTGCGCTTGATCCCCTTCATCTTCATCTGCTACCTGTTCAATTACCTTGACCGGGTCAACGTTGGCTTCGCCAAGTTGCAGATGCTCGACGCGTTGAAATTCAGCGAAACCGTGTACGGCCTCGGCGCCGGGATCTTCTTCATCGGCTACGTGCTCTGCGGCGTGCCAAGTAACCTGGCCCTGACCAAATTCGGCCCGCGGCGCTGGATCGCGCTGATGATGATCACCTGGGGCACGCTGTCGACCTGCCTGCTGTTCGTCACCACGCCGACCGAGTTCTACACGTTGCGGCTGTTCACTGGCGCCGCCGAGGCCGGGTTCTTTCCTGGCGTGGTGCTGTATCTCTCGCAGTGGTTTCCGACGTTCCGTCGCGGCCGGATCATGGCGCTGTTCATGTCGGCCATTCCAGTGTCCGGCCTTTTGGGCAGTCCGTTTTCCGGTTGGATCCTCAATCACTTCGCCGCCGGTCAAGGTGGCCTCGCGGGTTGGCAGTGGATGTTCCTGTTGCAGGGCGTCCCGACGGTGATCCTCGGGGCACTGGCGTTTTTCCTGCTCAGCGACACCTTCGCCAACGCCAAATGGCTGACTGACCATGAACGCGCCGTGCTCACCGCCGACCACGCGGAAGACTTGGCCAACAAGCCGAAAACCACCACCGACTCCTTGGCGGCAGTGTTCAAGAATCCGGCGATCTGGGCGTTCGGCCTGGTGTATTTCTGCATCCAGAGCGGCGTGTACGCGATCAACTTCTGGCTGCCGTCAATCATCAAGAACCTGGGCTTCAGCGATAACCTGGTGATCGGTTGGCTGAGCGCGATTCCCTATCTGCTGGCGGCGGTGTTCATGTTGCTGGTGGGCCGTTCGGCGGACTTGCACAAGGAGCGTCGCTGGCATTTGGTGGTGCCGATGCTGATGGGCGCGGCCGGGCTGCTGATCGCGGTCAACTTCGCAACCACGCCGGCGATCGCCATCCTCGGCCTGACCATCGCCACGATGGGCGCCCTCACCGGCCTGCCAATGTTCTGGCCGGTGCCCACCGCCCTGCTCAGCGCCGGCGCGGCGGCCGGCGGGTTGGCGCTGATCAACTCCATGGGCCAGATGGCCGGTTTCCTCAGCCCCTATCTGGTCGGCTGGGTCAAGGACGCCACCGGCTCGACCGATGCGGCGCTGTACCTGCTGGCCGGCGTGATTGTCTGCGGCAGCCTGCTGGCGTTGCGCATGACCCGTACGCTTCGGGCCTGA
This sequence comes from Pseudomonas sp. SWRI92, assembly GCF_014268685.1. NCBI lineage: Bacteria > Pseudomonadati > Pseudomonadota > Gammaproteobacteria > Pseudomonadales > Pseudomonadaceae > Pseudomonas > Pseudomonas sp. SWRI92. The sequence continues at coordinate 22,851 of NZ_JABWQY010000031.1, forward strand.
CCCCGTTACCCCGTGGGAGCTTGCTCCCATGTTGACCAGAGGATTTGATAAATCAGTTGGATCCAAGCGGCGGTTCTGGTATTTGATTGGACCTTTCCCATCGATAAAAAGGATCTTGTCCATGAGCTATCGCACGCTGGGTCATTCCGGGTTGCAAGTCTCGACGCTGACCCTGGGCACCATGATGTTCGGCGAACAGACCAGCACCGAGGATTCACTGCGGATCATCGGCAAGGCCTGGGACCAGGGCATCAACTTCATCGACACGGCCGACGTCTATACCAACGGCCGCTCCGAGGAAATCGTCGGCGAGGCGATTGCCCGTCATCGCCAGGAGTGGGTGCTCGCCACCAAGGTCGGTTTTGGCCCGCCGGACGGTGTGCCCAACCGCAGCGGCCTGAGCCGCAAGCATCTGTTCAATGGCATCGAGGCCAGCCTGACGCGCCTGGGCACCGATTACCTGGACATCTATTACCTGCACCGCGAAGACCACAACACGCCGTTGCAGGTCACGGTGTCGGCCATTGGCGATCTGATTCGCCAGGGCAAGATCCGTTACTGGGGCCTGTCCAACTACCGCGCCTGGCGCATCGCCGAGGTGATTCGTATCGCCGACGATCTGGGCGTCGACCGGCCGGTGATCAGCCAGCCGTTGTACAACATCGTCAATCGCCAGGCGGAAACCGAACAGATCACCGCCGCGCAGAACTACGGCCTCGGCGTGGTGCCCTACAGCCCCCTCGCCCGTGGCGTGCTCAGCGGCAAATATGCGCCGGACGTGGCGCCGGATGCCAACAGCCGCGCCGGCCGCCAGGACAAGCGCATCCTGGAGACCGAATGGCGGGTCGAGTCCTTGCGCATTGCCCAGCAGATCCAGCAATACACTCAGGAACGCGGCGTGGGTATCGTCGAGTTCGCCATCGCCTGGGTGCTGAACAACCGCGCCGTCACGTCGGCCATCGTCGGGCCGCGCACCGAGGAGCAGTGGGACGCGTATACCAAGGCGCAGGCGGTGCAGATCACGGCGGACGACGAAGCCTTCATCGATTCATTGGTGACACCGGGGCATGCTTCGACACCGGGCTTCAATGACATGAGCCACTTCGTGCCGGGGCGCGTACCGCGCACGTAGTAGTATGCAACCCATATAACCGTGGCGAGGGAGCTTGCTTCCTCGCCACAGGTAAAACGGTAGTCCCAATAACAAGAGGCACCCGTGTCCAAAGGCATCGTTCTATCGGTCTCGGCTTCCGCCCTGTTCGCCGTCATGTACTACTACACCTCGCTGCTCACGCCCCTGACCGGACTGGAGATCTTCGGCTGGCGCATGCTGCTGACGATGCCGTGCATGACGGCCTTCATGCTGGTCTCGCGGGAGTGGAAACTGGTCTCGGATCTCGTCCAGCGCCTGGTCGCCACACCGCAACTGCTGCTCGGGGCGATGGCCTCTTCGGCGTTGATGGGCGCGCAGCTGTGGCTGTTCATGTGGGCACCGCTCAATGGCTACAGCCTGGATGTGTCGCTGGGGTACTTCCTGTTGCCGCTGTCGATGGTGCTGACCGGCCGTATTGTCTATGGCGAACGCCTCTCGCGCTTTCAGAAAATCGCCGTGTTCTTCGCCACCCTCGGAGTGCTCAACGAGCTCTACCAGGTCGGCGGGCTTTCCTGGGCGACGTTGCTGGTGGTGGTGGGTTACCCGATCTACTTCATCTTGCGCAAACGCCTGCGCACCGACAACCTGGGCGGGCTCTGGCTGGACATGACGCTGATGCTACCCTTGGCATTGTGGTTCGTGCAGAGCGGTGAACAGGGTTTCGGCGTCTTCGACCAATACCCGTGGCTGTCGCTACTCATCCCGGTGCTGGGCGTCATCAGTGCCTCGGCGCTGGTGGCCTACATCGTTGCCAGCCGGCTGCTGCCGTTCAGCCTGTTCGGACTGTTGAGCTATGTCGAGCCGGTGCTGTTGCTGGGCGTCGCGCTGCTGTTGGGGGAAAGCATCGAGGCGCAAGAGTGGCTGACCTACATTCCCATCTGGATGGCGGTGGCGGTGCTGGTGTTCGAAGGGTTCAAGCATCTGGTGCGACAGCGGCGCAGGGCCTGAAGGCCAAGCACCCACCGGAAATAAAAAACCCGCCAGGCATCACAGCCAGGCGGGTTTTTTCATGGGTCAGGCATCACTCGGTGGCAAGCACGCCACGACGCACCTGGTCACGCTCGATCGACTCGAACAGTGCCTTGAAGTTGCCTTCGCCGAAGCCGTCGTCGCCCTTGCGCTGGATGAATTCGAAGAACACCGGGCCCATCAGGGTTTCCGAGAATATCTGCAGCAACAGGCGCTTGTCGCCCTGCTCGGAAGCGCCGTCCAGCAGGATGCCGCGCGATTGCAGTTCATCTACCGGTTCACCGTGGTTCGGCAGGCGGCCTTCGAGCATTTCGTAGTAGGTGTCCGGCGGTGCGGTCATGAAGCGCATGCCGATCTTCTTCAGCGCATCCCAAGTCTTGATCAGGTCGTCGGTCAGGAAGGCCACGTGCTGGATGCCTTCTCCGTTGAACTGCATCAGGAACTCCTCGATCTGCCCGGCGCCCTTGGACGACTCTTCGTTCAAGGGAATGCGGATCATGCCATCCGGGGCGGTCATGGCCTTGGACGTCAGGCCGGTGTATTCGCCCTTGATGTCGAAGTAGCGGATCTCGCGGAAATTGAACAGCTTCTCGTAGAAGTTCGCCCAATAGGCCATGCGTCCGCGATAGACGTTGTGCGTCAGGTGGTCAATTATTTTCAGGCCGGCACCGACTGGATTGCGGTCTACGCCTTCAAGGAAGACGAAATCGATGTCGTAGATCGAGCTGCCCTCGCCAAAACGGTCGATCAGGTACAACGGCGCGCCGCCGATGCCTTTGATCGCCGGCAGATTCAGTTCCATCGGGCCGGTTTCGATATGGATCGGCTGGGCGCCGAGTTCCAGGGCGCGCTGGTAGGCTTTTTGCGAGTCTTTGACACGGAACGCCATGCCGCACACCGACGGGCCATGCTCGGCGGCGAAGTAGGACGCCACGCTATTGGGCTCGTTGTTGAGGATCAGGTTGATCGCGCCCTGGCGATACAGGTGCACGTCCTTGGAACGGTGCGTGGCAACTTTGGTGAAGCCCATGATCTCGAAGATCGGCTCCAGGGTGTTGGGTGTAGGGGACGCGAATTCGATGAATTCAAAGCCCATCAGGCCCATCGGGTTTTCGTATAGATCTGCCATGTTGGCGCCTCATCATGCTTAATCAATTAACAAGAAACGTTAGTTGCCAGTGATGCTGAGGGCACGCGGCGGCGCGCAGGAAATACCACGAACGCTGCGGGCGAGGTAGTCGCCGTAGATCAGTTGAAACCCAAGTATCTTCATTGTCGACCCAAGGCTCTTGCGGGCGAGGCTTCTGCTGCCAGAAGACGTTATTCTTATATGCGTAAACGGATTCTACACAGCGTAACCCTGTTTGTCCGTCTTGGGTATCAAATCGCCTTTGCAGCCGAACGCGCAAGCGGTTTGTTGCACAGGAAAATTCCCGTCAGGATCAGCCCCCCGCCCACGCACATCATCGCCGTAAGCCGTTCGTCGAGTAGCAACGCACCGAGCAATACCGCCGTCAGCGGATTAAGCGCGATGAACACCCCGGAACGGGTCGCGCCGATTTTGCGGATACCGTCATACCAGGCGATATAGGCCAGCGCCGAGCCCAGCACGCCGAGATACAGCAGGCTCAGCCATTGCCTGATATCCAGGGCTGACAAAGCACCAAAATGGATATCGCCACTGGCGGCACAGGCCACCCACAACATCAGGGTGCCCAGCAGGATCGACCAGGTGACAGTCTGCAGAGGGCCCAGACTCTCACTCAGGCCCTTGGAAAACAGCGAATAGATCCCCCAGCCCAGCACGCAGCCAAAAATCAGCACGTCACCCATCCAACCCTGTCCCGTGGTCTGCAGCACGGACGGATCACGGTTGACGATCACCAACCCCGCCCCGCCGATGCACAACAGGATGCCGGCGACTTTCAAGCGACCCAGCCGCTCCCCGAACAGGCACCAGGACGCCAACCCGATCACCGCCGGGTTCAACGCCACAATCAGCGAGGCCCGCGACGCATTGATGTGCTGCAAGCCGTAAAAGAAGCACAGGTTGTAGACAAAGATGCCGAAGAAACCCAGCACCGCCAACCAAAGGCCCTGCTTCAGGCTGGGCTTGGCCAGGGGGATGCGGGCCAGGCCGAGAAACATCAGCAACGCGATACTCGCCAGCAGAAAGCGCAGGCTGGCGGCAAACATTGGGGCCAGGGCATCGGAGAGGATCCTGCCGGCGACGAAGGTCCCGCCCCAGATCATGGTCACCATGGCGAGCTTCAAGTAGACCGGCAGATCGGAAGGTGTTGGAACGGCATGTTCGCCAGAGGTCATCGCTTCACCTAATTTGAGATTTATCCGAGTCCCGTATCACTGGGATGATGTATCGTTACTCTCATGTCTCATCATCGTAAAATGAGCTTTTACTCATGACCCTGACCCAACTGGAAATCTTTTCGCTGGTCGCCGAACTCCGCGGCTTCACTCCTGCGGCAATACGGTTGGGGATCGGTCAGTCCGGGGTGTCGCACGCCATCAAATCCCTGGAACAGGAATTGGGCGTCGAATTGTTCCGACGCCATCAATCCCTTGTGGAGCCCAGCGACATCGGCCAGCAACTGTTGTTGCGAGCCAGGGCGATGCTCGGACTAGCCGATACCTTGCGCCAGGAAGCCGCCGACGCCCGGGGCATGCGACGCGGGACCTTGCGCATAGGCTCGTTCGGCCCGACTTCCTCGATGAAATTGCTTCCGACCATCCTGCGGCGCTACCGCGCCTTGCACCCGGGAATCGAGGTGCATGTCGACGAAGGGCCGGACCGTCAGGTGCTCCAATGGCTGGATGAACGGCGTATCGACGTTGGTTTCGTGGTGCTACCCGAAGAACGCCTCGATACGTTCGCCTTGATGGAGGACCAGATGGTCGCCCTGTTGC
>NZ_JABWQY010000032.1:0-10501 GCF_014268685.1 Pseudomonas sp. SWRI92
GCGTACCCGCGCTCACATGGAGCCCGGATACATTAGCGCAAGCCTGATTTACCGTTCATCGTGACTGAGTAGCAAAAGGTAGGCTGACCATACATTTGGTTACTTTCGCGCTTTTCGAAAGTGACCCGCTGTAAGAGCGGAACCTTAATCAGTCGTTACCGAAGAAACGGATCTACACCCCCCACAATGTCGACCTCACCCCCCAACCAAGATTTGTGGGAATGTTCGGACAACAATCTAAACCAAGCCGACTTTTCCGACGAGTTCTGGCGGTTGCCGGGTGGGAAGATCTCTCGTTAACCTTTCCCCGTCGCTGCAAATTCAGCGTCCGGGCGTCGCGGCCCGCTAACTTGGTAATCCATTTTTTCCTTTGGAGTACCGCAATGAGTGAAAAACCTCCATCACCTTCAGAGCCTAACCCGAACGGGCTCGATGAAGCCGCCAAACGCGTCATCGATTCTTACCTCGACCCAAAACCTGAAACCAAAAAGAAACCAGCACCGAACCAGCTGTTCACCGTCGTGGACGGCATCGACGTCGAATGCCTGCTGACCAACCTCAGCGAAACCCTAGCCTCAGCCAACGCCACCATCAGCGACCTGGCCTTCGACCTGAAAGGCTCACGACGGCAGATCGCATTAGGGATACAACAACTGATTGAACTGAGTGAACTGCTGGCCAATCGTGTATTGAATGAGCAGGTGCCGGTGACCGGGAGATAGGTAAAGCCGCTGCAGCAAACCCAATCCCTGTGGTGGGGCAAGCTCCCTCACCACAGGTATTAGCTGCTACCGGGGGCACGAGCGTCAAACCGTGGCTCAATCCAACCCCAACTTCTTCAACCGATACCGCATCGACCGAAACGACAACTTCAACCGCTGCGCCGCCGCCGTGCGGTTCCAGCGGGTTTCCTCCAGTGCCTGGAGAATCACCTTGCGCTCGACCTCTTCGAGATAGCCGTCCAGATTGTCGACCTGCATCAAATCGGGACTGCCCGAGTCGCCAGCGCTACCGCCCTCGGCCAGCCGCAGATCTTCGGCCTCGATCTGTTGGTGTTCGCAGAGGGTATAGGCCCGTTCGAGCATGTTTTCCAGCTCCCGCACGTTGCCTGGGAAGCGGTAATTGCGCAGGGCGTCCAGCGCGCGTGGGTGCAGCTTGGCCGCAGGGCTGCCGGTGCTGGCGGCCAGGCGCTGGAGTACGTGGGTCGCCAGCGGTTCGATGTCTTCTCGGCGTTCACGTAATGGCGGGACACGAAGTTCGATGACGTTCAGCCGGTAATACAGATCCTGGCGAAAACGCCCGGCAGCGACTTCCGCGTCCAGGTCTTTATGGGTGGCGCACAGGATGCGCACATCCACCACCTCTTCCTGCTGGCCTCCCACGGCGCGCACGGCTTTTTCCTGGATGGCGCGCAACAGCTTGACCTGCATCGCCAATGGCAAGTCGGCCACTTCGTCGAGAAATAGAGTCCCGCCATGGGCAGCCTGGAACAATCCGGGCTTGTCCTCGATGGCGCCGCTGAAGCTGCCTTTTCTATGACCGAAAAATTCGCTTTCCATCAGCTCTGTCGGAATCGCCCCACAGTTGACGGGCACAAAGCGCTGGCTGGCTCGGGGGCCTTGCTGGTGGATCAGACGGGCGACCAGTTCCTTGCCGCAACCCGACTCGCCACTGATGTACACCGGCGCTTGGCTGCGGGCGAGTTTTTCGATCTGTTTGCGCACATTGCGCATGGGCGGGGAGTCGCCCAGCAGGCAGCGCTCGACGGTCGCTCCTGGTGAAGCGACGGGCGGCATGCGCAAGGCACTACCGACCAACTCCCGCAGGCGGGCCAGGTCGACGGGCTTGGTCAGGAAGTCGAAGGCACCAGCCTTGAGGGCGTCGATGGCGACTTCCAGGCTGCCATAGGCGGTGATCATCGCCACCGGCAGTTGGGGCTGGCGTTGCTGGATGTGTTGCACCAGTTCCAGCCCGGTGCCGTCGGGCAGGCGCATGTCGGTCAGGCACAGGTCGAAGGCTTCGCCCTCCAGCAGCGACTGGGCCTCGGCAAGGTTCTTGGCGCTGCGGGTGTCGAGTTTCATCCGTCCCAGGGTGATTTCCAGGAGTTCGCGGATGTCCGGCTCGTCGTCGACGATCAGGATTCGTTGCCGTGAGCGTGTATTCAAATCTGTTTCCGTCCGTGAGCAAAAGTGATGCGAAAGCAGCCGCCGCCTTGGCGTGGTTTGAAGTCTAGGCGGGCCTGGTTGCTTTCGCACAGCTCACGGGACAGATAAAGCCCAAGGCCGGTGCCCTGGCTGCTGGTGGTGAAGAAAGGCTCGAACAAGTGCACCTGCTGATCGGGTGTTACACCGGGGCCGTTGTCGATGATGTCCAGCGTGGCCAGTTGGCTGTGCGGGTCGACGAACAGTTTCAGCCAGGCCTCGGCCTGCCCGTGAACCATGGCGCTGTGGCGCCAGGCATTGCGCAGCAGGTTGTCGAGCACTTGGGTCAGTTGGTCGGGGTCCATCAGCGTGACGTAGTCGCCCGGGTCGATGCTCAGGTGCAGATGCTGGTGTTCGGTCACGCTTTCGCGAGCCTGTTGGACGTACTGCTCCAGCCATGTGCGCAAATCCAGGCGTTGGGGCGCGGTTTGCTGGCGGCGTGACAGTTGCAGGACGTTTTCAATGACGCGATTCATTCGTTGGGAGTGATCTTGAATAATCTGCGTCAGACGCCGGTCCGCGTCGTTCAGTTCCTCGGATTCGCGCAGCAATTGCGCGGCGTGGCTGATCGCCCCCAAGGGATTGCGGATTTCATGGGCGATACCGGCAGTGAGGCGCCCGAGGGAGGCGAGCTTCAGTTGCTGGGCGTGCTGGGCTATCTGGGCCAGGTCTTCGAGAAAAACCAGGATCTGTTGCTGGTCCTGCGGCCCCAGGACGATGAAGCTGGGTTGCAGGGTCAGGCCCGTGCCGCTGATGGTCAGGCTTTGTGGCCGCAGGCTGGGATTGTTCAGCCATCCTTGCAGCCGTTCGACCAGGGCGTTGGAATAGTCGTCGATCCGCTGGCCAATCAAGTCGTGCATGCCCAGCAGGTTCAGGGCGCTTTCGTTGGCCAGTTGCACCTTGCGCTGGCGATCCAGCACGAGGATGCCGGTGCGCATGCGTTGCAGGATCAGCGCGTTGAGCGCTTCGAGGCTGAGTACTTCGCTGGCTCGTTGCTCGGCCAGGCTTTCGCTGACTTCCAGGCGTCGGGTCAGGCCTTGTACCAGCAACGCGGCGGCAAAGCACAAGGCGCCCAAGGTGCCGGCCTGCAAATAACTGCTGGGGCGGCTCGAATCGCTGAGGCCGAGGAACAAGCTTGAACCGACGATGCCAATCGTGGCGACGGCGGCGAGCAACAGGCCGATCCGACCGCGCAACAAGGTATTGCCAATTGCCACTGAGACAATGATCAGGTTGCCGATGGCGCTGGGAGCACCGCCTGCGACAAAGAACAGCCACGACAGCAGCAGGACGTCGGTCAGTGCCAGGCCGAACAGCCGGGCCGGGCGGCGAGTGTTCTCAAGAAACACCACCAGCAGGATATTCAGCACCAGATACAACCAACTGCCGCTGCGCAGCAGATCGTCGTTGGCGAACTCCAACAAGCGGTTGTCCATGTTGCTGGAGATCAACAGCACCAGGGTGATGCCGATGCTCAGGCGGTACAGGTGATAAAGACGCAGCAGGCGCTGCGCCTGTTTGACGCGAGGGCGTGAAGCCTCAGCGATCACGAGTGCCCGGGCCTTGCTCAAGGTGAGCCTGGCTGCAATACCACTGTTGCTGGAGCGTCAGCGCCCGGTCCCGCGGCAGATGGACGCCGCAATGAGCGCAACGAACCATGGGCGGTGCGTCCTGTTCCCGGTGCGAGTTCGGTGCGGAGGTGGCCCCCTTGAATTTGCGCCACAACCATATCGCGGCGGCAATCAGGACAATCCAGAACAGTAAACGAAGCATGATGGGCGGCTTTTCGGCTAGAGATCAGGCAGTTTAGCCAAGGACTGGAACGGCGCACAGCGCAATAAAACCCAGGCACAAAAAAGGAGACTCGCAGGTCTCCTTTTTCGTCAGGCCTTGTCTCAGTCAAACATGCCGAAGGTCATGTAGCTGAACCAGGAGCGGTCGCTGGATTCGCTCTCAGGCTCTTCTTCTTCGATCACGTCGCCATTTTCGTCCTTGGGCTTGAGCTCGTTCGGAATGGCTTCCTTGGCATCCTGGAACTGGCGCTGGACGTCCTGGTTGGCGCGGGTTTCGCCCGGCGGCAGCGGAGGACGGGATTCGATCAGGCCCAGGGTGGCCTTGCTCAGCCACGAACGGTTGTCGGCTTCGTCGACGCGCGGGGTGAACTGGCCGTCGGCGAGGGAAGGGTGGTCCGGGTAGTTCAGCTTCAGGGTTTCCAGGCTGGTGGCCGCGAGGTCATCCAGGTGCAAACGCTGGTACGCCTCGGTCATGATTGCCAGGCCGTCGCCCACCGATGGGGTTTCCTGGAAGTTTTCCACTACGTAGCGGCCGCGGTTGGCGGCGGCGACGTAGGCCTGGCGGGTCAGGTAGTAGTCCGCCACGTGGATTTCGTAGGACGCCAGCAGGTTGCGCAGGTAGATCATGCGCTGCTTGGCATCTGGCGAATAACGGCTGTTGGGGAAGCGGCTGGTCAGCTGGGCAAACTCGTTGTAGGAGTCGCGCGCGGCGCCCGGGTCACGCTTGGTCATGTCCAGCGGCAGGAAGCGCGCCAGCAGGCCGACGTCCTGGTCGAAGGAGGTCAGGCCCTTGAGGTAGTAAGCGTAATCGACGTTGGGGTGCTGCGGGTGCAGACGAATGAAGCGCTCGGCGGCGGACTTCGCGGCTTCCGGCTCGGCGTTCTTGTAGTTGGCGTAGATCAACTCCAGCTGGGCCTGGTCGGCGTAGCGACCGAACGGATACCGCGACTCCAGCGCCTTCAGCTTGGCGGTGGCGCTGGTATAGCTGTTGTTATCCAGGTCGTTCTGCGCCTGTTGGTACAGTTCGACTTCGCTCAGGTTTTCGTCTACGACTTCCTTCGACGAGCAAGCAGCAGTCAATGCGAGGATGGCGATCAGCAGCAGGTGTTTCACTTGCATGGCGGCTTGCGTCCCTATGACGGCCGCTGTCTTGGGCGGGGCCGTCCTGTTATGATGAGCGCCCCGTTGAAAGCCTCGGGGCAAAAGACGCCGTATTTAACCACAAGCGCGCAGCCGAAACCAAAGGCTGTGCCGACGCCCAGTCCGAGCATGTCCGATAAAATAGAACTTCGCGCAGAGGTGCCGTCCGAATTGGGCGGCCAACGCCTCGATCAAGTCGCCGCCCAACTCTTCGCAGAGCACTCGCGCTCGCGCCTTTCCGCCTGGATCAAGGACGGTCGCCTGACGGTGGACGGCGCGGTGATTCGCCCGCGGGACATTGTCCATGGCGGTGCCATCCTCGAACTCACCGCCGAGCAGGAGGCCCAGGGAGAATGGGTCGCCCAGGACATCGCCCTGGACATCGTCTATGAAGACGATGACATCCTGGTGATCAACAAGCCTGCCGGCCTGGTGGTCCATCCGGCGGCCGGTCATGCCGATGGCACCCTGCTCAACGCCTTGCTGCACCACGTGCCGGACATCATCAATGTGCCACGCGCCGGTATTGTGCATCGCCTCGACAAGGACACCACCGGCCTGATGGTGGTGGCCAAGACCATCCAGGCGCAGACACAGCTGGTCACACAGTTGCAGAGCCGCAGTGTCAGCCGCATCTATGAATGCATCGTCATCGGGGTCGTCACCGCGGGTGGCAAGATCAACGCCCCGATCGGTCGTCACGGCCAGCAGCGCCAACGCATGGCGGTGATGGAAGGCGGCAAGCAGGCGGTCAGTCATTACCGCGTGCTAGAGCGTTTCCGTTCCCACACCCATGTGCGGGTCAAGCTGGAAACCGGTCGTACCCATCAGATCCGCGTGCACATGGCCCACATCAACTTCCCGTTGGTGGGCGACCCGGCTTATGGCGGTCGTTTCCGCATTCCGCCGGCCGCCAACCAGACCATGGTCGAATCGCTGAAGAATTTCCCGCGCCAAGCGCTGCACGCGCGTTTCCTGGAGCTGGATCACCCGACGACCGGCAAGCGCATGAGCTGGGAGTCGCCGTTGCCGGATGACTTCGTCTGGTTGCTGACGTTGCTCAAGCAGGACCGCGAGGCGTTCATCGGATGAATGACTGGCTGACACCCGACTGGCCCGCGCCGGCCTGGGTCAAGGCCTGCGTCACCACCCGCGAGGGCGGCGTCAGCCTGGCGCCGTTCGACAGCCTCAACCTGGGCGATCACGTGGGCGACGACCCCACCGCTGTCGCCGAAAACCGTCGCCGTCTCACTGATCGCTTCGCCATGCGTCCGGCCTGGTTGCAGCAAGTCCACGGCATCGACGTGGTCGAGGCCGATCCGGCCCAGGTTGTCACCGCCGATGCCAGTTGGACCGCCGCGCCGGGCATTGCGTGCACCTCGATGACGGCCGACTGCCTGCCCGTATTGTTCTGCAATCGCGCCGGCACCCGTGTCGCGGCGGCCCATGCCGGTTGGCGCGGGTTGGCGAATGGTGTGCTGGAAGCAACCCTTGATTGCCTTGAAGTACCCGCCGATGAAATCCTCGCCTGGCTCGGCCCGGCCATCGGTCCGCAAGCCTTCGAAGTCGGACCGGAGGTGCGTGAAGCTTTTATCGCGCACCTGCCCAAGGCAGAGCAAGCCTTCACGCCCAGTCACAACGCCGGCAAGTTCCTGGCGGATATCTACGCGCTGGCACGACTGCGCCTGGCGGTACGTGGCATAACGGCCGTGTACGGTGGCGGCTTGTGCACCGTGACCGATCCACGCTTCTTTTCCTACCGCCGTAACGCCCGTACCGGTCGTTTCGCTTCCCTGATCTGGCTCGAACGCTAGACTTCCCTGATCTGTATCAACAGCGCGCTGCTTGAATCTTCCAGAATCGACCACATCTATAGCGGTATCTGGCAGGTTTCTTCATTCAGGACGTTTCGAAGGTCCGGCCTGCTCAAAAGGAAGGTGACCCATGCGTATTGATCGTTTAACCAGCAAATTACAGTTGGCCCTCTCCGACGCCCAGTCCCTGGCCGTCGGCCTGGACCATCCCGGTATCGAACCGGCGCACTTGATGCAAGCGATGCTCGAGCAGCAAGGCGGTTCCATCAAGCCCCTGTTGATGCAGGTGGGCTTTGACGTCAGCAGCCTGCGCAAGGAGCTGGCCAAAGAACTTGACCAGTTGCCAAAAATCCAGAATCCGACCGGTGACGTGAACATGTCCCAGGATCTGGCGCGGCTGCTCAACCAGGCCGACCGCTTGGCCCAGCAGAAAGGCGACCAGTTCATCTCCAGCGAGTTGGTGTTGCTTGCCGCGATGGACGAGAACAGCAAGCTCGGCAAGTTGTTGCTCGGCCAGGGCGTCAGCAAGAAAGCCCTGGAAAACGCCATCAACAACCTGCGCGGCGGTGGAGCGGTCAATGACCCCAACCACGAGGAGGCACGCCAGGCGCTGGACAAATACACCGTCGACCTGACCAAGCGCGCCGAAGAGGGCAAGCTCGACCCGGTGATTGGCCGTGACGATGAAATTCGCCGCACCATTCAGGTCCTGCAACGCCGCACCAAGAACAACCCGGTGCTGATCGGCGAGCCTGGCGTGGGCAAGACCGCCATCGCCGAGGGCCTGGCCCAGCGCATCATCAACGGCGAAGTGCCGGACGGCCTCAAGGGCAAGCGCCTGTTGTCCCTGGACATGGGCGCCTTGATCGCCGGTGCCAAGTACCGTGGCGAATTCGAGGAACGGCTCAAATCCCTGCTCAATGAACTGTCGAAGCAGGAAGGGCAGATCATCCTGTTCATCGACGAGTTGCACACCATGGTCGGTGCCGGCAAGGGCGAAGGTTCGATGGATGCGGGCAACATGCTCAAGCCTGCACTGGCTCGCGGCGAGCTGCATTGCGTCGGCGCGACCACGCTTAACGAGTACCGCCAGTACATCGAGAAAGACGCTGCTTTGGAGCGGCGCTTCCAGAAAGTGCTGGTGGAAGAGCCAAGTGAAGAAGACACCATCGCCATCTTGCGCGGCCTTAAAGAGCGCTACGAGGTTCACCACAAGGTGGCAATTACCGATGGCGCGATCATCGCGGCGGCCAAGCTCAGCCACCGCTATATCACCGACCGGCAATTGCCGGACAAGGCCATCGACTTGATCGACGAGGCCGCCAGCCGCATCCGCATGGAGATCGACTCCAAGCCCGAGGTGCTGGACCGCCTGGAGCGACGCCTGATCCAACTCAAGGTCGAGTCCCAGGCCCTGAAGAAAGAAAGCGACGAAGCGGCGAAAAAGCGCCTGGAAAAACTCCAGGAAGAAATCGTTCGGCACGAGCGTGAATATTCCGATCTCGAAGAAATCTGGAATTCGGAAAAGGCCGAAGTCCAGGGCTCGGCGCAGATCCAGCAGAAGATCGAGCAGTCTCGCCAGGAGCTGGAAGCGGCCCGCCGCAAAGGCGATCTCAACCGCATGGCCGAGCTGCAGTACGGGGTGATCCCGGACCTGGAGCGCAGCCTGCAAATGGTCGACCAGCACGGTAAGAGCGAAAACCAGTTGCTGCGCAGCAAGGTCACCGAGGAAGAAATCGCCGAAGTGGTCTCCAAGTGGACCGGCATTCCGGTCTCGAAGATGCTCGAAGGCGAGCGCGACAAGCTGCTGAAAATGGAAAGCCTGCTGCACCAGCGCGTGATTGGTCAGGAGGAAGCGGTGGTGGCGGTGTCCAACGCCGTCCGCCGGTCCCGCGCCGGTTTGTCTGATCCTAACCGCCCGAGCGGCTCGTTCATGTTCCTCGGTCCGACCGGTGTGGGTAAGACCGAGCTGTGCAAGGCCCTGGCCGAATTCCTCTTCGATACCGAGGAGGCCATGGTGCGCATCGATATGTCCGAATTCATGGAGAAACACTCCGTGGCCCGGCTGATCGGTGCTCCGCCGGGATATGTCGGCTATGAAGAGGGTGGCTACCTGACCGAGGCTGTGCGGCGCAAACCGTATTCGGTGATCCTGCTCGACGAGGTCGAGAAGGCTCACCCGGACGTGTTCAACATTCTGTTGCAGGTGCTTGAGGACGGTCGCTTGACGGACAGCCACGGGCGGACGGTGGACTTTCGCAACACCGTGATCGTGATGACCTCCAACCTGGGCTCGGCGCAGATCCAGGAACTGGTCGGTGATCGCGAGGCGCAACGTGCTGCGGTGATGGATGCGATTTCCACGCACTTCCGGCCGGAGTTCATCAACCGGGTCGACGAAGTGGTGATCTTTGAACCGCTGGCTCGGGATCAGATCGCCGGCATCACCGAGATCCAGTTGGGTCGCCTGCGCAGCCGCCTCACCGAGCGCGAGCTGAAGCTGCAACTGAGTGATGAGGCATTGGACAAGCTGATTGCGGTGGGTTACGACCCGGTCTACGGCGCACGGCCGCTGAAGCGGGCGATCCAGCGCTGGATCGAAAACCCGCTGGCGCAGTTGATCCTGTCCGGTCGCTTCATGCCGGGCGAAACCGTGACCGGCACCGTGGAAAACGACGAAATCGTTTTCAACTGAAAGCCACAATAGCCTGTGATTGGAGTGGCCTCGTTTTGCGAGGCCATTTTTTTCATCAGGCCGTTGAACTCAAAGGAAAAGGCTTGTAAAGTGCGCCCCGCAGTACGTCACCCCCAAGGGCGACTTCTCGTTGAGAGGAAACCCAAAATAAGTTGCAAATCATTGTCTTGAAAGCAATTTAAGGGGTTGACAGAGGTTTTGAAGATTGTAGAATAGCGCGCCTCAGACACACGAACGCAGCGATGCAGACGGGTCGAAGAGGTTGAAGCTAGCTTCAATGCAGTAACTTGAAATATCAGTTCCGTGATAGCTCAGTCGGTAGAGCAAATGACTGTTAATCATTGGGTCCCAGGTTCGAGTCCTGGTCACGGAGCCATTTCAATCGGGGTATAGCGCAGTCCGGTAGCGCGCCTGCTTTGGGAGCAGGATGTCAGGAGTTCGAATCCCCTTACCCCGACCATATTTGGGTCGTTAGCTCAGTTGGTAGAGCAGTTGGCTTTTAACCAATTGGTCGTAGGTTCGAATCCCACACGACCCACCATTTTTGAAACCAGCTTCGCTGGAATCGAATCTTAAGATCAGAGGCCAAAAGCGCTGATCGAAGAAGGCGACTTGCGAAGGTCGCCTTTTTTTTACCGGGGTATAGCGCAGTCCGGTAGCGCGCCTGCTTTGGGAGCAGGATGTCAGGAGTTCGAATCCCCTTACCCCGACCATATTAAAAATCCTCGTATCGAAAGATACGGGGATTTTTTTTGCGTGCGCCAGGCATGGCGCGTTGCGCGTAAGCGCAACCAGCTTGGCTGTGGTGGCCACGCTGGTGACTTGGAGGTGCAAGTCCTCTACACACCCGGCAAGGGG
>NZ_JABWQY010000033.1:0-3085 GCF_014268685.1 Pseudomonas sp. SWRI92
TCGTTCTTTAAAAATTTGGGTATGTGATAGAAAGATAGACTGGACGTTACTTTCACTGGTAACGGCTCAGGCTAAGGTAAAATTTGTGAGTTCTCTTAGTTGAGAAATTCGAATTTTCGGCGAATGTCGTCTTCACAGTATAACCAGATTGCTTGGGGTTATATGGTCAAGTGAAGAAGCGCATACGGTGGATGCCTTGGCAGTCAGAGGCGATGAAAGACGTGGTAGCCTGCGAAAAGCTTCGGGGAGTCGGCAAACAGACTTTGATCCGGAGATGTCTGAATGGGGGAACCCAGCCATCATAAGATGGTTATCTTGTACTGAATACATAGGTGCAAGAGGCGAACCAGGGGAACTGAAACATCTAAGTACCCTGAGGAAAAGAAATCAACCGAGATTCCCTTAGTAGTGGCGAGCGAACGGGGACTAGCCCTTAAGCTTCTTTGATTTTAGCGGAACGCTCTGGAAAGTGCGGCCATAGTGGGTGATAGCCCTGTACGCGAAAGGATCTTAGAAGTGAAATCGAGTAGGACGGAGCACGAGAAACTTTGTCTGAATATGGGGGGACCATCCTCCAAGGCTAAATACTACTGACTGACCGATAGTGAACTAGTACCGTGAGGGAAAGGCGAAAAGAACCCCGGAGAGGGGAGTGAAATAGATCCTGAAACCGTATGCGTACAAGCAGTGGGAGCCCACTTTGTTGGGTGACTGCGTACCTTTTGTATAATGGGTCAGCGACTTATTTTCAGTGGCGAGCTTAACCGAATAGGGGAGGCGTAGCGAAAGCGAGTCTTAATAGGGCGTCTAGTCGCTGGGAATAGACCCGAAACCGGGCGATCTATCCATGGGCAGGTTGAAGGTTGGGTAACACTAACTGGAGGACCGAACCGACTACCGTTGAAAAGTTAGCGGATGACCTGTGGATCGGAGTGAAAGGCTAATCAAGCTCGGAGATAGCTGGTTCTCCTCGAAAGCTATTTAGGTAGCGCCTCATGTATCACTGTAGGGGGTAGAGCACTGTTTCGGCTAGGGGGTCATCCCGACTTACCAAACCGATGCAAACTCCGAATACCTACAAGTGCCGAGCATGGGAGACACACGGCGGGTGCTAACGTCCGTCGTGAAAAGGGAAACAACCCAGACCGTCAGCTAAGGTCCCAAAGTTATGGTTAAGTGGGAAACGATGTGGGAAGGCTTAGACAGCTAGGAGGTTGGCTTAGAAGCAGCCACCCTTTAAAGAAAGCGTAATAGCTCACTAGTCGAGTCGGCCTGCGCGGAAGATGTAACGGGGCTCAAACCATACACCGAAGCTACGGGTATCACGTAAGTGATGCGGTAGAGGAGCGTTCTGTAAGCCTGTGAAGGTGAGTTGAGAAGCTTGCTGGAGGTATCAGAAGTGCGAATGCTGACATGAGTAACGACAATGGGTGTGAAAAACACCCACGCCGAAAGACCAAGGTTTCCTGCGCAACGTTAATCGACGCAGGGTTAGTCGGTCCCTAAGGCGAGGCTGAAAAGCGTAGTCGATGGAAAACAGGTTAATATTCCTGTACTTCTGGTTATTGCGATGGAGGGACGGAGAAGGCTAGGCCAGCTTGGCGTTGGTTGTCCAAGTTTAAGGTGGTAGGCTGAGATCTTAGGTAAATCCGGGATCTCAAGGCCGAGAGCTGATGACGAGTTACCCTTTGGGTGACGAAGTGGTTGATGCCATGCTTCCAAGAAAAGCTTCTAAGCTTCAGGTAACCAGGAACCGTACCCCAAACCGACACAGGTGGTTGGGTAGAGAATACCAAGGCGCTTGAGAGAACTCGGGTGAAGGAACTAGGCAAAATGGCACCGTAACTTCGGGAGAAGGTGCGCCGGTGAGGGTGAAGCACTTGCTGCGTAAGCCCACGCCGGTCGAAGATACCAGGCCGCTGCGACTGTTTATTAAAAACACAGCACTCTGCAAACACGAAAGTGGACGTATAGGGTGTGACGCCTGCCCGGTGCCGGAAGGTTAATTGATGGGGTTAGCTAACGCGAAGCTCTTGATCGAAGCCCCGGTAAACGGCGGCCGTAACTATAACGGTCCTAAGGTAGCGAAATTCCTTGTCGGGTAAGTTCCGACCTGCACGAATGGCGTAACGATGGCGGCGCTGTCTCCACCCGAGACTCAGTGAAATTGAAATCGCTGTGAAGATGCAGTGTATCCGCGGCTAGACGGAAAGACCCCGTGAACCTTTACTATAGCTTTGCACTGGACTTTGAATTTGCTTGTGTAGGATAGGTGGGAGGCTTTGAAGCGTGGACGCCAGTTCGCGTGGAGCCAACCTTGAAATACCACCCTGGCAACTTTGAGGTTCTAACTCAGGTCCGTTATCCGGATCGAGGACAGTGTATGGTGGGTAGTTTGACTGGGGCGGTCTCCTCCTAAAGAGTAACGGAGGAGTACGAAGGTGCGCTCAGACCGGTCGGAAATCGGTCGTAGAGTATAAAGGCAAAAGCGCGCTTGACTGCGAGACAGACACGTCGAGCAGGTACGAAAGTAGGTCTTAGTGATCCGGTGGTTCTGTATGGAAGGGCCATCGCTCAACGGATAAAAGGTACTCCGGGGATAACAGGCTGATACCGCCCAAGAGTTCATATCGACGGCGGTGTTTGGCACCTCGATGTCGGCTCATCACATCCTGGGGCTGAAGCCGGTCCCAAGGGTATGGCTGTTCGCCATTTAAAGTGGTACGCGAGCTGGGTTTAGAACGTCGTGAGACAGTTCGGTCCCTATCTGCCGTGGACGTTTGAGATTTGAGAGGGGCTGCTCCTAGTACGAGAGGACCGGAGTGGACGAACCTCTGGTGTTCCGGTTGTCACGCCAGTGGCATTGCCGGGTAGCTATGTTCGGGAAAGATAACCGCTGAAAGCATCTAAGCGGGAAACTTGCCTCAAGATGAGATCTCACTGGGACCTTGAGTCCCCTGAAGGGCCGTCGAAGACTACGACGTTGATAGGCAGGGTGTGTAAGCGCTGTGAGGCGTTGAGCTAACCTGTACTAATTGCCCGTGAGGCTTGACCATATAACACCCAAGCAATTTGCTGATCCTGC
>NZ_JABWQY010000034.1:0-2081 GCF_014268685.1 Pseudomonas sp. SWRI92
GCCTTGCGCCGCGGAGAGCCGATCAACGCCCTCTGGATCGTCGTCGCAGCCGTGGCCATTTACCTGGTCGCCTACCGCTACTACAGCCTCTTCATCGCCAACAACGTAATGCAACTCGATTCGCGCCGGGCCACGCCCGCCGTGCTCAACAACGATGGCCTGGACTTTGTCCCGACCAACAAACACATTCTCTTCGGCCACCACTTCGCGGCCATTGCCGGCGCGGGTCCGCTGGTCGGGCCGGTGCTGGCGGCGCAGATGGGCTACCTGCCCGGCACGCTCTGGCTGATCGCCGGCGTGGTGCTGGCCGGTGCGGTGCAGGACTTCATGGTCCTGTTCCTGTCCACCCGCCGCAACGGTCGCTCCCTGGGCGACATGGTGCGCGAGGAAATGGGCCGCATCCCCGGCACCATCGCGCTGTTCGGCTGCTTCCTGATCATGATCATCATCCTCGCGGTGCTGGCGCTGATCGTGGTCAAGGCCCTGGCCGAGAGCCCGTGGGGCATTTTCACGGTGATGGCGACCATCCCGATCGCGATGTTCATGGGCATCTATATGCGCTACATCCGCCCGGGCCGCATCGGTGAAATCTCCCTCATCGGCGTGCTGTTGCTGCTGGGCTCGATCTGGCTCGGTGGCCAGGTTGCCGCGGACCCGGTCTGGGCCAAGGCCTTCACCTTCACCGGCGTGCAAATCACCTGGATGCTGATCGGCTATGGCTTCGTCGCTGCGGTATTGCCGATCTGGCTGATCCTGGCGCCACGGGACTACCTGTCCACGTTCCTCAAGATCGGTACCATCATCGCCCTGGCGATCGGCATCCTGGTCACCATGCCCGAGCTGAAAATGCCGGCGCTGACCCAGTTCACCGACGGCACGGGACCGGTGTGGAAGGGCGGGTTGTTCCCGTTCCTGTTCATCACCATTGCCTGCGGCGCGGTCTCGGGTTTCCATGCGCTGATCTCTTCCGGCACCACGCCGAAGATGCTGGATAACGAAGTCAACGCCCGCTACATCGGTTACGGCGGCATGTTGATGGAGTCGTTCGTGGCGATCATGGCGATGGTCGCCGCTTCGGTGATCGAGCCGGGCGTGTACTTCGCCATGAACAGCCCGGCGGCGATCGTCGGCGGTGACGTGGTGGCCGTGGCGCAAACCATCAGCGGCTGGGGCTTTGCAATCACCCCCGAGGCGCTGCAAGCGGTGGCCAAGGACATCGGCGAGACCACCATCCTGGCCCGCGCCGGCGGTGCGCCGACCCTGGCGGTGGGTATCGCGCAGATCCTCCACTCGGTACTGCCGGGTGAGAACACCATGGCGTTCTGGTACCACTTCGCGATCCTGTTCGAAGCGCTGTTCATCCTCACGGCAGTAGACGCCGGCACCCGTGCCGGACGGTTCATGCTGCAGGATCTGCTGGGCTCGTTCGTGCCGGCCCTCAAGCGCACCGAATCCTGGACCGCCAACCTGATCGCCACCGCCGGCTGCGTCGCGCTGTGGGGTTACTTGCTGTACCAGGGCGTGATCGATCCGCTGGGCGGCATCAACACCTTGTGGCCGCTGTTCGGCATCTCCAACCAGATGCTGGCCGGTATCGCCCTGATGCTCGCCACCGTGGTGCTGATCAAGATGAAGCGCCAGCGCTACGTCTGGGTCACGCTGCTGCCGGCGGCCTGGCTGCTGATCTGCACCACCACCGCGGGCCTGATCAAGCTGTTCGACGCCAACCCGGCGATCGGCTTCCTGGCCCTGGCGCGCAAATACAACGATGCCCTGGCCGCCGGCCAGATCCTGGCCCCGGCCAAGAGCATCGAGCAGATGCAGCACGTGGTGTTCAACGCCTACACCAACGCAACGCTGACGGTGTTGTTCCTGCTTGTGGTCTTCAGCATCCTGTTCTACGCGCTCAAGGTCGGCATCGCCGCCTGGGGCACGAAAGAACGCACGGACAAAGAAGCGCCATTCCAGGCCCTGCCGGACGCTTGATCGAGGATTGCAACGATGTTCAATGACTTGAGTCGCCTCGGTAAATACCTCGGTCAGGCCGCGCGCCTGATGGTCGGCATGCCCGACTACGACAA
>NZ_JABWQY010000035.1:0-1921 GCF_014268685.1 Pseudomonas sp. SWRI92
TGCGTGCGCCAGGCATGGCGCGTTGCGCGTAAGCGCAACCAGCTTGGCTGTGGTGGCCACGCTGGTGACTTGGAGGTGCAAGTCCTCTACACACCCGGCAAGGGGAAGTGTTAGCCAAAGGCAAGGGTGTCGCGGGTGACTGCGAATCTGAAGGAAGCCCGAGGCAAAATGCTGGCCTGACGAACAGGAAGCGGATTAGGCGGCGTGGCGGGGTAAGACGGCGCAAATCGTCAAAGCCCAATACTTGCACGGAACGCTACGACGTAGATCCGACAGGCATAAGCAGGAAGGTCGCGCGAATTACCCTGGGAGATCTGCATGCTTGCCATTGTGCTACCGAGCGTCGAGAGGCGACGGGATGAGCATGCAGAAGTCAGCTGAAGCCGTAGTAATCGCCGAAACCGGGGCGATGAAGGGCCGAACAGGTTATGCCGCCAGTAGGCGTCAGAGTCTCGTCGAATGTCCGAAAAACAGAAATCTCTCCATAAGAGGGCTGTAACCCCAAGTTCTGGACAGAATCCAGGGCTTGCGGCTGGCAGTGCGCAGGCATCGGCGGCGTCTGTGGCGTGGACGAACGCGGAACCGGACACGCTGATGGAGCGGGTGCTTGCACCCGCCAACCTGCGGCGTGCGTATCAACGTGTGGTCAGCAACAAGGGCGCACCGGGTGCCGATGGCATGACGGTGGAGCAACTGGCGGACTACACGAATCAGTATTGGCCGGTCCTCAAGGCTCGGTTGCTGGCCGGCGAGTATCACCCGCAAGGTGTACGCGCCGTCGAAATCCCTAAACCCAAAGGTGGAACACGGCAGTTGGGCATTCCCTGTGTCGTGGATCGTCTGATCCAACAGGCCTTGCTGCAACAGCTCACGCCGATTTTCGACCCTCTGTTCTCGGACTACAGCTACGGCTTTCGTCCGGGCAGAAGCGCTCATCAAGCCATTGAAACAGCCCGCGTCCATGTGGCGGCGGGTCACCGCTGGTGCGTGGAGCTCGATTTGGAGAAGTTCTTCGATCGGGTCAACCACGATGTCTTGATGGCCTACGTCGAGCGTCAAGTCGAAGACAAGCGAGTGCTCAGGCTGATCCGTCGTTACCTCGAAGCCGGAGTCATGTCGGGCGGGATCGTCAGTCGACGGCAGGAAGGGACGCCGCAAGGCGGCCCGCTCTCGCCGTTGCTGTCGAACATCCTGCTCAACGAACTCGACCGCGAGCTGGAACGACGGGGTCATCGCTTCGTGCGTTATGCCGATGATGCGAACATTTATGTGCGCAGTCGCCGTGCTGGTGAACGAGTGCTGGCCGGGGTTGAGCGCTTTCTGAATCAGCGTCTGAAACTAACGCTGAATCGGGAAAAGAGCCGCGTGGCACGGCCGTGGGTCTGTGATTACCTAGGTTATGGGATGAGCCGGCATAAACAGCCGAGGCTGAAAGTGGCGACGCTGAGCCTAGGGCGCTTACGCGACCGGCTCAGAGAGCTGTTGCGCGGAGCGCGGGGCCACAAGATGGCGGACGTCATCGAGCGGATAAACCCGATGCTGCGTGGCTGGGCAGGTTACTTCAAGCTCAGCCAAAGCAAGAAGCCACTTGAAGGGCTGGACGGCTGGGTACGACGCAAACTTCGATGTATCGTCTGGCGCCAATGGAAGCAGCCCCCAACGAGGGGCCGCAACCTGATGCGACTGGGGATCCACGAAGAACGTGCTCGTACATCAGCAGCCAATGGCCGAGGTCCTTGGTGGAATTCGGGGGCGTCGCATATGAATCAGGCGCTGCCGAAGAGGCTGTGGGACCAGCTCGGACTGGTCTCGATACTGGATACGATTAACGGTTTATCCGTATAACCTGAACCGCCGTATACGGAACCGTACGTACGGTGGTGTGAGAGGACGGCGGATGTAAATCCGCCTCCTACTCGAT
>NZ_JABWQY010000037.1:0-1612 GCF_014268685.1 Pseudomonas sp. SWRI92
CGAGACGCCAGCCAATGACGTCTACAACAACGGCAGTACGGTTAGCACCACCATTACCGGCGCAACCGGCGGCAACTTCGAGAACCTGGTCCCGAGCACTGCGCCTGCGGTCACTACGATTACCGATTCGGTAGACGCGACTACCGTGACGCTGACTGCTACACCGACCGTGAACGAAAACGGCACCATCACCTACACCGCAACCCTGACCGGTGCCGACGGCAAACCCGTCACCGCACAGAATGGTCCGGTGACCGTGACCCTGGACAGCGGCAAGACCATCACCATCGCAGCCGGTGCAAGCTCGGGTGCGTTGGATGTGGCGGTCGGCAACGACGTGTACCAAGGCCCGACGACCGTTACCGAGTCGATCAAAGATGCATCCGGTGGCAACCTCGAAGCCATCGCGCCAAACACCGCTCCGGCCAGCACCATCGTCAGCGATGTCGACGACACCACCACGGTAACGTTGACCGCTACGCCAACCGTGAACGAAAACGGCACCATCACCTACACCGCAACCCTGACCGGTGCTGACGGCAAGCCCGTCACCGCACAGAATGGTCCGGTGACTGTGACCCTGGACAGCGGCAAGACCATCACCATCGCCGCCGGCGCAAGCTCGGGTGTGTTGGATGTCGCGGTTGGCAACGATGTGTACCAAGGCCCGACCACCGTCACTGAGTCGATTACCTCGGCATCGGGCGGTAACTTGGAAGCCATTGCTCCGAACACCGCGCCAGTCAGCACCGTGGTCAGCGATGTTGACG
Organism: Pseudomonas sp. SWRI92; assembly: GCF_014268685.1. Taxonomy (NCBI): domain Bacteria; kingdom Pseudomonadati; phylum Pseudomonadota; class Gammaproteobacteria; order Pseudomonadales; family Pseudomonadaceae; genus Pseudomonas; species Pseudomonas sp. SWRI92. The sequence continues at coordinate 771 of NZ_JABWQY010000037.1, forward strand.
ACACCACTACCGTGACGTTGACCGCTACGCCGACCGTGAATGAAAACGGCACCATTACCTACACTGCGACCCTGACCGGTGCCGACGGCAAACCCGTCACCGCGCAAAACGGTCCGGTGACGGTCACGCTCGAAAGCGGTAAAACCATCACCATCGCAGCCGGTGCAAGCTCGGGGGCGTTGGATGTCGCGGTCGGCAACGACGTCTACCAAGGCCCAACCACCGTCACCGAGTCGATCAAAGATGCATCCGGTGGCAACCTCGAAGCCATTGCTCCGAACACCGCGCCGGTCAGCACCATCGTCAGCGATGTCGACGACACCACTACCGTGACGTTGACCGCCACACCGACCGTGAACGAAAACGGCACCATCACCTACACCGCCACCCTGACCGGTGCCGACGGCAAACCGGTCACCGCACAGAACGGCCCGGTGACCGTGACGCTGGACAGCGGCAAGACCATCACCATCGCAGCCGGTGCAAGTTCCGGCGTCTTGGACGTAGCCGTCGGCAACGACGTGTACCAAGGCCCGACGACAATTACCGAGTCGATCAAAGATGCATCCGGTGGCAACCTGGAAGCCATCGCACCAAACACCGCTCCGGCCAGCACCATCGTCAGCGATGTCGACGACACCACCACGGTGACGTTGACCGCTACTCCGACCGTGAACGAAAACGGCACGATCACTTACACCGCCACCCTGACCGGTGCCGACGGCAAACCGGTCACCGCACAAAACGGTCCGGTCACCGTGACGCTGGAAAGCGGTAAAACCATCACCATCGCAGCCGGTGCAAGCTCGGGTGCGTTGGATGTCGCGGTCGGCAACGATGTG
>NZ_JABWQY010000038.1:0-1410 GCF_014268685.1 Pseudomonas sp. SWRI92
CTCGGCCGTGGCTGGAGCCATGCCCTGGCCCATCGCCTGTTGATTGAAGGCGAGCAGGTCATCTGGATCGACCAGGAAAACCGCCGCACCACGTTTCCCCGACCGAGCCTGCAACGCCCGGCGATCCACAACAGCCTGGCCCGTGCGGCGATCTACCTGAGCGCCGAGCCGGACGAACTGATCATCGCCCAACCCGGCGACGGTGCGCCTTTCCTACACTTTCGCGACGGTCATCTGATCGCTCTGAGCGATCGGTACGACAACCGCCTGACGATCCAGCGCAACATCTACGGCGACATCAGCCGCCTGGACAACGGCGCTCGGCGCTGCCTGCGCCTGCGCCTGCGCTACGAACATCGTCATCTGGTCGCCATCGACTACCAGGGTTTTCACCCGGAACTGCACCCGGACGAAGCCTGGCGCACCGAACAGACGCTGGTGACCTACCGCTACGACGCCCGTTTCCGGTTGATCGAAGCGACCAACGCCGCCGGCGAAAGCGAACGCTACGACTACGACGACCAGCACGTCATCCTCCAACGGCAACTGGCCGGCGGCGCAAGTTTTTATTGGGAATGGCAAGGCCTCGGTCCGGCGGCGCGCTGCGTGCGGCACTGGGCCTCGTTCGCGCAGATGGACAGCCGCTACAGCTGGGGCGAGGACGGCAGCGTCACGGTCCAGAACCTCGATGGCAGCCGGGAAGTGTACGTCCATGACGACCGGGCGCGACTGGTGCGCCAGGTCGATCCTAATGGCGGCGAACACCTCAAGGCCTATGACGAACAGGGTCGGCTGGTCGCCGAACAAGACCCGCTCGGCGCGGTGACCGAATACCGCTACGACGAAGTCGGACGGCTGGCGGCGCTGATTCCGCCCGAAGGCGAGCCCACGTCCTACGAGTACCGCAACGGTTTCCTGCACGCCCGGCATCGCGGCAACGCCGTGTGGACCTACCGGCGCAATGAGCAGGGCGATGTGATCGAGGCCATCGACCCGGATCGCCACAGTACTTGGTACTCCTACGACACCCAGGGCCAGCTGATCTCGATCCGCTACCCCGATGGCAGCCAACACGCCTTCGTCCGTAATCGCCTGGGCCAGTTGACCGAAGAAACCCTGCCCGACGACAGCCAGCGGATCTTTTCCTACGACGCCCTCGGGCGTTTGCTGACCCGCCAGGACGAACACGGCGCCATTACCCATTACCAATGGGACGCCGTCGGCCGCTTGCTGCAAACCACCCTGCCCACCGGCGCGACCCGCGCCTGGAGCTACAACGCCTACGGCAAGGTCACCGCCGAACGCGACGAACTGGGGCGCATCACCCGCTACGAATACGCCGACGACCTGCACCTGATCAGCCGCCGCCTCAACCCCGACGGCAGCGAACTGAAATACCGCTACGACTCG
>NZ_JABWQY010000039.1:0-1326 GCF_014268685.1 Pseudomonas sp. SWRI92
CGCAACATCCCACCACTGCTGCAGATCCTGTTCTGGTACTTCGCGGTCTTCTTGACCATGCCTGGGCCGCGCGCCGCCCACAGTTTCGCTGATACCTTCTTTGTCAGCAGCCGGGGCCTGAACATGCCCGCGGCGTTGATGGCCGAAGGGTTCTGGCCGTTCGCGGTGAGCGTGGTGCTGGCGATTGTCGCCATCGTGCTGATGACCCGCTGGGCCAACAAGCGTTTCGAAGCGACCGGTGAGCCGTTCCATAAGTTCTGGGTCGGCCTGGCGCTGTTCCTGGTGATCCCGGCGTTGTGCGCCGCGATCTTCGGTGCTCCTGTGCATTGGGAAATGCCGGAACTCAAGGGCTTCAACTTCGTGGGTGGCTGGGTACTGATTCCCGAGCTGCTGGCCTTGACCCTCGCCTTGACCGTGTACACCGCGGCGTTCATCGCTGAAATCGTGCGTTCGGGCATCAAGTCGGTCAGCCATGGCCAGACCGAGGCGGCTCACTCGCTGGGCCTGCGCAACGGTCCGACCTTGCGCAAGGTGATCATCCCGCAAGCCCTGCGCGTGATCATTCCGCCGTTGACCAGCCAGTACCTGAACCTGGCGAAGAACTCTTCCCTGGCGGCCGGTATCGGTTACCCGGAAATGGTTTCGCTGTTTGCCGGCACGGTGTTGAACCAGACCGGCCAGGCCATCGAGGTGATCGCGATCACCATGAGTGTGTACCTGGCGATCAGTATCAGCATTTCCTTGCTGATGAACTGGTACAACAAGCGCATTGCGCTGATCGAGCGGTGAGGAAACGCGCATGACATCCCATACTTTCAAACCTGATATGCCGCCACCGAGCAAAGTGTTCGGGCCGATGGCATGGATGCGCGCGAACATGTTCTCCAGCTGGCTCAATACGCTGCTGACCCTGTTTGCGTTCTACCTGATCTACCTGGTGGTCCCACCGATTCTCAGCTGGGCGATTCTCGATGCCAACTGGGTCGGCACCACTCAAGCCGACTGCACCAAGGAGGGCGCCTGCTGGGTGTTCATCCAGCAGCGTTTTGGCCAGTTCATGTACGGCTATTACCCAGCGGACCTGCGCTGGCGCGTGGACCTGACCGTGTGGCTGGCCGTGATCGGCGTGGCGCCGCTGTTCATCTCGCGCTTCCCGCGCAAGGCGATCTACGGCCTGAGTTTCCTGGTGCTGTATCCGATCATCGCCTGGTGCCTGCTGCACGGCGGCGTGTTCGGCCTGGCCACCGTGGCGACCAGCCAATGGGGCGGCCTGATGCTGACCCTGGTGATTGCCACCGTTGGTATCGCCGGCGCCTTGCCGCTGGG
>NZ_JABWQY010000004.1:0-369507 GCF_014268685.1 Pseudomonas sp. SWRI92
CAGTTGCCGTTGGTTCTTGGCCGGTTTGTCGGCCTTGGGCTTGAGGTAATGGTCCAGGGCTTTTTGCGCGGCTTTGTCGAGGTTGATTTCTTCGGGGGTTTTTGCGGTGGGGCGTGAGGCTTTTTTCGGGGGATTGGGTGTTGGCTTGATCATTTTCGTTTTTCCGTGATTGACGCTGCTACCCGGTTCGCGACTAAACGAGGGGTGGCGGCTGGACGCAGGTTAGTCGACCGGTGGAAAAACGAAGCCCGGCGCGCCCGAGGGCGCCCTGCGAACAGCCACCATCAAGTGCGGGCAGGGAGCCCGACTGGATGACGCTTGTGCGCATCGTTTTAGCCACCGGGCGACTAAACCCGATCGCTGAGTTGTCAGCGACGCGGATCACGTTACGGGGCAAGGCCAAGGCGCACAAGCCGGCGGATTCTGGCGCAGCTGTAGTCCGTTGCGCAAGACGTTGTAGTCAATTTGCAGCTTTCTTACACCGGAGGCTGCCATTGGTCCGGACTGTCAGAAGTTACAGGTGTCGCGCGGAGCGTTTTAATCTCAACTGAGCAAGGGTCAATTGAGTTGTCCTCGGACTCATCTTCATGTTCAGGACGCGGTTATGGAAAGTAGCGAAAGCGGAAAGGAACCTACGGTAACAATAAGGGCAGCAAGGGATGGTGATTTATCGAACACACGCACAATCGAGAGTTTGTCGGAAGGTTGAAGGGAGACATTAAATGAACAAGTCAGCTGTTGCATCAACACAAACTATTGTAATAAGGGCTGCCATGTTTCCTGAATGGGCAGACCTGGAGGTGGAATGTACTTGGTCGCTAGGCGGGACGACATTTACGGCGAAGACGCTGCGCTATCGCGCCCGAGATAATAATCGCCGCAAGGGTAATATAAAAATGGGCCTTGTTTCACAAGGCGACACCGGCTGGATCGAGTTGAACAACGACGACGGAATACAAGACGGTGAGTGGCACGCCTTTGAGCGGTCGCTTTCAGTGGCGGCAGATGCTCGCTTGGCAACGGTACATTTCAATTGGATATATGACAATTTTTTAACCGATCTGAATATGACAGGACGACAGGAAGTCAGGTTTGGGAAGTCTGGTGGGGGTGGCCGCAATCCGGCGAGTTCTGCAGGTCAATAATCCGTTGGGCAGGTAAGCTGTGGAAGCTCTAAAAGTTCGGTAAACCCGTGGTGAGGGGAGCTCCTTTCCCCCCTCTGGACCGGTCCGACGTTGGAGCAGCCCCGGTATTCCCTGACGCGCGCATGGGAACGCTGCGTCCAGCGGGAGCAAGCTGCCTCGCCACGGGTGCGCGATTACGGTTTATAAGGTAAGTGCGACACTCACGCCGACCTCAACGCTGCACCTTCGCCTCGCTATCGAGCAATTTCTCCAGCAACAACACCCCCATCTCGCCCATCTGGTGAATCGCCAAGGCCAGGTTGCGCGGGGCGCCTTCCAGGTCTTCCGATAAATCCAGGATCAGCGTGCTCACCGAGCAGAAGGTTTCGTAGGTGTGTGCGAGCAAACCTTCGGCGTCGGCGTTGGGGGCGACGATGAAGTAGTCCAGTTGCCGTTGGTTCTTGGCCGGTTTGTCGGCCTTGGGCTTGAGGTAATGGTCCAGGGCTTTTTGCGCGGCTTTGTCGAGGTTGATTTCTTCGGGGGTTTTTGCGGTGGGACGTGAGGCTTTTTTCGGGGGATTGGGTGTTGGCTTGATCATCATCGTCATCCTTTTAATGGGCTACCACCGACTCGCGACTAAACGAGGGGTGGCGGCTGTACGCAGGTTAGTCGACCGGGAGGATAACGATAAAACCGGCGCGCCCGAGGGCGCCCTGCGCACAGCCACCATTGAGCAGGGAGAGTGGCCCCCCTACTGAGATGACGCTTATGCACTCCGTTATACCTCCGAGCGACTAAACCCGATCGCTGAGTTGTCAGCGACGCGGATCACGTTACGGGGCAAGGCCAAGGCGCACAAGCCGGCGGATTCTGGCGGAGTTGTAGTCCGTTGCGCAAGGCGTTGTAGTCAGTTGGGCACCCTCTTACACCGAGTGTTGCCGCTGGTCGGGACTGTCAGGTTTGACAGGTGTCGAGCACCCCATGATGTTTTTAACTAGCACAACCTGGTCAGATTTTTAAATCCATTCTTCCTATACCCATGAGGTGGTTGATGAGCACGGATGATGATCTTGAAAAAAACGAACCGGCGGAAAATGACCCGGTCGATGGCCAGCAGAACGTTTTATATTCCGAAATGGCCGCTACCGACATCTACCTGAAGGGGGAGTCCGGAAGCCTTTGGGCCGAACTGCATCTGAGATATGAATGGTCAGATAGCGGTGACTCGTTTAACGTAACGACCGTTAGGTATAGGGCTAGCAAAAGTTACTACTCGGGTCAATTTGGAGTGTTAAATCTGAGAGTTACTAGCCCCGCTGCGCAGCCCGAATGGGAGAGGCTTGAAAGCCGAGCTCCACAGGATGGCAACTGGCACGATTTGAGTTACACGAAAACCATCCGGGCAAATGCTACTAACGCAACGATACACTTAAGTTTTTATTACCACTTTCCTGTCGCTGATCCACGGGACCTTACCGCCGAGAAAGCGGTAATTTTTGTGCCTTTTCCGCCTCCAGATATTTCTTCACCTACTGAGTATCAACAAGTGCTGCCTAATTTAAGGGTCGCCGGTGGCGGTGTTATAGGCGCGACGGTTTATGTGCATCAGGTCGGCACAGGCACCATCTTATCCGCTCCGACTGTTGTACAGGCAAACGGCTGGCAGACGACGCTACTTAATCCGTTACCTAAAGGAAGTTATTCATTGACCGCTCAGCAGCACCTTGGCGATAGGACCTCGGACTGGGCAGTGAATGTGAGTGTAATGGTGGACGTTCCCAAGCCGGAAATCCTTCAACCAGTTTCGGGTTATGTTGGAGCTAAACCGCGTTTTTCAGGCAGGGGAGTAGCACTGGCAAGCATACAGATCCATAAAAGTGGATCGGGTGTGGATGTACCTCATCCACTTACTTATGTCTCGGAGTTGGGCTCGTGGAGCCTGTCTCTGAGTGATGGATTATCGCTAGGATCGCATGGGTTTACAGCCACGCAGACATTAGGTGGCATAACGTCAAGCTATGCGAACGACATAGATGTAACAGTAGTTCAACCCAGCCCACCAACAATCACTTCCCCCCGACCCGGTACGGAACAAGAAACGTCCTTTACGCTGGCGGGCGGAACTCTCCGTACAAACAACGACATTCTATTCTTCAGGGATGGGGATCGGGACGTCGAGTTTGGCCGCAAGCCGGTGACTTCACTTCTTTGGACCTGTCCTGTCGAGGTCCCTCCTGGTCCGATATCGCTGGTCGCCATCCAGATTGATAGTCTGGAGGAGTCGAAGCCCAGCCTCCCTCAGTCATTCAGAATCCGTCCCCCGGCGTTGACCAGCGTCACCGTTACCAACCCAACCGAAACCTCCATCAAGTTCTCAGGCAGCGGTTATTTCGGCGCAACGGTCCAAATCACCGTGCTGAGTGGCCCGACCGTCACGCCGCCGTCCGACGCACCGGTACAACAGAACGGCAACTGGGAAACGACGGCGACGAATTGGCCGTTTGGCACCTACAGCCTGAAGGCGATTCAGAAAGTATCTGACAATGCCAACGGCTGGATTGAGTCACAGCCGTACACCTTTGCTCTTGATCGCGGGCTGCCCGATGTAAGCGATGTGATCTACACGCAGCATTATCAACCAACGATCTCGGGTAAAGGTGTCACCGGAGCACGAGTGAAACTGGCCGACCCTGGCGGCGCCTCCGAGGCCGCCCCGCCTGTGGATGTGCGCAATGGCGCGTGGTCGAGCCAGGTAAAAGAGGTTTGGGGCCCGACATTCAAGCGTGAGGTCCACATCCAGCAGTCCTTGAACGGTCAGTCGTCACCGGACAGGTACAAGCTGGAAATCACCATTGCGCCTTTGGCTCCGGTCATGGACTCCCCCGTGGAAAACGGCCTCTCGCCAAATCTGAGTGGCACTTGCTGGCCGGGCGCTTCCCTCAAGCTCAAATACAGCGACAGCAACACTGAGCACCCGGTTACCAATAACAATGGCAGATGGACGTTCCGACGCGAGACGCCATTCGCCCCAGACATCACCCACACCGCGACACTTATCCAGCATGCCGCGAGCCAAGACTCACCACCGGCATCCAGGACGTTCACGGTTTCCGTGCCCATGCGCAAACCGGAAATTACCCACCCGAGCCCTGGTGAGGTGGGGCGCGATGTGACCATCCGAGGGCGGAACGGCATGAGCGGCGCTTCGATGCAACTGCGCGACGCTCAATTCGGCAGGCTGCTGGGCGCGCCAAAGTTACTCACCACCGATGGCGAATGGTTTATCAACCTTGCGGGACTGGACTTTCGCGAGTACACCCTCGATGCGCAGCAGACGCTCGATGGCCGGCCATCCGAGCGCAGTGCCCATTTGGTGCTGACGGTGGTGCTGTTGCCACCACAATTCGACGTGCCACAGCCCGGTGGGAAGCTGCCGCGCACTGCTGAACTGTCGGGCAACGGCATGCCGAATGGGCGGGTCAATGTCTGGCTACAGGGCCAAGCTGAACCACTGCTGGAAGAAGTCCCCGTGAATTCCGGCGGCAACTGGAAACGCATAGTGACGTTGCCGGTTGGCCAGACCACGATCCGGGCCAAGCAGTTCTTTAAAGACGAGAAAGGTAAAGACCAGGAATCCGAGTACGGTCCATGGCTGGCTTATAACGTTGTCCCTGCCGCGCCGTTCATCGAAACCCCGGCGGCGGCTGAGCACATCGGACGACGGGTCGTGGTATCCGGCTTCGGTGTACCCGGGGACACCGTGACGGTGAGGTTGGACGATTCCGAGCTGAAAATACTGGGGCGCAGCCCGGTGCTGGAAGATCGCACCTGGTCAGTCACCGTGACGCTCGATCAGCCCGGCGGTGCCCATGGCCTTGTGGCCGTGGCGGAGTATGACGAGTTCGAATCAGATGATTCGCAGCCGCGAGCGGTGGTGTTGGGGACTTATCTGCCTTCTATTGATGTACCGACGACAGGACGTTGGATCGATAACCCGGTCGGGTTCGAAGGCCAGGGCAGGCCGGGTGTCGGGCAGGTCGTGAGTTGGTACAACCCCGATCGGGCCTGGGCGGCCAATCTTGCAGTCGATGCCGGCGCTTGGCGCGGCGAGGCGGTGCTGTCGTTACCTAGTGGCGGTCATTGGTGCCGGTTCAAGCAAACCCTCACGGACAGCGCGGGGGACGGCACGGTTTCCGATTGGGTTGAAAGCGAGCGCTTCGACGTCCTGCCTCCCTCTTCGCAACCCTGACGCTGGGCCGCCGACGGACGGTTTTATGAACTGTCATATCTGACAGTAGCCGAGAAGCCTTCGCTGACGCCAATCTATCCCAGCAAACTCATGGCCTGGCCGCATCGTCAGGTCACTTAGGTTTATGTCGACTCAAGGAAACCCGTCATGGCGGACTCCAGGCCTGTTGTACAGCTGATGAATCAGTTGTTCAGCCAAAAGCAACTCGGCGAATACCCCGCGCTTCGAACATACATTGAGGCAGACGGCTCCATCTTCCCGCTGGTGGAAAAGGGCGTGCGGGGGCTGGTCAGGGACTATGGCGTGACGCCGGATGATGCTCATCGGTTCCTGCGCCGGGCCAATAGCATGGCGCTTTATGTGCGGCGCCAGTTCATCGAGCACAGCTTGTACGCAAAACGATCTGACACCAGGCCGGTCGGGGCGGGCGGTGGTTTGTTGTCGATGGTTCAAGGGCCCAACTTCGAGCAGCTGTTCATGCGTGGGGATAGCTTCGATAGGTTATGCCCACCGCAGGCGTTGGAGTCCCTCACTTCGCCGGTGGCCTATTTGATTGAGCTGTTGAGGTGGATAGAGCAGCGTATCGAGGCGGTCTCGGGCGATTCGCTCAAGTTGCCGTTGCATGATCGGCGTAAAGACTTGAAACCGCTGGCTGTCGATTTCAATGCGGTGCATCAGTCGGTGTCGGCGGTGGACATCATCGTCCCTGTGCTGGAAACCTTTATCAATTCCCATGAACCTCCAGCGGATATTGAACAGGCCTTGATCGAGGCTCGGTACCCCAACGGGCTTCCTTACTACCAACATTGGGTCACGCTGGATACGGTCGCGCGCCAGCATGATTTGTCCGTGGGCGATTTTGCCCACAGGGTTGACCTCTCGTTCCCTTATTTTCTGCAGCCTCAAGCCTGGGGTAACGATGCGGGTCGTGCCTTGGCCCACGCGTCGCGGCTGGGGCCTTTTCAGCGAAAGTTACTGACTGAGCCAGCTATAAAAGAGGACGACCGCGACGAATTCTATTTGCAGAATTACGGTGGTGAGGGGCTGTCGTGGCAGAACCTCAACCAAGTACCGTTTTTCGGTGAGCGAACCAAACTCGGCACACTTGGGCTCGAGGCCTTGTTGTCGGTGCGCGGCTTCGCGCCCGTGCGCTCTGCCAACGTCCAGACGTACCCGGAACCGCAGCCCGTAGAACCGGAAAGCGGCCGCTCCGGTTCCGTGTACCTCAATGCCAATGCCCATCCGGCTGTGCACATTACGGATAGCGGCAGCGCCCCGTCTTTCCTCCATAAACTTTCGGTCGCTCCTGACGAGTCCATAGGGCTGGATCGGTACGACCGGATGAACCGCAAAGTGCGCTTGGACCAATGGCTGGCGCTGCCTTGCGAGCAGGTTGACGCGCTGTTGGTGGCCGCCATGAATGCTGAAGTGCGCGGAGGCGCACAGGCCGGTAAATGGTGGATTAGCGAAAGTGTCGTGCGTGCACTTGGATTGTTTCAGTCGCTACGCGAGCGATACGGCTGCACCGCGCCCGACTTTGCGGTATTTATCGACACGTTTTCGATTTATGGTCGCGGCGAAGCGCCTTCGCAATTCGATCAGATTTTCAATGGTCAGGGCGACTATAGCGAGCCCTTGGTGCTTGATGAAGGAACCTTTCCAGTCATGCCCGAGCCCGGGCAGTCCGACCTGACAGTCGCCAGGCTATGCAGCGCATTGAATATCGATCTGAAAACCTATGCCTATCTGGCTCAAGTGGTTGCTGGTGCTCATAGTGTCCAGAACGGCAGCTTTCAGCGCAGCGCGGCGATCATCTCCAGTTTTTACCGTTTGGTCAGGTTGCCCAGGCTGCTGGGAATCACACCGGTCGAAGGCGTTCTGATGTTGACGTTGCTCGGTGGAGAGCCTTGGCTCAACGGCGTGGCGGGGGCTCCTCGCGTCAATCCAACCCCGGGCGAGTCACCGGATGTGCTCAACCTGCTACATGCCATGCAGGCCTGTACGCAGTGGTGCGCGGACCGCAACCTTCCGGTGCTTTGGATGTTGCAACAGGTGTCGCCACCGCAAGCTCAGGCCGCCACCGATGCTGAGCGCCAATTTTTAGAGCAGGTGCTCAATCTCCTACCTGGCGCGCTTTTCACCGAGACGGCGTTACTGATGGCCGGTGTACCTCCCTTGGCGGGGGGCAACTGGCTGGATTTGCTGACGGTGCTGGTTGATCCCGATGGGCTGGTCATTGCCTATCCGGGAACTGAACTCGAGTACCTGATCTTCGCGCGGGAAAAACTCGACGATGCGGTAAAGGATGGTCTGGGCGAAGCGTTCGAGCCCGAGCGTCCAGCCATTGTCGAGATAATGCTCAGCGTTTTGTTACAGGTCAGGGCCGCCCAAGCATCGGTGGCCAAGGAATGCCTTGCGGTTTACGCCGGTGTCGATTCGGAACAAGCGTTACATGTCTTGACCTGGGCCAATGCAACGGTGCATCGGTTGTTGCGTCAAGTGCTGGAACGGGCACCTCTACCCCCCGATAGCCAGGAGCCTGCCAGGGGACGCAACGAAGAGCCTGATCCGCTCCTTGCGCTGCTGACGGATGTGCGCCGTCGTGGCGCCGTGGTGGCGAAGCTGGCGCTTGGCGCCGGGTTGTTGCAGGACTACCTGGATTACGGCTATCGGGCTTGGCTGGGGCAGGACGACAAGCACGCATTCACGACGCGCACGCTTTATTACCTGACGTCGCTCACCCATGCCTTTGAGCTCAGTGAACAACCCGCGCAGAAACTGCTTGATTATCTGCGTGAGGTCGACGCGTTGGATCCCAGTTTGTCGGTAGACGCTCTGGGGTTGGTCCAACAAGCATCGTGGGTCAGGCTCGCCGAGTTTTTTAACTGGAGCGTACAAGAGGTGCGTGAATGCCTCAGGCACATCGATCCGACATCTCAGGTCCTGAAGAATCTTACCCAGCTGGATCTGTTGATGCGCGTTCGCGAGTTGGCTACACACACCGGCATGGATGCCCTGACGATTTTCCTGATCGGCATTTTGCCGGAAGGAATAGACAAACCGGCCTATAAGGAAGCCGCTGAGCACGCCTTGCTGAACGAAACCGAATCCGGTGCGTCTGCGTTTACCTCCTCCCCCGAGGATCTGAAGCAGCTCGTCAAGATCACCGTTGCCGTGGATAACACTGAGGTCGTGGCTAATAAACCCAACGAGAAAATCACTTTCACCGTCACGCTTCGCGACCGCGCCGGGGCACCGTTGAGCGGTGTCTTCGTTCGGTGGAGCGCCACACTGGGGACTATCGAAGCGAAGGCGACTGGTGTCGACGGGAAAGTTGCGGTGGAGTTCATACCGGGCAAGGTGATGGGCACGGACACCCCACTGTATTGGCTGGACCTGTTCGAACCGCAGTACGCGCCCAGCATTCATGTCACCGCCGACGTTCTATCCCTTCGAGTTCCGGTACCGCTGCGGTCACCGGTGCCGTTGGGTGAGGTGACGTACGGCCAGGAAATCGAACTCTACGGCACGTTGATGGACGATTGTGGAAACCTGGGAAAAAACAGCCTTGTGCAATGGCTCATCGAAACGTCAGAACCCGCAGATGGACAACTGGTTTTTCGCCCCAGGCAGGCATTCGCCAACCAGGAGGGGCAGGCACGGTCGTTTGTTTCCAGCCCGACGGGTGGAACATTCGAAATCAGCATTTTGGCCGAGGGCAGTGAGCGCAGATCCCACTTCGAGCCCATTACGTTTGCTAGCCAGGAGTAAGGAGCATGGCGCTTAATAATCTCGCTGAACTTCTCGAAAAGCGTCGTACTGCCCTGGTGGAATACTGCCTCGGTCAGGTCAAAACAGCTGGCGGGAAATACAACTTTTTGCGAACCCCGGCGGACCTGTTCGAACTGCTGCGCATGGATCCGCTGGACAGCTACCCGGTGCAAAGCTCCTGGGTCGCCGAAGCGACCAGCTGCGCTCAGCAGTTCATTCATGCCGCTTACCGTAAACTGGAGCCCGGCTACGAAAAAATCGAATTCGACAAGCGCGATCTGGCCACGTGGGAACTGTATAACAATTATCCGGACTGGGCGGCACTGCAATTGATCGCCCTCTACCCGGAAAACTTCATCAATCCGTTTGTGCGGCGCCGCAAGACCAGCCTGTTCAAAACCCTGGAAAACAACCTCAACCAGACACGCTTGAACGCCGACTCCGTTCAGGCGGCTCTGCAAGATTATCTGCAATCCTTCGAACAAATCTGCAACCTGGACGTGATCAGCGGCTATATGGATGGCGCCACGCCCGACCATGCCGATTATTATTTTGTCGGTCGGCAGCGGGTGCCGCCTTTCCAATACTTCTGGCGCAAGGCAGAAGTTGAACTCTCTTCTGCTTGCGTCGCGATCAATCCGGCGGCATGGAGCGAATGGCAACCCGTGGATATCCCGGCCGGCGCAATGGTCCTGGACATGCGTCCGGTGTTCTGGAGCGGTCGACTTTGCCTGGTATGGGCGCAGTGGCAAGCGAAGGTGGAGGGGCAGGAAGGCAGTGAAGGCTTGCCGCCCAGGTTGGATATCAATGTCTCTTTCATGGCCCAGAACGGCAACTGGTCGGCACCGCTGAGCCTGCACAGTTCCGCGCGGGACGAGGATAATCCTCCCCAAAGCGCCCGGCTGATCGCGACCGTTTGGGCCGATCAAAGTCATCCCAAGGGCAGGCTGGGGGTTATGCTGATCGGCGAGGACTTGAAGGTATTTGCGGTGCGTGATGTGCTGTTCCGTCCCGTGGATTGGGACGACGGCGGTTGGTTGGAAAAGGCTGCACTCATTCGTTTTACCACTGCCGAGACCGTTCAACATCCGCTGACGAATCAGCCGACGATGGTTATTTCCGATGCTGTGTCAGGCTCCTTGACGCCGTACTTGGGTTTGCAGGCGGTGGCGTTTCGTGTGGGTAATGACGATAAGTTGTTCGTGCAGGGTTTCTGTAGGCCAACGGGGCTGACTGGGAATGATGTAACTCTGAAACTGGAACTGCAACACCCCGCATCGGGCGATCCGGCCCCGATCGATAAAGCGTTCCCCGTTGCGGGTGGCTGGAGTACGCAATGGCTGGAGTTCAAGCGGCTGAAGGGCTCGTGGCAAGATCCGGTCTTTTTGTTCGGCGCTGAAACAGGCGGCCACGGGCGCAAACGATTTCAACTGACGGTCAAAGACCTAACGGACTTCACGCCCGTCACTCTGTCCAAGAACACGCTCGATGCGGCGCAGTTCCTTTCCCTCAACCAGTCGGGGCTTGCACTCAAATACACCCGCCTGAATTCGCTGTTTGGTCCGGAACTGGTGCAACGTTCCAATATTTCCGTCAATGCGGTACTGGATTGGGATACACAATTCCTGTCGGAACCACCTCCCCTGGGCGTGCCTGGTTTTTCGGAACCCAACGGTGCTTTCAACGGCGCCAACGGTTTATTTTTTTGGGAGCTGTTTTTTCATCTGCCCCACTTGGTGGCTGCACGCTTGCGTGCTGAGGACCGTTTTCTCGAAGCGCAGAATTGGCTGCACTACCTGTTCGATCCACAAGCGCCGGCCGATCCCGGACAGTCTGCTGTTGCGAATCCAAAGCCTCTATATTGGCGCTGCCGGCCCTTGAATGGTCCAGGTAACCTGGGTTGTGAAGCCGATGCCCCCACCGATCCCGATGCCATCGGGTATTCGGCGCCCCGGCACTTCCAGATTGTGGTGTTCACTGAATACGTTAAAAACCTGATCGCCTGGGGCGACTGGTATTACCGCCAGCTCACCCGCGACAGCTTGGTGGCGGCCAAGCTGTGTTACGTCCAGGCCGAGTTCCTGATGGGCAAGGCGCCTGAGGTCCGGACGGTGAACCGTTGGGAGACGGACACGGTGGGAAGCCTGATGAACAAAAGTTTGTCGCGGCCGGCGCTTGAACAGTTCGAGAAAGAGCTGGTGTTCAGTCTGGCGGACTTTCCGGCCACCGCCGAGGCGCCACCTCTGTTGGGACTGCTGGCAAACGAGCCGTTCAAAGCACCAATCAATGAGCAATTGCTGGCGCTCTACGATTTGCCCGACCAGCGCCTGTATAACCTGCGCAATAACCTCACGCTCGATGGCAAGCCGCTGGACATCCCACTGTTCAGCCCACCCACCGATCCCAATCAATTGCTACGGGACCTGGCGGCTGGGAGTGGGGGGGCAAGGCCTATGGGCGGGCGTCTGGTGGTCGGTGCGTTCCGCTGGCGCGTGACCTACGAGACGGCGTTGCGCGCCGTGCAGAGCTTGCAGGACCACGGGAACCAGGTCCTGCGTTTGCTCGAGCAGCGCGACCGGGCCGAGCAGGAGGAAATGCAACAAAACCACCTGGTGGAACTGGGAAGCTACGCCCAGACCGTTCAAGAACAGAGCATTACCCAATTGCAAGCGAGCACGGCCGCGTTGGAGCAAAGTCGTGCCATGGCCCAGGAGAGGGCCGAGGCGTACGCGCGACGCTACGACGAAAACGTCTCGGGGGTTGAATACCAGGTCATGGAAAACCTGCAACTGTCGAAAAAGCTCGAATTGGCCTCGTCGAGTATCAAACCGGCGGGAGCGGTCGTGGCGGCGGTGCCCACAATCTTCGGCTTGGCCAACGGCGGGCATCGTCTGGACAAAGCCTTCGACGCGGTGAGTTTTGTATTGAGTGTCGCTGCGTCGGCGATGCAGATCGACGCGGATAAGCAGGCGACCACCGAGGGCTATCGCCGGCGCCGTGAAGAGTGGCAACTGCAACGCGATCAGGCGCTGGCGGAGGTACGGGCCATCGACGCCCAAATCACCGCACAGACCCACGCCTTGCAGGCCGCGCAAACGACCCTGGCGCAAACGCTGACAGCCAACAGCCAGGCCTTGACGGTTTACAACTTCATTAAAAAACGCGCGAGCAATGCCGAACTGTTCGGCTGGCTACTGGGCCAGCTCAAAGCGTTGCATTATCAGGCTTATGACGCGGTCGTCAGCCTGTGCCTCAATGCCCAGGCCGCATTGACTGCCGAGACCGGCGATTACGATGCCCAGATCCCTTTGCCACAAGTCTGGCTGGACAACCGCCACGGCTTGACCGCCGGCGAACATTTACACGGACATTTGTTGCGCATGGAGCGTGAGTATCTGCAACGCCATGAGCGACGGATGGAGCTGGTCAAGACCGTTTCCCTGCGTCGGCTTTTTGATGATCCGGTCGAGCGTCAAGCCGGCGTTGATAGTTGGGAGGCTGCGCTGCTCCAGTTACAGACCCATGGGACGCTGGAGTTCGCACTCACCCAACTGCTTTTCGATCGCGATCATCCCGGGCATTACTGCCGGCAAATCAGTGCAGTCGAGGTCGATCTGCCAGTGGTGACCGGGCCCTTCGAAAATGTGCGAGCCACCTTGCTGCAGATCGGCAGCATGATCGCCACCAAGGCGTCGGTGCAATCGGTGCGTTATCTGCACAGTCCGGGAGAGTTCGTGGCGCCTTCAGATATCCAGATAAACCTGCGCAGTGGTCAGCAAATAGCCTTGTCAATGGGGCTGGGTGATAACGGCATGACGGCGATGAAACCGGATGAGGGATTGCTCAACCCCTTTGAAAATACCGGCGTTGTCTCGCGCTGGATGGTGAAGTTCCCATGGCCGACGAAGGCCCCGCAACAACAAGTGCTTGCGTCTTTGACCGACATTATCGTGCGCATTCGCTACACGGCGAAAGCCGGCGAGCCGACCTTCACACGGGCCGTCGAGGACCGGGTAAGAGCGTCGGAAATCCCCGATGGGTTCAAGCAAGCTTCGAAGGAGTAGACGCTTATGAATAGCTCGATCAGGGCCAACGACAGCCTGGTGATTAATGGAGATTTTGCACAATCGTTCAGTCACTGGAGGAAGGGGCCAACCAATCCGAGCTGGCTGGGTATAGATAGCGAAATGTATAACGGAGAGATGATTCGTCTGCTATCTGCTGGCAATAGCTCATCAGTCAGTCAGCCGTTGACGGCTCCGAAGGACCCAGGCATTCAGGCTCGCTACATCCTCACTTTTCTTTGCGAGATGCGACACGCCGAAGCAGGTACGTTGAGGATTGAAGTTGATGGGCGGGAGGAGCAGTTGGATATCCCGTTGTCGCCTGGCCAAACCCGCAATGCAAGGGAGGATCAGGCTCGACTGAAGAGCGGAGAGCTACTGGAGTTCTTGCCGAAGGAATATCAAGTCGAGCTGGATCTGTCCTTCAACGGGCAGGATACGCTGATTGTCAGCGTATTCAGCCCCCCCAACGCACCCGGGGACTACATATCGGCGGTCTGTATCGCCCGCATCCAGCTCCACTTGCATCTGGAGCCTGTTGTCATGCAAGTGCTCAAGCTCGACGAGCAATCCCTCGCGCCAACCGGTCCCTTATATATGTGCCTGGGGGCAACGGAGTCCCAGTCCCATCAACTTGAGTTTATACCCGAGCCGGACAGCATCTGGTTGGGCACACAGGCAGCGCTGACCGACCACGACAATCCACTGGAGGCGATTGTCGCCACGCCGGCCTGGGGCGAGAATCAACCTCTGGATTTGCCTTGGACACTCGACTGCCCATTGATCGGAGAGGACGAACCCTACCTGTTTTCGATGGATCTGCTCAACCAGTACACCGCCGACCCTTATCCGCTGGAGGTTTCGTTGGGGCACCACCGGTTGGCCTTCCTCGACGTGCGTGAAGCGGCCTATTACCCGGTGCTCGAGTACGAACAAAGTGTTCGCCTGGGGGTTCAGGTCGGTTCGTATTACACCCATCAGACTCTGAGTGGGCGGACGGTGAATTGGACCGTCACGCCTGGCCAGGTCAAAACGGTTGCCCTGACTGACGACCAAGGCTGGGCCTATTTCGATTACCAGCCAACCCGGGCCGGCCAGTTTGAGATCGAGGCGTCGGTCGAAAGCCTCTATTACGCTACCGGTGTCGTGACGCAAGCCTTAGCGGTTCGGGTCCTTGAGACGGATCCGTGGAACGACGTATTGGTGGTCGTTGAGGGGGAGGAGGCGCGCTGGGACGAAAAGACCGGCTATCCCAATCGGGGCACGGATTATGCGTTGGACTTGAAGTTGCCGGCGGCCAGTCCGTTGTTGGGTACGGATTTGTCCTTGCATTGGAGCGGTGATCCCCATGAGCAGTTGCGCGTTGTTGTCGAACCTGCCCTCGAAGTTGCGGTACCTGTACTCGAGGACAGGATCATTTGGACCTTGATCTGCGAAGATGAGCTCGATGGCCGATTCTACCTGGAGTTGGCCTGCTCGAAACTGTTGCTGCCTTCGCCGAAAAAAACCATGTCGCTGGCGCGTAATCTGGTCAGGGTTGGCGAAGTCCGCGGGGCCAATAAGTTTCCAATCGTGGACGAAAACGAAAGCGTGTTGTTGCGGGTGCAAGTGGTGCACGTTATAGCTGCTGGTGACGGTGATCCGGTCGTCAACGCGCGGGTCGAATGGAAGGATACGGATGGACCGATTTCCAGCGTTCCCACGGGGGCCGGTGGTTGGGCGAGCGTGCTATACCAGCCGCGAACCGCAGGGGACAAAGTTGTCACCGCTAGCATCAAGGCCCACGCCGAGGCCGTTGCGGTGGAGCATCCATTCGATGTGAAAGCGATCGCGACCAGCCCTTGGAAAAACGAGGTCACGATTCTCCTCGATGAGCTAGAAGTCGAGCGTAATGCCCTCGGCGTGCTCTGCAGGCGTGGTCGGACCCATACGTTGAAGGTAGTGCCGAATAGCGGTAGTAGCTGGATCGGAAAAAACATTAGCTTGCATTGGCGAGGGGCCGCACCAGACATTGGACTGGAGCCCGCCGATCTTGGAACACCCAAGCCGCTGGTGGCAGACGGTGCGCAATGGACGCTGTCATCGCAGGTCAATGGCAGTACCAGCAGCCTGTTTGAATTGGAGCTACGCCTTGAAAGTGTCTCTGCCTTCCGGGAATTGGCTGGGCGCTTGGTCTCCGAGAGTCTGGCGGAAGAAGTCAGCCTGAGACTCGACCAGATACCGGCGCAGTTGAATGACCAAGCACTTTATCCGTGCCTGGGGGCTCTCCACCGTTTCAGTGTTTTGCCTAATGCATTGAGTCCTTTGGTTGGGCTGGCATCAATATTGGTATGGTCCGGGACTTCTGCCGAGCAGTTGAACGCAACCGTTGAACCGCCCCTCGCCAATGCGCAACCTGTCAATGACGGCGGTGCAATCTGGACGCTGGATTTTACCGTCAGTGAGCAATCGGGGCAGTTTGCCCTTGCTTGGGGACTGCCACAGCTGGACTTCGCCGCAACCGCCAAGCCAATGATGCTGGGGCATAACAAAGTCCGAATTCAGGACAGGCGCGATTCGCCGGTAGACCCGGTTGTGGGGCAGGCCCCTGCGTGGCTGTGGGTACAGGTTTTTTCTCATTTCACCGAACTTGCTGTCGATCAGGTGCCGGTGAGTTGGAGGGCAGGGGGAGCGCCAACTGACGTATCCACCGACGCCGATGGTTGGTCCGGGTTTGCGTTGGCGCCGTCCGACGCCCAGCCCCATGAAGTGACGGCATCGGTCAGCAGCCCGTATGACGACTTCGAGAACCCTCAGGTGCTGACTGTCACCCCATTGGCCGATGATCCCTGGGCAGCGCTGACTGTCCAATTTGATGGTAAACCGCCGCAGCGTTGGGGCGAAAAGACTTATTTTCCTCGTCGTAAAGGCAGCCATAACTTGATGCTGCAAGCGCCGGAGAACAGCCCCTTGTTCAATCATGAGGTGACATTGGGCCTGACCGGGAGCGGACCTGCTGAGCTGGGCCTGGAGTTTTTACCGTCCGCTCTTGGCGTGGCGAGAAAATTCCCGCGTGAAGGATTGGATTACGCATTCAAGGTGAATGACCTTAAAGACGGCAGTTTCGCCTTGCGTTTGTCGGCAACGAGACTGGCGCATTTATCACCTGCCAATGCGATGTCCGTGGGGTCAGGTTCGCAGGCGCTGAAGTTGATCTTGAGTGGCAGCGCCCTTCAGGTTCTGGATTGGGAAAGCGAGCTTTACGCCGAGGTCAAATTGCTCTCGGCGATCAATGGTAAGCCAATGGCCGGGTGGACAGTGACCTGGCGCAGCCCCGATCTTGGTGAATTGACCTCAGTGACCAACTGGTATGGGGTGGCGAAGGTATGTTTTGTTCCTGTTACGCCGGGCGCGGCCCAACTGACTGCGACGGTAGGCGATGAGGCGTATTCGGAATCGGTGACGTTGTCCTATTTCCTGAACGAGCCCCGGGAAATCCAGTCGCTCACTAGCCCTAAGCCAAATGGGCATCTAGGGGAGTTGGTTTCAGCGGTGGTAACGGTAGTGTCGGCCTTGACCGGCGAACCGTTGCAGGGTGTCGAGGTAATGTGGGATTACCCCAGCCTGACGCTCGCTCCGACGAGCACGGACGATCATGGGCAAGCCCGCGTGGCGTTCAATTTGCCTGGCGTGAGACGGGGACTTTTAGAGGCCACGGTACGGGGCGGGTACGTTGGGTGGGAGGTTGAGCATATTGAATTTGAGTTGGTGCCCGATGAGACGACGTGGTTGAGTGAGTTCACGCCTTACGTCAACAACACTCGAGTACAGTGGCCTGAAATAAAACTGAACGTATTCGCCGGACAGCTTTGTACATTGAAGCTCGACTATAAGGATAGTTGGCTGATCGGCGATCCGAATGCCCGGATTCTTCTGGAATACAAGCCTGGCGAAGAGGCACAAGACCTTGTTGTCGATCCGCCGTTGGGGCAGCCGGTTGCGATGGAACAAGGGAGTCGTTCCTTGAGCTGGTCCATATCTACCGACCAAGCACACAACAGGGCTTTTGTGTTGCAGTTCGCCATGCCCTTGATGAATGACATGCCAACGTCACCCCCCGTGTCAGGGATTACACGCGACGAAGATAGCTGGCTGGAGGAGTTCACGTTCTACCTGAACGGCCAGCTGTTCGAGCTGGAGTATAGGGACCTCCACCTTATAGATGGAACCAATAACACTTGGGAGTTGAGAATCAAGGAAGGCAGCAGTTTGATTGACACAACCAGCGTTGCTTTGGGAGCGGGAGCAGGAAATCCTGGAGTGGAATTCGATCCGCCGTTGTACCTACAGCAACCGGTGACGGCGACCCCCTTGAGTTGGTCCATATTGACCAAGGAAGCGCATCACGGGAGCTTCATGGTGGAGTTACGCAGTCCAGATCTGCCCATGCGGGAGGTCCGGACGGAGGTGAAACCATAGGCATGATCCTCTTACAAATCCCCCGCCTTCTTCCACCCCAGATACAACGTCACCAGCTCGGCCCCCAACTCCCCGGGCCGGGCTTGCAGCACCGTCATCCCATGGGCGCTCAGCCGTTCATGCAGCGTGGCCCGGGCATTCGAATACTCCACCGTCCCGCAATAGGCCAGCGCCTCGGGCAGTGTCTGGACCGGCGCCTGGCGCAGCCGGTCGAGTGCCTCTTCCCGCAGGCTCGCCACCAATACCCGGTGCCGTTGGCCCAGCCGTTTCACGGCGGTCAGCAGTTCTTCATCGTCTTCATCCCGCAGGTTGGTCACCAGCACCACCAGGGCGCGGCGTTTCTGCCGGGCGAGCAGTTGGGTGACGGCAGCCTGGTAGTCGGCGGGACGTTGGCTGCTGTCGAGGTCGTAGACAGTATTGAGCAATACGTTGAGCTGGCCGGTGCCTTTGACCGGCGCGAGATAGCGTGGCTGTTCGCTGGCGAACGTACTCAGGCCCACGGCGTCGCCCTGGCGCAGCGCGGTGTAGCTGAGCAGCAGGCAGGCGTTGAGGGCGTGATCGAAATGCGCCAGCTCGCCGTCCTGGCTGCGCATGCGCCGGCCGCAATCGAGCATGAAGATGATCTGCTGATCGCGCTCGTCTTCGTATTCCCGGGCGATGGGCGTGCGGTGGCGTGCGGTGGCTTTCCAGTCGATCTGGCGCAGGCTGTCGCCTTCGCGAAATTCACGTAGCTGATGGAATTCCTGGCCCTGGCCGCGGCGTTGGCGCTGACGGATGCCGAGTTGGCTGAGCCAGTTGTCCACGGCCAACAGTTGGCCATCGTACAACCGGGCGAAATCCGGGTAGACGCGGGTGTTGTCGAGCACCTTGATCAGGCGTTTGTCGCTCCACAGGCCTAGCGGGCTGGGCAGGTTGATCTCGCAGTGTTCGAAGGTGAAGTGACCGCGTTTGAGTGGGCGAACGCGGTAGCCGAGTTGGGTGAGCTGACCGGGCTGTAGCTCAGCGGACAGAGGCAAGTGTTCAAAGCTCAGGCCGTCGGGCAAGTGATCGAAAACCACCGTTTCCAGCGGCTGGGTAAAGTCGTGGCTGATCGTCAGGCGCACTTCGCTCCAGCGGCCCAGCGCCAGGCTGCCAGGCATTTGCCGTTGTACGCGTGGCGAGGGCAAGCGTCGCAGGCGCACCGCGTCGAGTATCGCCAAGGCCAGCAAGGCCAGCAGCAACCCCCAATGGATCGACAGCAGCGTTTCAGGCACCGCGACACCCAGCGCACGCAATGCACCCAGCACGATGCCGACGGCCAGCAGAATCGCCAGCCAGGTCAGCAGCAGGCGCGAGGGTTTCATCGACACATTCCCTTTAGAGGAGATGCAGAGCGGGCTTTTGTGGCGAGGGGATTTATCCCCGCTGGGGCGCGAAGCGGCCCTAAAGCCAGGCAACTCGGTGTGTCAGGCCGATTGAGCTGATTGTTTTGGGGCTGCTTCGCAGCCCAACGGGGATAAATCCCCTCGCCACAGATATATCCCCTTGCCACAGGAGTTTCCTTTCCCCCAATAAGTATGTTCATCACTCTATCGATGCTCACAACCGTGGCGCCGGCACTTGGTCGAGCAGTTGCCCCAGCACCTGGTCCACCGACAGCCCTTCGATGTCCAGCTCCGGCGCCAGCCGCACACGATGGCGCAGCACGGCCAGGGCGCAGCCCTTGATGTCGTCCGGCACCACGAATTCACCCCCACGCAACAACGCCCGGGCGCGGGCGCAACGCACCAGTGCAATCGAAGCCCGAGGCCCGGCGCCCAGGGTCAGGCCTGGCCAGGTGCGGGTGCTGCGGGCCAGGCGCACGGCGTAGTCGAGCACCTGGTCGTCCATCGGCAGGTCGCTGGCAATGCGTTGCAGCGCTTGCACATCCTTGGCCTGCAACACCGTGCGCAATGGTTGCACGTCGAGCATGTCGGCGCGGGTCGAGCGACTGACCTGGCGCACCATGTTCAATTCCTGGTCGGCGTCGGGGTAATCCATGCGCACCTTGAGCATGAAGCGGTCGAGCTCGGCCTCCGGCAGTGGGTAGGTGCCTTCCTGTTCGATAGGGTTCTGGGTGGCAAGCACCATGAACGGTTGAGCGATGGGCAAGGCGCGGCCTTCGAGGGTGACCTGGCGTTCCTGCATGGCTTCGAGCAGTGCGGCCTGGGTCTTGGCCGGCGCGCGGTTGATCTCGTCGGCCAGCAGCAGGTTGGTGAACACCGGCCCCTTGCGCAGTTTGAACTGCTCGGTCTGCAAGTCGTATACCGCGTGGCCGGTAACGTCGCTGGGCATCAGGTCCGGGGTGAACTGTATGCGCGCGAACTCGCCGCCAAAACAGCGAGCCAGGGCCCGCACCAGCAAGGTCTTGCCCAGGCCGGGAACGCCTTCGAGCAGGACATGACCACCGGCGATCAGCGCCGTGAGCACATCGTCGATCACCGCGCCCTGGCCGACCACCGCCTTGTGCAATTCGGTGCGGATGGCCTGGGCCAACTGACTGGCACGCTGGCGCTGTTGGGCGGCGTGGGTCTGGCCGGCGGCAGGTTCGTTCTGTTCAGTCGTCAATTCTTGCGTTCTCCTAACGGTTAAATCCTATTTACTCGTGATCTAACGCTTTCATCCTTCAGTGCCGGGCGGTGATAGCTGAGTCGCCGGCACACCTTAGCCCATTTGCAAATGCAGGTTTGGAAAGATCAACCCGGCGAAGCGTGCCGGCAAGCCCGCTTCCACCGTCCGGGACCGGGGGGTGCCGCTGACCACGATCCCCGCTTCGATCAGGCGCCCCAGTTCTTCCGTTGCCAGCCGGTCCTTCAAGCCTGTGAACACCTTGAACTCCGCACGCGGCATAGCCCCTTGGGTGAGTAGCGCCAGCACGGCAGCAGCACTGGTGGGCCGGATGCCGACACGGCGAAGCTCAGGGTCCGTTGAAAACACATGAACAACCTGCTCGCGCAACCTGGCTGGGTTTAGCGAGGTGGTCATGTATTCAATCTGGTCGTGGCAGACATCGAGCATGAATTCGATGAAATTGAAGTAATGACGCTGTGAAAGTTGGCCGCGCCCGTCACAGTCACCTTCACGAGGGCGATCAGCCAAGGCCAGGAAGCGATAGTAGTCTTCTTGCCTGCGAGCCAGTCCGCGAGACAGCGACCAGAGGAAAGGTTTTAGCCCCAGGTGAACCAGTTGCAGGTGGGTGAGCATCCGAATCACTCGACCATTGCCGTCCAGGAAGGGGTGAACAAGCGCCACCCGGTGATGGCCGGCCAGGGCTGCGATCAATTGGCGCCGCGGATCCCTGATTCGTCCGTAGTGCAACTGCAGATGTTCAAGCATGGGTAATACAACGACCGCCGCTGGAGCGACATGTGCGCCGACCTGGACCTGTTCATTCTCTTCGGCCCGCAGCCTGCCGGGTTCCATCAGGCGCCCATCGCTCAGGGTCAGTTCCTGCGTGGAAGCGTCCTTGAACAATCGACGATGGATGGCCGTGATTAACTTCGGATCGAACAGGGCGGAGAAACTCTCCGTTGGTCGCATGCGAAGCAGCCGCTCCATCACCTCCTGCTGCGTCATGTGTTGCACGGCCAGCTCTTTGAGTGCCTTTCTTTTCCGTTTCGGAGTCGTGCGAGCAGCCTGCAGCTCGGCAATCTCGGTGCGATGTCCTTCGATCAGGTTCGAATAATAGGTATTGGTGATGCGCAACAGGCCCGCCAATTGCCTGGATGTCTCATCGGCCAGCCGTCCGGCAAGAAATTCTGCCTTGCGCGGCAACTGATCCGCGGCCTGAATGATCGAGTCGGGCAGATTTTCTGGCAGTACGGGATCAAGGTACGTTTTCGAAGTGATCATCGTTTTGCTTCCAGCGAACACAAACGGCTATTTTTTGGGTAATGCCTGCGGAAATTTTTGCGGAAAATAAAACGTCCTATAACGCCTGTTATTACTAGCTATAGGGATACCGTACGATAGGTTATCTCCAGTGTTTTTGCGGATCTTTCTGCGGAAAAATCTATAAGGCATTCCTAAGGGTTTGCAAAAGGGTGACCTGGCGGCAGAACTCGGCGCTGGACAAGCGCTGTTTCGGCCGGGGGCTGAGGGCCTGGCTGATGGTTCGGGTGGGTTGGCGAGTCAGGCGCGCAAGCACCTGCCATTGATCGGCGACGACCAATTGCTCGAAGCCCGGATGAAGCTGGCGAGCCCGACGCAGCACGTCCTGCTGCAAGGTCTGCAGCAGCTGTTGTTGACCGTTATGACGCAGATGGAACGCGGCGCTGGCTTGCAGGTGTTCTTGCAGTTGGCGGCGCGCCTTGGGCGCCGGTTGTTGCAGCGGACCATGGCGCACCGCCGAACGCCAGAACCACAGGGCAACCAGGGCCAGCAGCGCCACCAAGGCCTGGGGGAAATAGCGCAGCAGCAAGGTCAGCAGATTGTCATGGTCGGTATTGAATAGCAGCGTGACGTCCGTGTCGGCGCTCAGGTACCAGAGCAGCCAGGCGTTGTCGTATTGGTCGATCTGGTCGTTCTTCCACAGCTCGGCGTCGGTGAGCACGGTGATCGTGCCCAGGCCGTGGTTCAGTTGCATCAAGTGGGTCGCCTGCGCACTGTTGGCCCAGGCCTGGACAAGGTTCAGCGGGTCTTCAAGGTGGAAGTCGGTGTCGAAGCCGAGATAGGCCGGCGCCTCTTCGTCCTCCAGGTACAGCTTGGTCAGTTTCGGGTAGGGGTCCTTGATGAGCTCCGGATCGGGCTCCTTGAGGTCCTTGCTCAGCAACTGGCGCAGGCGCACGCGGTCCAGCAGTAGATCGCCGCTGCTGCCGGTGCTGTCATCCCACAGGGCCTCGGCAACGAACAGCAGACGCCCTCCGGCGCGGGTCCAATTCATCAACTGGTCGACGTCCCGTGGGGTCATGTTGCTGCGTTCGCCCAGCAGCAACAGGCTGCGCTGGTGCGGCTCCAGGGTCGGCAGGACGTCCAGGCTGTTGGCATGCTCGACGTTGATGCCGTGCTTGCGCAAGAAGTGTTCGGCGGCCAGGTAGGGATTGGCCTGAGCCTCGGGGGAGGGGCCATGCTCGATGACTTCCTGATAAGGCACGGCCTTGAGGTACAGGTAAATGGCCAAGGCACCGGTCAACGCGGCGACCCCGACCCCGATCAGCAACCCTGTGCGCCGGCTCATCGGGACGCCCCCGGGCCGAACAGCTGACGCCATCCATTGCACAGTTCCTGTTGCAGATGGGGCGGCGGGGCACGGTGCCCATAGGCAATGTTCTGCCAGTGCAGCGTCAGGTTATTGCTGAAGACCAACAAGTGCTCGTGCTGGAGCTGTTCGACACGTTGCAACACTTGGCCTTCGGTATCGGCGGGTTTCAGAGGAACGTCGAACTCATGGTGCAAACGGCTCAGCAATGCTCGATACAGCAAGCCCAGCGCCTCTCGGGGAGCACCGGACCATAGCTGCTCGGCGCTGGTCGCGACGTCGTCCGGCAGGCTTTCCTCACGAATATCCAGGCCGAACATTCGGGCGGGCGTGGGCCGCTCTGCGCTCAGGCGCTTCGTCGGGCGCAGGTTCACCAGGGCCTTGAGTCGCTCGCGATAATGCCAGCCCAGCCAGACGACCGCGCCCACCAGCGCGGCCCAGAGCACTACTTGGATCAGCGTGGCGATGGTGTCGAAGCGTTTGGCGCTCCATTCGAACATCGATTTGAGCCAGCCCGGGGCTTGGCCAGCCTCGGTTGACTCGCTGGTTTGCTCTTCACCGAAACGATAACGGGTGACTGTTTCCGGATTCTTGAACGGTGGGGCTTCGAGGATCGTCTTGATGCTGTCCCGGGAGGCCTCGCTGGTAAGCGGTTGGTTGAGCAGTCGGGGACTGTCGGGCGCGTTGCTGTCTTCGGCGGCCCAGGCCGGTGGCGCCAGCGGTAGCAGGGTCAATGCCAGCAGTATCAGCATCGGCGCTACGGCGCTCAGGCGCTGGCGCAGTCGGCGGAATACCAATTCGATGTCCCAGGCCTCAAGCATGGTGCGCCGGTTCAGGTAGAGGCTGAAGCCGCAGGCGACGTACACCGGCTCCCAAAGAATCAGCAGCAGCGGATAGAGCAAGTTGATCAGGTGTTCGAGCCATAACCAGTCGTGCTCGGCAACGGCGATCAATGTCTGCCAGTCCCATTCCAACTCGACCTGCTGCGGTATGAACAAATAGAACAGCGCCATCAGGCCGAACCACAGGGCCATTTCCAGGTGCACGCCGATGATGGTCAGCCATTGCGCCGCACCGCCGTTGCGTTGAAGTAACACCCGCAAACGCTGCTCCCGCGCTTCGCCGGCAAGCCCTTCGAGTTGCACGACGGGCATCAGGAAGCTGCGGCTCGGGCTCAGCCGGCGCCAGGTCAGGCTGGCCAGCAATTGGGGCTTGAGCAAAGCCGGCCATTGGCGCAAGGCCTGCTTCAAGGTGGGCGTCTCGCCAAACAGCGCCTTGGACAAGATGTACAAGGGCAGCCGGTCGAAGGCTGGTTTCAGCCACCAGAATATAAACATTACCAGGGACGGCGAATCCCACAGCAACAATGCCAGCAGCGCATAGACCGGCAGCGTGACAAGCGCCCAGCTGGTCATCAGTAGTCGCCGATGCCGCTGGCTCATCAGCACACCCAGGTCCATGGCTTCCCAAGTGGTACGTGGACGGATGACGACGGTGGCGTCACTCAGGCGCATGGTGGCCTCGTCCGGCAAACAGCAGGTAACCGAGCACCAGCAGCCACAACAATGCGCCGACGGTGTATTTGGTGGCCGGTGTCACCGCGCTGGAGGACCAGTAGGCCTCGACGAATGCGGCGATCAGCAACAGCAATATCACGCCGCCGATCATCAGCACGCTTTTGCCCGCGGCGAGCCGCAAGGCTTCACCGCGGGTGAGGCGCCCCGGCGCGATCAACGCCCAGCCCAAATGCAGGCCCGCGGCGCCGGCCAGCACGATGGCAGTGAGTTCGAAGGCGCCGTGGCCGATCACGAAGGACCAGAACGTTGCGCCGGAGCCGATCTGGGTGAGGTGCCCGGCCACCGCCCCGATAGTCAGGCCGTTGAAAAACAGGAAAAACGCGCTGCCCAGGCCAAACAGCAAGCCACTGGCAAAGGTCTGAAAGGCAATGCCGATGTTGTGCATGATGTAATAACCGAACATGGCCCAATCCTCGCTGGCGGCTCGCTCGATCGAGCGTCCCAGGTGCCCCGCCGCCGGATCGTACATGGCGCGCATCCCGCTGATTTCCTCGACGCTCAGGAGGCTATAGACCAGTTCGGGAAACAGATAGACCAATACCCCGATGCCGATCAGGCTACCCAGGAACATCAGGCCAGCCGCCAGGACGAACCGCCATTGTGCGCGCACCAGTTGGGGGAAACCGGCCAGGATAAAGGCCGACACGCTGGTCGAGGGGTGGCTGCGATCCCGATAGAGTTGCTGGTGGCCGCGCAGCGCCAGTTGCTGCAACGCATCCACCAGCAGGCTGCTGTAACCGCGCGTCTGTGCCAGCGCCAGATGATGGCAGAGTCGTCGATAAGCGTGAGGAAAGTCGCTGCTGTGGGCAACGCTACGGCTGCGTTCCAACTGGTCGAGCAGCCGGGACAACTGGTCCCATTGCGCTTGGTGGCGACTTTCGAACAGGCTTTGCTTCATATTGGCCCCAGCAGGCCGCGGGCAATGCCGTTGAGTTCGGCCACGGCGCCTGTCGGATGCACTTTGAGCGGCGTGGCGAGGATCGTTGCCAGTTCGGTGACTCGTGCCTCGGACAGTTCTGCCTGGCGCTCGGCGAAACCCAGCACGGCGCGTTGTTCAGCCAGGCCCAAGGCAAAAGGCGGCCGTATCGAACGGGCGGAAGGCAGTACGGGGCGTTTGACCGGTTGCTCGCGATAGACCACCAAAGTGCCGGCCGCCAAGTCCCCCAGGCGTTTGAAGGTAGGGTTCTGCAGGCAACAGATTGCCCCGAAGGTGTAGCCGAAGGGCAGCATGTCGACGAAGCGCAGCAGGTTGCGAATCAGCGATGCGGACCAGCCGATCGGCCTGCCGTCGTCCTGCACAACGCGCAACCCCATCATCTGCTTGCCGGGAGAACGGCCTTGGTTCAGCACTTCGAACAGCACCATGTACCACCAGCTGACGACAAACAGCAGGATCGAACCCAGGCCGATCCCCAGTTCACCGAAGAATGCCAGGACGATAAAGAAAAGGCCCAGCACCAGCCCGCGTATGCCCAGGTCGATGGCGAAGGCCAGCGCGCGAGGCATCAGCCCCGCCGGGCGCAGCGGCAGGTCAATGCCTTCGGGCGTTTCTACCTGGTAGCGCGTGTCCAGTGGCGGCGGCAGCGGCGCGTTCCTTTGCAGTGCTGGTGTCTCGGGCATGGGCTACCTGTGATGGACCGGTTCGGACGTTCGATCTCGGCCCAGATGCTAGCAGTCTTCTGGCGGGCACACGATACAGTGTGTGGGTCATTTAACCGCCTGCAACATGATTCAACGACGGCAATGCTGGCGGGCGCCGGGTTCGAACGCCTAGACTTCGCCAGTCCTCAGCTCAGGAACCCCCCGTGACTTCCATCTTCTGGTACGACTACGAAACCACCGGCATCAATCCGCGTTGCGACCGACCCTTGCAGGTGGCGGGGATCCGTACCGATTTCGAACTCAATGAAATCGACGAACCGGTAAACCTCTATTGCCGGCCCAGCGACGATATCCTGCCTCATCCGGCGGCCTGCGCGATTACCGGTATCACCCCGGCATGCCTGTCCGAAAAGGGCTTGAGCGAAGCCGATTTCATGACCCGTGTCCACGCGCAACTGGCCGCTCCCGGAACCTGTGGCGCCGGCTACAACACCTTGCGCTTCGACGATGAAATGACGCGCTACAGCCTGTATCGGAATTTTTTCGACCCGTATGCGCGGGAGTGGCAGGGCGGCAACAGTCGCTGGGATTTGATCGACCTGGTGCGCGCTGCCTACGCGTTGCGACCCGATGGCATTATCTGGCCGCAGGAGGAGGGTCGCGTCACCCTCAAGCTGGAACGCCTGACCGCCGCCAACGGCATCGACCATGGCCAGGCGCATGACGCGTTGTCGGACGTGCGCGCGACGATTGCCCTGGCCCGATTGATCCGCCAGAAGCAACCACGGCTCTATGACTGGCTGTTCCAGTTGCGCAGTAAACAAAAGGTGCTGGACCAGATCCGCCTGTTGCAGCCGATGGTGCATATATCCGGGCGTTTCTCGGCGGCGCGCAACTACATCGGTGTGGTGCTGCCGCTGGCCTGGCATCCGAAGAACCGCAACGCCCTGATCGTCTGCGACCTGCACCTCGATCCCCAGGGGTTGCTGGACCATGATGCGCAGTTGCTCCGTCAACGCCTGTATACCCGTCGCGAAGAACTGCTCGATGGGGAACTCCCGGTACCGCTCAAGCTGATTCATATCAACAAGTGCCCGGTCATCGCACCGCTGACTGTCTTGCGCGCCGAAGACCAGCATCGGTTGCAGCTGGATATGGACGGTTTTCAGGAGCGGGCGCTGCGGCTAAGTGACGCACAACAGCTCTGGCAAGATAAACTCCAACACATTTATGGCCAGGAAGACTTTGCTGCCAGCGAAGATCCCGAGCAGCAGTTATACACAGGCTTCCTGGGTGATCGTGATCGTCGATTATGTGAACAAGTACGCATGGCCGATCCCGCTCAACTGGCGCAAGAGCATTGGCCGTTCGACGACGAACGCCTGCCGGAATTATTGTTTCGATACCGTGCGCGCAACTTCCCGGACAGCTTGGATCCGAACGAACAGGAACGCTGGAAACTATTTTGCCAGCAACGTCTGTCGTCCCCTGAATGGGGGGCGCCTAATACTCTGGAAAGTTTTGATGAAGCAATGGCTGAGTGGATGGGGCTCTCAACGCCGTTGCAGCAAGAGATACTCCTGCAATGGCAGGGTTATAGCCGACAATTGCGTAAACGTTTAAGCCTTTGAGCGGCCATGCGGCGATTGAAGTCAGGACTTGAAATGAGGGCATAAAAAAACGCCAGTAATGACTGGCGTTTTCGGGTCCGTAAGCGTCGCCCGCAAAGAGCAGCGCTGACCGGCGAGGCTTAGCCCAGTAGGGTTGCCCAGCCTTCAACGACGTCACCGCCCCACTTGGCTTTCCACTCTTTCAGAGTCTTGTGGTTGCCACCTTTGGTTTCGATGACTTCGCCGTTGTGCGGGTTTTTGTACTGCTTAACTTTGCGAGCGCGTTTGGTGCCGGTGGTTTTTACCGCGCCACGGGGGGCTTTGCTCGACTTGGCTTCTGGATCCAGCAGGGCAATGATGTCGCGCAGGGACTTGGAGTACTCGCCCATCAGCGTGCGCAGCTTGCCTTCGAATTCCAGTTCTTTTTGCAGTTTGTCGTCTTTAGACAGGTCGGCCAGACGTTGTTGCAGTTCTTCAATTGCTTGTTTTGTGGCGTTGTATTCGGTGATCAGGGACATTTGGACTACCTTATGTAGGACGCTGGTGACAAGGAGACAGTGAAGCAATAGTAATCAGACAGTTTCATCAAGTAAACATTTAACCCGTGTTTATTTAATTAAATAGTGCAATGCCACAAAAACGGGCATTGCGAATTAATATGTGAGGCAGTCTGTGCAGCTGTTCACACAAATAGCCTTCGGTGATGGGGCAAGCTGCACGCGGCGGGCGTCAAGAAGGGCTCGGCGCCTCATGGGTACTGCAGTTTTGCTGCGCAATGGCTAGAATGGCCGCCTTTTGCGAAGTTCTGGAGTTTCCTCATGCGCACTTTTCGGCTGGTGATCGCTTGCCCGGACCGCGTCGGCATCGTTGCTAAAGTCAGTAACTTTCTGGCGTCCCATAACGGCTGGATCACTGAAGCAAGCCACCATTCGGACAATCAAAGTGGCTGGTTCTTCATGCGCCACGAGATCCGCGCCGACTCGCTGCCCTTTGGCATCGAAGCGTTTCGCGAGGCGTTTGCCCCGATTGCCGAAGAGTTTTCGATGGACTGGCGTATCACCGATACCGCGCAGAAAAAACGCGTGGTGCTGATGGCCAGCCGTGAGTCCCATTGCCTGGCTGACCTGTTGCACCGCTGGCACAGCGATGAGCTCGATTGCGACATCGCCTGTGTGATTTCCAACCATGACGACTTGCGCAGCATGGTGGAGTGGCACGGCATTCCTTATTACCACGTACCGGTCAATCCGCAGGATAAGCAGCCGGCGTTCGCCGAAGTCTCGCGGCTGGTCAAGCAGCACGATGCCGAGGTGGTGGTGCTGGCGCGCTACATGCAAATCCTGCCGCCGTCGCTGTGCAGCGAATACGCCCATAAGGTCATCAATATCCACCACAGTTTCCTGCCGTCGTTCGTCGGTGCCAAGCCCTACCACCAGGCTTCGATGCGCGGTGTGAAGCTGATTGGCGCGACGTGCCACTACGTGACCGAAGAGCTCGACGCCGGCCCGATCATCGAGCAGGACGTGGTGCGTGTCAGCCATAGCGACAGCATCGAAGACATGGTTCGATTCGGTCGTGACGTGGAAAAAATGGTGCTGGCGCGTGGCTTGCGTTATCACTTGGAAGACCGCGTGTTGGTGCACGGCAACAAGACCGTGGTGTTCTGACGCCGTGGCGAGGGAGCAAGCTCCCTCGCCACGATGACTGTTGGAAAACTTGAGGGAACACATAACGCCATGACCGATCCCTTGGACAAAGCCACCGCCAAGGCCCCGCCTACGATGGGCGAGGGGTGCTTGAGTCGCTACGATCCCGAAGCGCTGGGGCCGGAGGACGGCACGGAATTTCCCGACGCTGCCCAGCTGTGGGAAACACTGCAAAAGCAGTCGCCGCCAGACGATCCCGAACGCAAGCGTTGAGCGCTCAGGCTTGTCGGGCCCTGATCAGCTTCTTGATCAGAGGGCGTCCGACCATCAAAAAGAACACCGGACCGCCGGCCACCAGATAAAAGTAATAGGTCACTGCTCGCCAGATCAGGATTGCCGCCGCTGCGGTGGATTTGCCCACCATGGGCGCCAGCAACGCCGCTGAGGTCAGCTCTGCCGCCCCGGCGCCGCCTGGTAACAGGCTGAACTGCCCGGCGCTGAGGGAGAGCATCTGGATGAGAAAACTCCAGGCCCACTGCAAGTCCGCTCCCAACCCTCTCAATGCCAGGTACAACACGCTGTAGCGCAAGGCCCAGTGCAGGCACGTCAGGCCGAACACCTGGAAAAGCGTCTGCCGGGGCAATTTCAGGGTGTCGGTAAAGGCTGCGAGGAAGTTCAGGATCTTGCGGCCCCAGCGCCGACGGGTCGTGGATTTCACCCTTAGATGACGCAGCAGCCGCGCACCCAGCAGAATCAGCCGGCGATGATAGCGGGCTACCAGCGCGCAGCAGAGAAGCCCGCCGAACAACGAAATCGCGCTCAGGGCGAGCATCCATTCCATGCGTTGGCTGAGATTCTGGAAGAGTGCGTAGAACAGAATGCCCAGCAAGGCGCAGAGGAAGAACAGCAGGTCGCTCAACTGATCCATCGCAAACACCGCGCTGCCGTGGGCCGGGCGCACGCCGTTGCGCGCCAGCAGCGCCATCAGCGTCAACGGGCCGCCACTGCCGCCGGGTGTCGCGCACATGGCGAACTCGGTGGACATCACCACGCCCATGCTTTTGAGCCCGCCAATGCGTCCTCGATGTTCACCCAGCAACAAGCGCAGGCGCACCGAGTTCAGGCCCCAGCAGAGCACGATCATGCCGAGCATGATCAGCAACAACGACAGCGGAAAGCGCTGCACGCGTGACCACATCTCGCCGCCGCCCAACAACATCGGAACCAGCAACGCCGTGAGCAGGGCGGCGCCCAGCCATAACAATCGTTTCATGCGGCGCTGCTGACCCGCAGGCCCTGGGTTGCCAGCCAGCCGGCCTTGGTCATCGGCACCCGGCCATCCTCAAGCAGACGCTCCAGCGTCTGCAGCCAATAGTCTCGGGAAAAGTCGTGGCGCATATCCACCGGGTGCAGGCCCAGCCGAATCACCGGTGCCTGGCGCCAACGCTGTTGACGCTGATCGCTGATGATTTTCGACAGGCCCCGGCGCCAGGCACTCCGGGCACTCCAGACCAGGCCGGGGGCATCGACCTTGGTGAAGTCCGGCAAGTGGTAAAGGTGCTGGGTGTCGCTGGTATAACTCAGGGGCAATTGGCGCAAGGCGCGACGGGTGCCCTCACTCATCAGCCAGGCCGGCGCGACAAAGCCTTCCAGCGGCCATTGATAGCGCTGGAAGAGTTCAACGCCTGCGTGCAGGCGGGTGAGGGCGGCTTCCTCGGACAAGTGGTAGAACTCGCCTTCATGGGTATAGACCCGGCGCATGAACCAGTCCTTGGGATGAACGGCGGGCGGGCCGTCGTCGCAATGGTAGTAACCATGCAGGACCAGTTCATCGCCGCGTTCGACACGGCTGTCGAGCAAGCGCCTGAAGTCCGGATGATCGTCCAGAGCGTTGGCATGGTGGAAATCCGGCACCACCAGCCAGGTCATTGGCACTTGGCCGAGGGCGTCGACGGCTTCGACGAAGGGCTGGTAGTCGGGCCAGGTCTGCGGCGCGACGTCATGAAGCACCACCAGCAGGCTGGGTGAACGGGTCATCGCCATGGGTTTCGCCTCAACCATTGGCCAGCAGCGGCATCTCTGCGCCCAGCACGCTGTAATAGTGGCCCAACAGGCTGTTGACCACCGAATCCCAGGCGTAATGACGTTCTACGTGGCGGCGTGCCCTTGCGCCGCGCTGCTGACAGCCCTCGGCGAACAGTTGGCGCACCGCATTGGCCATGGCCTGCGGGTTGTTGGGCGTGCATAACAGGCCGCACTCTTCCTGGACGATTTCGCTGAACGCGCCCGCCGCGACCGCCACCACCGGAATGCCGCTGGCCATGGCTTCGAGGATGACCAGGCCGAACGTCTCCTGGTCGCCGGCATGCAGCAGCGCGTCGGCGCTGGCCATCAGCCGGGCGACTTGCGGCGCCGGGCAGAACTCGTCGATCACGGTGACATTGTCCGGCACCAGGGCTGGCATCGAAGAGCCCACCAGCAACAGGTGATAGCGCTCGCCCAGGCGTTGCATGCACTTGAGCAGCACCGGCAGGTTTTTTTCCTTGGAGCCGCGACCGGCGAAAATCAACAATCGCGCGTCTTCGGCGATGCCCAGCTCGGCCCTAAGCTCCGGGTCTCGCGCGGCGGGGTTGAAGGTTTGCAGGTCGACACCCAGAGGCTGCACATGGACATTCCTGACGCCCAGCCCGGTCAACTTATCGGCCATGACCTGGCTCGGCGCCAATACCCGGTCGAAGTTGCCGTACAACTTGCTGACATAGGCTTCGATGTTGGGCGTGAACCAGTTGCCCATGCGGTTGCTCACCAGCAGGGGCAGGTCGGAGTGATAGAAACCGATCACCGGGACGTCCAGCTGTCGCCGGGCATCCAGGGCAGCCCAGGCGGTGAGATAGGGGTCGCCGACTTCAATCAGATCCGGTTGCAGATCGCGCAGGACATTACGCCAGGGGGCCAGGCGAAGCGGGAAGCGGTAGCCCTTGCCGAAGGGCAGGGGAGGCGCTGGAACCTTGTAGATGCCGTCCTGCTCGCTCAAATGCGCGCCGGGAATCAAGAGGCTATGGCGTATGCCGGGCCGATTGCCCAGGCGCCGGTGCTTGGCATCCAGATAAGTGCGCACGCCGCCGCTGGCGGGGGCGTAGAACATGGTGATGTCCGCTATATGCACGATGAACGTCCCTCCGGTCTGTGTTCTCCCTTGTTGACCTTTAGTAAGAATAGATGTTCGGTTGGGTTATGGTGACGTAGCGATACGGCACGCGACATGGCGTTGTTTTTGTTTCCAGCGCCAGGGTCTTAATGTCCCAGGCATGCTTTTATATAAGCGTGCAAAATGGCGTCATATCGCAAACATCACGGGTGACCAAATGCCTGACTCATCGCAACTCATCATCGGCGCCGACCTCGCCGGCCAACCAGTGGCCCAGGCCATGCGCCTGGCGAACCGACATGGCTTGGTGGCGGGTGCCACCGGCACGGGCAAGACCGTCACCTTGCAACGCCTGGCCGAGATGTTCAGCGATGCCGGCGTGGCGGTGTTCGCGGCGGACATCAAGGGCGATCTCTGTGGCCTCGGTGCCGCCGGCAATCCCCAAGGCAAGATCGCCGAGCGCATCGCTGGCATGCCCTGGCTTGGCCACACGCCCCAGGCCTATCCGGTTACCTTGTGGGATATCCACGGCCAATCCGGTCATCCGCTGCGCACGACCTTGAGTGAAATGGGGCCGTTGCTGCTCGGTAGCCTGCTGGAGCTGACGGACAGCCAGCAATCGGCGTTGTACGCGGCGTTCAAGGTGGCTGACCGCGAGGGGCTGTTGCTGCTGGACCTCAAGGATTTGAAGGCGCTGCTCAACCACCTCAAGGACAATCCTGAGCTGCTGGGGGACGATGCGGCCCTGATGACCACCGGTTCCAGCCAGGCCTTGATGCGACGCTTGTCGACACTGGAGCAGCAAGGCGCGGATGCGCTGTTTGGCGAGCCGGCGTTGCAGCTCGAAGACATCTTGCAACCGGCCAGTGATGGCCGCGGCCGGATTCATCTGCTGGACGCCAGTCGCCTGGTCCATGAGGCACCCAAGGTCTACGCGACGTTCCTGTTGTGGCTGTTGGCCGAGCTGTTCGAGCAACTGCCCGAGCGCGGCGACGCGGACAAACCCCTGCTGGCGCTGTTTTTCGACGAGGCGCATTTGTTATTTGCCGGTACGCCCAAGGCGTTGCAGGAGCGGCTGGAGCAAGTGGTGCGGCTGATTCGCTCCAAGGGCGTCGGGGTGTATTTCGTGACCCAGTCGCCGGGCGACTTGCCGGACGATGTGCTGGCGCAGTTGGGGCTGCGCATCCAGCACGGCTTGCGGGCGTTTACCGCCAAGGAGCAGAAATCCCTGCGGGCGGTGGCGGACGGTTTTCGACCGAACCCACAATTCGATGCCTTGTCGGTGCTGACCGAACTGGGCATCGGCGAGGCCCTGGTGGGCACCTTGCAAGAAAAAGGCACGCCGGAAATGGTCCAGCGCGTGCTGGTGGCGCCGCCGCAGTCGCGCATCGGGCCGCTGACCGAGGCCGAGCGCGCCGCACTGATCGCCGGCTCAGCGTTGCAGGGGCGCTATGACAAACCCATCGACCGCGAGTCTGCCTATGAAGTGCTGATGGGGCGCAAGGGGTTGGAGCCGCAGGCTGAAGCGGCGCCGGAAAAACCGACCGCGCAAGAGCCGAGCTTTACTGAAAAGGCCGGTGAGTTCCTCGGCACCGCCGCCGGCCAGGCATTGAAATCGGCGATGCGCCAGGCGGCCAACCAACTGGGTCGGCAACTGGTACGTGGGTTGATGGGGTCGTTGCTGGGAGGCAGCAAGCGCCGCTAATCACGGCGCAAGCTGAGGGACAGGCGCCCAAGATACTCAGTCCTTGGGTTTGGCGTGCGCCGCCAATCGCTCCAGCGCCGCCCGCAGCTTGGGATCGCTGATGCCTTCGGCCGTGGCCTGGATAGTCGCGGCCGCATCGGTGGACAGGTCCAGCGTATGGCCCTTGACGGCGGCCTGTACGGTGGGCGGCTGAACCTTGAACAGGATCCGCGTCAGGTTGGCGAACTCATCGAAAACCTGCAATTGACGCAGCAGGCGCTTTTGCTGGTAGCGCAAGCGCGTGGCCCAGTGGCCGTCGGTGACGATCAGCAGCAAACTGCCTTCGCGCCATGACGCCACGTGGCAATGCTCGCGTGCGGCCGGCTGCAACTGACTGTCCAGCAGCCGTTGCAGGTGGCCCAGGCGCTTGGCGTGGCCGAAGATCGCTTTCAGCGGTTTGGCTTCGCGCAGAAGCACGGCGGGCGCCTTGGCTGGAAGAGGGCGGAAGGCCATGAATGAATACCGCAAGTGACAGAGGCGCCATGGTAGCAGAAAGCGTCCGATGCGCTCCGGGCGCAGCTGCCGAGCGGCATTTAACCTGCACAATCAATCATTAACTTCTGCGTTTTGTGGGTTGAAGTTCGCGCAAAAGCCCTTATTTTAGGGAAGCCCCGTCACAGCGCTGTGCCAGCATCGTGGAATAACGCCACTTTCCTCACCATCGTTTCCGGGTAGAATGCTCGTTCGCATGCGGCCATGAGGGCTGCACGGGCGACTCATGGGGCCGCCCTCCATCCCTTTAGTGTGGAAGATCCTGCCGATATGTTTGCGCCTTTGTTAAAGAAACTTTTTGGAAGCAAGAACGAGCGTGAAGTCAAACGCATGCTCAAGACGGTACAGATCGTCAATGCCTTCGAAGAGCAAATGGTGGCCCTTTCGGACGATCAGTTACGCGCCAAGACTGCCGAACTCAAGGACCGCTTCGCCAAGGGCGAGACCCTCGACCAACTCCTGCCCGAAGCCTTTGCGGTCTGCCGCGAAGCCGGCAAGCGGGTCATGGGCATGCGCCACTTCGACGTCCAGTTGATCGGCGGCATGACCTTGCACGAAGGCAAGATCGCCGAAATGCGCACCGGTGAAGGCAAGACCCTCGTGGCTACCTTGGCGGTGTACCTCAACGCATTGTCCGGCAAAGGCGTGCACGTGGTGACGGTCAACGACTACCTGGCCCGCCGCGACGCCAACTGGATGCGCCCGCTCTACGAATTCCTCGGCCTGACCGTTGGCGTGGTCACACCGTTCCAGCCGCCAGAAGAGAAGCGTGCCGCCTACGCCTCGGACATCACCTACGGCACCAACAACGAATTCGGTTTCGACTACCTGCGCGACAACATGGCGTTCAGCATGGATGAAAAATTCCAGCGTGAACTCAACTTTGCCGTGATCGATGAAGTCGACTCCATCCTCATCGACGAAGCCCGTACCCCGCTGATCATTTCCGGTCAGGCCGAGGACAGCTCCAAGCTGTACATCGAGATCAACAAGCTGATCCCGCAGCTCACCTTGCACGTCGAGGAAGTCGAAGGCGAAGTGACCCAGGCCGGGCACTACACCGTTGACGAGAAGACCCGTCAGGTCGAGCTCAACGAAGCCGGTCACCAGTTCGTCGAGGAAATGCTGACCCGCGTCGGCCTGCTGGCAGAAGGGGAGAGCCTGTATTCGGCGCACAACCTGGGCCTGCTGACCCACGTATACGCCGGCCTGCGTGCCCACAAGCTGTTCCATCGCAATGTCGAGTACATCGTGCAGGACGGCCAGGTCGTGCTGGTGGATGAACACACCGGTCGTACCATGCCGGGCCGTCGCCTGTCCGAAGGCCTGCACCAGGCCATCGAAGCCAAGGAAGGCCTGAACATCCAGGCCGAGAGCCAGACCCTGGCCTCGACCACCTTCCAGAACTACTTCCGCCTCTACAACAAGCTGTCCGGCATGACCGGTACCGCCGACACCGAAGCG
The DNA here is from genome assembly GCF_014268685.1 of Pseudomonas sp. SWRI92. Taxonomy (NCBI): domain Bacteria; kingdom Pseudomonadati; phylum Pseudomonadota; class Gammaproteobacteria; order Pseudomonadales; family Pseudomonadaceae; genus Pseudomonas; species Pseudomonas sp. SWRI92. The sequence goes on from NZ_JABWQY010000004.1 coordinate 36,165, forward strand.
TTCGAATTCCATCAGATCTACGGCCTGCAAGTGATGGTGATCCCGCCTAACAAGCCGCTGGCGCGTAAAGACTACAACGACCTGGTGTTCCTCACCGCCGATGAGAAGTACGCGGCGATCATCGCCGACATCAAGGAATGCATGGCCCAGGGCCGTCCGATCCTGGTGGGTACCGCCACCATCGAGACCTCCGAGCACATGTCCGCGTTGCTCAACAAGGAAGGCATCGAGCACAAGGTCCTCAACGCCAAGTTCCACGAGAAGGAAGCCGAGATCATTGCCCAGGCCGGTCGCCCGGGTGCGTTGACCATCGCTACCAACATGGCCGGCCGTGGTACCGACATCCTGCTGGGCGGCAACTGGGAAGTGGAAGTGGCTTCCCTGGAAAACCCGACCCCCGAGCAAATCGCGCAGATCAAGGCCGACTGGCAGAAGCGCCACCAACAGGTGCTCGAATCCGGCGGTTTGCAGGTGATCGCTTCCGAGCGTCACGAATCGCGCCGTATCGACAACCAGCTGCGTGGCCGTGCCGGTCGCCAGGGTGACGCCGGCTCCAGCCGTTTCTACCTGTCGCTGGAAGACAGCCTGATGCGCATCTTCGCCTCTGACCGGGTGAAGAATTTCATGAAGGCCCTGGGCATGCAGCCGGGCGAGGCGATCGAACACCGCATGGTGACCAACGCCATCGAGAAGGCGCAGCGCAAGGTTGAAGGCCGCAACTTCGATATCCGCAAGCAATTGCTGGAGTTCGACGACGTCAACAACGAGCAGCGCAAAGTGATCTATCACATGCGCAACAGCCTGCTGGCCGCCGACGACATTGGCGAAACCATCGCCGATTTCCGTCGGGAAGTGCTCGACGCTACCGTCAGTGCACACATTCCACCGCAATCGTTGCCGGAACAGTGGGACGTCGCGGGCCTGGAAGCCTCCCTGCGCAGCGATTTTGGCGTGTCGTTGCCGATCCAGCAGTGGCTCGATGAAGACGACAAGCTGTACGAAGAAACCCTGCGCGAGAAGCTGCTTGCCGAGCTGATCGTTGCGTACAACGAAAAAGAAGACCAGGCCGGCGCCGAGGCACTGCGTTCCTTCGAGAAGCAGATTGTGCTGCGCGTCCTCGACGACCTGTGGAAAGACCACCTGTCGACCATGGACCACCTGCGTCACGGTATCCACCTGCGCGGCTACGCCCAGAAGAATCCGAAGCAGGAGTACAAGCGCGAGTCCTTCACGCTGTTCTCCGAGCTGCTGGATTCGATCAAGCGCGACTCGATCCGGGTCCTCTCCCACGTCCAGGTTCGTCGCGAAGACCCGGTCGAAGAAGAAGCCCGCCTGCGCCAGGAAGCCGAAGCCTTGGCCGCGCGCATGCAGTTCGAACACGCCGAAGCCCCAGGCCTGGAAGTCGTCCAGGCGATGGAAGAGGGTGTCGATGTGGATGTCGCCTTGGCAACCACGCCGGTACGCAACGAACAGAAGTTGGGCCGCAACGAACTGTGCTATTGCGGTTCGGGCAAGAAATACAAGCATTGCCACGGGCAGATCCAGTAACCCCGTTCCAACGCTGAACGACCCACGCCGCGACCGGACTCCATCCGTCGCGGCGTTTTGCCATTTTGATTCGCCGTCTCAATGAGGACGGCGTCGATTACATCTAATTTAGGAGCGCATTCATGGCTGTTGGTCTTGGTCCGTTGCCAACGTTGCACCCGGTTGCCGGTTTTGAACTCGGCATTGCCTCGGCGGGCATCAAGCGCCCCGGGCGCAAGGATGTCGTGGTCATGCGTTGTGCCGAAGGCTCGACGGTGGCTGGCGTGTTCACGCTCAATGCCTTTTGCGCCGCGCCGGTCATCCTGGCCAAGCAGCGCGTGCAAGGGTCGGTGCGTTATCTGCTGACCAACACCGGCAACGCCAACGCCGGCACGGGCGCGCCAGGCCTGGCCGCCGCCGAGCGCACCTGCGCCAGGCTGGCGGAACTGACCGGCGTCGACGCCAGCCAGGTGCTGCCGTATTCCACCGGCGTGATTGGCGAACCGCTGCCAGTCGAGAAGATCGAAGGCGCGTTGCAGGCCGCCCTCGATGACCTCTCGGAAAACAACTGGGCGGCGGCCGCCACCGGCATCATGACCACCGACACCCTGCCCAAGGGTGCGAGCCGCCAGTTCCAGCACGACGGCGTGACCGTTACCGTGACTGGCATCAGCAAAGGCGCGGGCATGATCCGCCCGAACATGGCGACCATGCTCGGCTACATCGCCACCGACGCCAAGGTCTCGCGCCAGGTGCTGCAAGACCTGATGCTCGACGGCGCGAACAAGTCGTTCAACCGCATCACCATCGACGGCGACACCTCCACCAATGACTGCTGCATGCTGATCGCCACGGGCAAGGCCAACCTGCCGGAAATCACCGAAGCCAGCGGTCCACTGTTCGCCGCCCTGAAGCAGGCCGTGTTCGAGGTGTGCATGGAAGTGGCCCAGGCGATCGTCCGTGACGGCGAAGGCGCGACCAAGTTCGTGACCGTGCAGGTCAACGGCGGTGGCAATCACCAGGAATGCCTGGACGTCGGCTACACCGTTGCGCATTCACCGCTGATCAAGACTGCATTGTTTGCCTCCGACCCGAACTGGGGCCGGATCCTTGCCGCCGTCGGCCGGGCTGGCGTGCCGGAGCTGGACGTGAGCAAGATCGACGTGTTCCTCGGCGACGTCTGCATCGCCAGCAAAGGCGCCCGCGCCTCCACCTATACCGAAGCCCAAGGCGCGGCGGTGATGCAGCAGGAAGAAATCACCATCCGCATCGAATTGGGGCGTGGCGATTGCAGCGAAACGATCTGGACCACCGACCTGTCCCACGAGTACGTGAAGATCAACGCTGAGTATCGGACTTAAACCGCTCGGGACCGAGCTGCTATTTTTCGCCCCGGTTGCCGTGCGCTTGCGCACGTATCAAGTGCAATGGCCGGAAGTCGACGCGGCCTATGTCGAAACCCTTTATCAATGGCCGGCATTCAAGACCTGGCAACAGGCTGGCCTGGAGGAAATTTCGCGGTGAAACGAGTACACGTAGCGGCGGCGGTCATTCGTGACGCCACCGGCAAGATCCTCATCGCCCGACGGGCCGATTCCCAGCATCAAGGTGGCCTGTGGGAATTTCCTGGCGGCAAGGTCGAGGCGGATGAATCCGTTGAAACTGCCCTGGCCCGCGAACTGCATGAAGAGTTGGGCATCGTCGTCGGCGCTGCCCGACCGCTGATCAAGGTGCGTCACGATTATCCGGACAAACAGGTGTTGCTGGATGTCTGGGAAGTCTCGACCTTCACTGGCGAGCCCCATGGTGCCGAAGGACAACCGCTGGCCTGGGTGACCACTCGGGAGCTTGCGAACTACGAGTTTCCGGCGGCCAATCAGCCAATCGTCGCGGCGGCCCGATTGCCGGGCGAGTACCTGATTACCCCTGAAGGCCTGGAAACCCCGGCTCTGCTACGGGGGATGCAGAAAGCTATCGCCGGCGGGATCAAGCTGATCCAGCTGCGCGCCCCTAACGGCTATGATCCGAAATATCGCGATCTGGCGGTGGATGCCGCAGGGCTTTGCGCGGGCAAGGCCCAGTTGATGCTCAAGGGGCCGTTTGAATGGTTGGGCGATTTCCCTTCCGCGGGCTGGCACATCACCGCCGCGCAACTGCGCAAGCACGCAGCGGCCGGCCGACCGTTCGGCAAGGATCGCTGGCTGGCGGCTTCTTGTCACAACGCCGAGGAATTATCCCTGGCGCAGCAGATGGACGTGGACTTCGTGACACTGTCGCCCGTACAGCCGACCCAGACCCATCCGGATGCACAGCCGTTGGGGTGGGAAGAAGCGGCGCGGTTGATCGATGGTTTCGATAAGCCAGTTTATTTGCTGGGCGGGGTCGGGCCTGGCGAGCAACAGAAAGCCTGGGCGGCCGGGGCCCAGGGCGTGGCGGGGATTCGGGCGTTCTGGCCCTGAGGCTTGAGCGATCAGTCCGCAGGCTTGGCTGCCGCCTGCCAAAGCACTTCTGCAATTGCCTGGCGACGGGCAATGATCCGCGCCGCTACGAACAGCAGGTCCGATAACCGATTGATATAGGCAAGCCCCGGCCCTGCCAACGGCTCCACGGCGTTCAACTGTTGGCAGCGGCGCTCGGCGCCGCGGGCCAGGCTCCGGCACACATGGGCCTGGGCTATCAAGGTCGAGCCACCGGGCAGGATGAAATTCTCCAACGGCCCCAGTTCTTCGTTCCATACGTCGATGGCCGCTTCCAGGCGTTCGACTTCCGCCATGTTCAGTGCCTGATAAGCCGGCATCGCCAGCTCGCCACCCAGGTCGAACAACCGGTGCTGACAGGGCGCCAGCACCTCGACGACTTCCTCCAGTGCCGGATACTGGCCCATTTCATTGGCCAGCCCGGCCAGCAGCAACCCCAGCTGGCTGTTCAACGTATCCACTTCGCCGATGGCCTCGACCCGTGGATGGTCCTTCGCTACGCGGCGGCCATCGCCCAACCCGGTTTCACCTTTGTCACCGGTGCGGGTGTAAATTTTCGACAGGCGAAAACCCATGTTCAGCGCTCCACTTGCTTGTGTTCTTGCGCCACCATCGAAGTGCCCGCCAGGGGCAGGCGCAAGGTGAAGCAAGTGCCTTGGCCCGGCGCTGATTGCACTTCCATCTGGCCCTTGTGGTTGTTGGTAATGATGAAATACGACACCGACAGCCCGAGCCCCGTACCCTGGCCGATTTCCTTGGTGGTGAAGAAAGGTTCGAAGGTGCGTTTGCGCACGTTTTCGCTCATGCCGATGCCATTGTCCTCGACCTGGATTTCCGCCCACGGCGGGTTCAGGCGGGTACGCAAGATGATGCGGCCGGGCTCGCCGTCGTCCTGGCGCTGGTGAATGGCCTGGGCGGCGTTCTTCAACAGGTTCAGCAGCACCTGCTCCAATTCGTTGGCCGTGCCGGGGACCGGGCCCAGGTTCGGGTCGAACTGGCGGATGATCGCCTGGCCCTTGAAGTCGAAACCAATCGCCAGGTCGAAGTCGTTGCCGGCGATCTCCACCGCCTGGTCGATCAGCGCCGGCAGGTCGCAGGGCGCCATCTGCCGGGTACTGCGTCGGCTGAAGCTGAGCATGTGGGTGACGATTTTGGCGGCGCGAGCGCCGGCCTGCTGGATGCCGTCGAGCAACTGCGGGATCTCCCGGCTTTCCAGGTAGCGATTGACCACCGGCAACTCGATCCCCAATTGCTCGGCCTGATCGAGGTTCTTGGGCAGTTCCGCCGACAGGCGCCGGCGAATGTTCTGCACGTTGTGCAGGATCGCCCCCAGCGGGTTGTTGATCTCATGGGCCATGCCCGCTGCGAGGCCACCCACCGAGAGCATTTTTTCCGACTGCACCATCATTTCCTCCAGCGACAGGCGCTGGGTGATGTCGTCGATGCGGATCACCACGCCCCGTCCGGCGCCGCCCATCAACGGATAGAAAGTCAGGGCGTAGTGCTTGGCTTCATCGTCCTTGGTCCAGGTGACGCGTTCGATCTTGGCGACCGTGTGCTGCTCGACCGTCTGCTTGAGCTGTGGCAGATAGGGCTTGAGCGGTTCGAAGGCGAGGAAGATCGGCTGGTTCAACGCCTCGTCCAGCCGGGTACCGGAAAGGGCGCTGGCTTCCTGGTTCCATTGGGTGACGTAGAGTTGTTCGTCGAGGGCGATCAGCGCCGACGGCATGGAGTCGATGATGCTGTTGAGGTAGTTCTGGAAGCCCGTGAGCTTTTTCTCGATCTTGCTGCGCACCTGGACTTCCAGCTCCAGCTTGCGGTTGGTGTGGCGGGTTTCTTCCGCCAGGCCCTGGGCCTGGTCGTAGGCCGCCTGGGAATCGTCCCGCGCGCGCTTGAGCTGCTGCTCCCGAGCTTCGATCCGCGACAGCATGGTGTTGAACGCCTCGGCCAGGCTGCCGATCTCGTCATGGTTGCCACGGCCGGCACGCAGGGAATAGTTTTCCTCGCGGGTAACCTGGCGCGACAGTTCTTCGAGTTGGTGAATCGGCTGGGTAATCAGTCGCTTGATCTGCTGGGCAATGATCAACCACAGCAGCACGCTGAAAATCAGTATGCCGAGGCTGGCGGTCAGCGTGCCGGTGTAGAAGGCGGTGGGCAATTCGCTGCTGGCGACCAGCAACAAATGGCCGGATTGGGTACCGGGACGGGGCAGGGTGATGACTTGGTTGCTGCGAAATTCCCCGGCCTGCCAGGTTTGCATATGGCGAAAATGCTCCGGCAACCTGAGCTTTTCGCCCTGTTGCAACTCGGCCAGGCGTTCACCCCGACCGTCATACAGCGCCGCTGCCCGCAGGGGCGCATAGCTGTTGAGTTCATCGAGCAGGCGCTGGGCGCTTTGCGGCGACTGCAGCGCGTCGGAGATCAGGCTCGGGTTGGCCACCAGCCGGCCGATGGTCTGCAAGGCCTGCGGGGCCATGCTTTCCTGGGAAATGTAGTAGGCCGCGCTGATGAAGGTCAGGTTCGCCACCAGCAAAACGGTGGTCAACAATACCAACAGGGCCGCCAGCAGTTTCTGGCCGACCGGGAGGTTTTCAAGGCGCTGGCGCAATGGCATCTGACTCGTCGCTAAAAAGGAACACGTGGGCCAGCGTAGCCGCTGCTCAGTCGCTGGGCAATCCGAGGTTGTCCAAGTGGACAATCAGGCGTTGGCGCATTTGTTCAAGATGCGGCGCGGCCACCCCATGACGTTGTGCGACCGCGCAGGCATGGCCGAGCAGGTAGCTGATTTCGGTGCGGCGCTGGTTGGCGACATCCTGATACATCGACGAATAGTTGTGAGCGGTGGCCTGGATGACCCGTTCGACTTCGGCCGGTAAGTCTTCGGCCGCCGCGGGCTGGCCGCAGCGCTCAAGCAGGTCGCTGAGTTCCGCGCACAAGGTCGCCACTTCGCAGCGGTGTTCCTGCAAGCCGCCGTTCTTGCAATGGTGCAGCACGGTGAGGGGATTGATCGCACAGTTGAGGGCCAGTTTGCGCCACAGGCGAGTGAGAATATCGGCGCTCCATTCATGTGGGATGCCGGCAGCGCCCAGGTCATCCAGCCAGACTGGCGCCACCGGGTGCGCGGGGTCGCCCAGCCAGGTGTAGCCATGGCCGGCGAACACCACGCGCCAGTCACCGTCGCGGAACGCGCCTTCGGTGCTGGAGGCGCAGATGCAGCGAGCCAGGGGGACGCGGTTCGCCACCGCATCCTGGCTGCCGAGGCCGTTCTGCAGCAGGATCAGTTCTGTCTCGGCACTCAGTCGATGGGCGACCGAAGCCACCGCCGCTTCCGCGTCATAGGCCTTGCAAGCCAGCAGCAAGCGCTTGATGGGTTCGGGGCTTTGCGCGGTTTCGCCGGGCACCGGGTAACATTGCGCCTGCCCCTGTTCCACCAGCGTCAGGCCACCGCTTGCCCGGTAAGCCTGCAACCGCTGCTCATTGCGCAGCACCAGCCGCACCGGCAGGCCGGCCCGGGCCAGGCGCGTCGCCCACAACGTGCCGAGACTGCCGGCTCCCAGGACATGCCAGGTGGTGGACATCAGTTTTTTACTCGCTTTGGCGCTGGCATCTGAGGGGCTCGCGGTAACGACGGGAAAAGACCCGTTATAATGAGCCCGATTTTAACCACAAGCCAAGTGCGCGCCTTTGTCACGGGCGCGCCTTTTTATTTGGAGAACACTACATGCCGTCATTCGACGTGGTATCCGAACTGGACAAACACGAAGTCACCAACGCCGTTGAAAACGCCGTCAAGGAACTCGACCGTCGGTATGACCTCAAGGGCAAGGGCAGTTTCGAGTTCAAGGAAAAGGACTTGACCGTCAACCTGACCGCCGAGGCCGAGTTCCAGCTCGAGGCGATGATCGAGATCCTCAAGCTGGCGCTGGTCAAGCGCAAGATCGATGTGCAATGCCTCGAGGTCAAGGACGCCTACGCCTCGGGCAAGCTGATGAAGCAGGAAGCCGTGCTCAAGGAAGGCATCGACAAGGAATTGGCGAAGAAGATCGTTGCCCACATCAAGGACGCCAAGCTCAAGGTCCAGGCCGCCATCCAGGGTGAGCAGGTGCGCGTGACCGGCAAGAAGCGTGACGACCTGCAGGAAGCCATCGCCGCGCTGCGCGGCAAAGAATTCGGCATGCCGCTACAGTTCAATAACTTCCGCGACTGACACCAGGCTGTTCGCAATTACCGTGGCCGATGTGCTCCCGGTGCGGGGCATCGTCGGCTACACAGTGTTGCACGGGTGTTTCGTGCAACGGGAACAAGGAGAACACGATGGACTTGAACGCTGAAGTGGACCACCTGGTCAAGGCTTCCCAGGCCTGGATACCGATGATCATGGAGTACGGCAGCCGCGTGCTGCTGGCGGTCGTCACCCTGGCTATCGGCTGGTGGCTGATCAACAAGTTGACCCGCAAACTGGGCGCACTGCTGGCCTTGCGTAATGCCGACTTGGCATTGCAAGGGTTTATCAGCACCCTGGCTAACGTCATCCTCAAGATTCTACTGATCGTCAGCGTCGCGTCGATGATCGGCGTGGAAACCACCTCGTTCGTCGCGGCCATCGGTGCGGCAGGCTTGGCGATCGGCCTGGCCTTGCAGGGCAGCCTGGCGAATTTCGCCGGTGGCGTGCTGATCCTGCTGTTCCGTCCATTTCGCATCGGTGACTGGATCGAGGCCCAAGGCGTGGCCGGTACGGTCGACAGCATCCAGATCTTCCACACGATCATTCGTACCGGTGACAACAAGACCGTCATCGTGCCGAACGGCAACCTGTCCAACGGCATCATCACCAACACCAACCGCCAGCCAACCCGCAAAGTAGTATTCGACGTGGGCGTGGATTACCAGGCCGACCTGCAAAAAGCGCGGGAAGTGTTACTGGAGCTGGCCAAGGACGAGCGCGTATTGGCCGATCCTGCACCAGAAGCGGTGATTTCCACCCTGGGCGATAGCTCGATCACGGTGTCGCTGCGTATCTGGGTGAAAACGGCGGACTACTGGAACGTGATGTTCATGCTTAACGAACAGGCGCGGGACCGCTTGAAGGATGCGGGCATTGATATTCCGTTTCCGCAACGGGTTATTCGGGTTGTTCAGGAAGGGCCAGCGCAATAACGATTTGAATGTAACTCTGCGCTGGGGTCGGGTTATGTTTAGCTAGCTTGCTATTTAACAAGTTGTGTTAACGCTGACATTGCACTAGGCATAAAAAAACCGCTCACCTGGATCAGGTGAGCGGTTTTTGTTTGTCGCGGTGCAGCTATCGAATTAGCACTGAATTACAAGATGCTCAGTGGGTATTCGGCGATCAGGCGGAAGTCGTTGTTGTCGGTGTAATCCGGGTTAGAGTTGCTCGTCCGATAAACCGCGCTACGCAAACGCAGAGACAGGTCTTTGGCTGGACCGCTTTGCAGAACGTATTTGGTCTCGAAGTCCCACTCGTGGGCTTTGGCATCGCTTGTAGCGGTAGCGATGTTATCGCTGGTGATGTAACGAGTCATGAAGCTCAGGCCAGGAATGCCGTAGGTCTTCATGTTCAGGTCGTAGCGAGCCTGCCAAGAGGTCTCGTCTTGACCGTTGAAGTCGGAATACTGCACGGAGTTGGCGAGGTAGATAGTACCGCCACCGTCAACGCCGTAAGCGTAGCCGCTGTCACCGGAGGAGCGCTGGTGAGCCAAGGTGAATTTGTGTGCACCAACGCTGTAGGCTGCTGCGAGCGACCAGATGCGGTTGTCAATATCACCGCTCAGCTCTTGACCCTGGCTCTTGCTGTCGTAGCCGTTGAAGTCGAAGTTCAGAGACTGATCTTCGTTGATTGGCAGGGTGTAGTTCACATTGAGGTACTTCTTCTTGAAGTAGTCTTCAACGTCGGAAGCTGCTACGCCTGCTACGAAATTGTCAGTGAACTGGTAGGTTGCGCCAGCAATATTGGCGGACGTCAGACCTGGGCTGTGCCGACCATTGATGCTGTCACGGCCGGTGTAGTTCTGTGCGTTCATAGCGGTGAAGCGGCCAGCGGTCAGCTCCAGACCCTTGATTTCCTTGCTGGTGATCAACGTACCGGTAGCAACTTCCGGATTCAGACGGCTGTCGTCCGTGGAGAACACTGGGCTGGCGGTGTATTGGTTACCGTATTTCAGGACGGTGTCGGACAAGCGGAACTTGACCGCGCCGCCAACTTCGGATTGGGTGTCTTCTGGGCTGCCGTCGTCACCTGTGCCGAAGATGCTGTTACCGGTGCGACCCGCGCCGCTATCCAGTTTGACCTGGCCGTTGAACAGAGCGTCCACGCCGACACCAACGGTGCCTTGAGTGAAGCCAGACTCATAAACAGCCTGTACGCCCAGACCGGTTTCTTCGCGGTAGCCGGTGCTACGTGCTTTACCACCGGTATTCTGGTTGTTGGAGGCGCCGTGTTTGAAATCACGGTTCATGTACAGCATGCGACTTTTAACAGTCAGGCTCTGATCTTCAAAAAAGCCCTTGGACTCCTCCTGAGAGGACGCCACTGCGAACTGCGAGGTACTGGCCGATACAGCCAGTGCAATCATGCTCCACTTCATCACGCGCATCGTGATTTGCTCCTTTGGTTTTTAGAAGAGTACTGCCGTCCCACCTGTTTTTTTATCTGGGCGGCTCTTTCTTTTTGTGTCGGCGCAAACTTATATCACGCCAACATTCTTTGGCGATACTTGCCCATTCAACCTTTCAGCTTCTTTACGACCCTGTCGCCAATGGCTCGATCCATGTCGTATTTCAGCTACTGCGGCGCAATCGGATCCGCAACTTGTATGTTGCTTTTTTTCTCCGGCGTCGGCGTAAAGAGTCCTTGGTAACTGCGCTTGAAGCTCCTTGAGGGCAACCTTGCCACTTTATTTATGAGCCTTCAGGTTCGCGCGTCCGGCGATCCCCTGTAGGCGATGTGGGGATGAATGCAACAAGCATGCTCAAATTCCATTTCTGTTCACGTTTTTTTCACATTTCCCATTTGCTCGTAGCGAAACCTCATGAAACCGGGCTCCAAAGGCCTTGTTTTAATTAAGGTTGACTACGAGGCCAGTGCCGTGATTGCCGCTCGGAAAGGCCGCGCGACAACCAAAAACGTTACCGGTTCACCCCACGAGTGAGTAGATCACGGATGCTTCGTGCACTGAGCGTAGACGCGCTGTGCGATTTTGGTGCAGAAAATCTTCTGGTTGTACGAAAAACTTACAGTGCGAATTCTCGATGCGGCGTCTATAGAGCTGTTTTGGCATCGCCGAGTATTCGCTGCGCTGTATTGGTGCGCGGCGTCGATAGCAGGCGCCGGGGCGGTTCATCATTCGCGGTGAACCCGCTGCCGTTCACAGGTATGCTGAACCTCTGCGTCCGGTGCAGGCCTGCGGGCCGAATCGGCCTCAATCGATCATGTAAGGAGTACGCACGGTGTTTGCCTTAGATCCACGATTGCAACAAGACACATTGCCCATCGGCGATTTCCCGCTGTGCCGCTTGCTCTTGTCCAACGACTCGAACTACCCGTGGTTCATCCTCGTGCCGCGACGGGAAAATATCAGCGAATTGTTTCAATTAGATGACGCTGATCAATTGCAGCTGTGGAAGGAAACCACGGCACTGGCCGAAACGCTCAAGGACTCGTTCGATGCCGACAAACTGAACGTTGCAACCTTGGGTAACGTTGTCAGTCAATTGCACATGCATGTGATCGTGCGCAAGCGAGAGGACGCTGCGTGGCCTGCGCCGGTGTGGGGCAAACATCCGGCGCAGCCTTATAATGCCGAGCAGGTGAGCGCCATTCGTGAGCGCTTGCGAGCGGTCCTGACCGATGATTTCAAGTTTCTGGAGGGCTGAAGCCATGAACCTTGAAGACCGTGTAACCGACCTTGAAAGCCGCCTGGCGTTTCAGGATGACACTATCCAGGCGTTGAATGACGTGCTGGTGGCGCAGCAACGAATTGTCGAGCGTCTGCAGCTGCAGATGGCTGCACTTCTCAAGCGCCAAGAGGAAATGGCCGGGCAGTTCGAATCCTTCGAAGAAGACGCGCCACCACCGCACTACTGACCTGGGCCCGAACGACGGGCAATAAAAAACCGCGAGCAGCCAGGCTGCATCGCGGTTTTTTTACGCCTGGATCAGCGGCGCGGGAGCGCGGCGATCACGTCTTCGGCCTGCAGGCCCTTGTCGCGGTGCATGACCGAGAACTCGACACGCTGGCCTTCGACCAGGACGCGGTGGCCTTCGCCACGGATCGCCCGGAAATGCACGAAAATATCATCACCGGAATCGCGGGAAATGAAACCGAACCCCTTGGAGGTGTTGAACCACTTCACGGTGCCGGTATCACGGTTGGACATGTCGTAGTTCTGCGGTGCGGCGGCCGGCGACGACTTCTTGTAGAAGCTGACGGCCAGGTGCAGCAACACAGCGAGCAATGCCGCGGCCAGGCTGGACAGGATGGCGGGTTGGCCGCCTATTTCCGGCATGGGCGCCAGCAGGGTCAGGGTTTGCAACGCAACAGCCAGCACCAGCAGCGCACTGACGAGGTTTTGCAGTTGATGACGTGGACCTTTGTTCCAGTAAGGAATTACGGGTGCCAGGGTCAGGTTGAGCAAGCCGAAAAAGGCCAGGTACAGCGCGTCGGGATGTTGCAGGTAAGGTGTGGCTTCGGAACCCAGGCTAGGGATGAAGGACAGCAGCAGGGCAGCTGCGCCCATTAGCAAGTGGACGATTTTCAACATTTTAATTGGCTCACGGTTAAGACAGATCACAAGGAAGAGCTGGTCGGGGGCGGTTCGCTCCAGAACAATGAGAGGCGTAGGAACACGTACCCGAATCAGCCTATGCGCCGTGCCCGGGAAAAGAGGCGTAGCGACACACTGCCTATTTAACAGCAAAGCCCGGGCCTTCTCAAACTCGTTACGGGCGCGCGGGACGCTGTTCGTCGGTCGGAGGGGTGGCGGGGCTCTTGAGCGTGCCAGGCGATGCGTGTTGAATTTTCCAGGTTTGTCGGAACCCCTCGGCGTCCCGGCTTGTCGGTTCAGGACGGCTGGCGATTTGTCGCAGGCTACAGGGAGAGAGACCCGCTAGAGTGCAATGGCCGCTGTCGAATTCATCACCGTCAGGAGATCAACCCACATGGCAATTGATATCGGTATCAGCGAAGAAGATCGCAAATCCATCGTCGACGGGCTTTCGCGCCTGTTGTCGGACACCTACGTGCTGTACCTCAAGACCCACAACTTCCACTGGAACGTCACCGGGCCGATGTTTCGAACCCTGCACCTGATGTTCGAGGAGCAATACAACGAACTGGCGTTGGCGGTGGACCTGATCGCCGAAAGAATCCGTGCGCTCGGCTTTCCGGCACCCGGTGCTTATTCGGTGTACGCACGCTTGTCTTCTATTAAGGAAGAAGAGGGCGTGCCTGGTGCCGAGGACATGATTCGACAATTGGTCGAGGGCCAGGAGGCGGTGACGCGTACCGCCCGTGGCATCTTTCCTTTGCTGGACAAGGTCAGCGACGAGCCCACCGCCGACCTTTTGACCCAGCGTATGCAGGTCCACGAAAAAACCGCCTGGATGCTGCGTTCGCTGCTGGAAGATCAATAAGTCTGTACAGGTGATGGCGCTGCCGTTGGCGCCATCGCTTGCCGTCGCGTGTAGGAAGACATGATTTGTCGCCAACTCCCCGTTGGCTTGTCCTACGTCGATGGTCAAAAAGTCATCTGGAACTGGCGATCCAGTTGAGCTTCCATAGGGCCACAGATCGGTTGTTCCGACTGAGGCTCGTATGGCAAAGGAGTGTCAACGGTATGATTCAAGGAAAAGAACCCAGGGGAAGTGCGCGCGGACGTTTGCTGTCCGTAAGCACCGACCCGTTCGTCAGTGGGTTTGACATGCAACTGGCCCGGCCCTTGGCCCGCTCTATCCGGCTCAACGGGTTCGCCACCTGTCTGCGGCTGGAACAAATCTATTGGGACATCCTCGGCGACATGGCTCAGCTCAACAGCTGCTCCGTCAGCACCTTGCTGTCCCATGTGGACCGGGAAGTGCATCTGCGTCACGGCGGCGTGCGCAATTTCAGCGGCTTGGTGCGTGTTGTCTGCGTTGTGCACAGCTTGAAGGAAGCTGAAATTGATCAGTGTATGTCTGGTCCCCTCGCCAAGGTGGGGTACGCCTGCCTCGAATGAACGACATTGCCGGCAATGACTGTGCGGTCTTACGGCTGCACAGGCTGCATTTAATGGATATAATCCCGCTCTTTGCCGCAAAGCCGCGCTTTGCGTAATAACCTGATCGCCGAGACAACCCCATGCCGATGTACGACTATCAATGTGCTTCCTGTGGTCATCAGATGGAAGCCATTCAAAAGATCAGCGCGGCACCGCTGGTCGACTGCCCTGCCTGCCAGGCGCCGGAGCTGAAGAAGATGCTGTCCATGCCAGGTTTCCGCCTCGGTGGTACCGGCTGGTATGAAACCGACTTCAAGACCGGCGCCAAGAAAAACCTGGCCGGTGGCGACAAAGCCGATTGAACTGAATACGCGCGAGTTCTTGCACAGGCAGGGCCTCCAACCGAATGTCGAATTACGAGAAGTGAAACCACTACCATGATGCGCAGCCATTATTGCGGCCAACTGAACGAAAGCCTGGAAGGTCAGGAAGTTACTCTTTGCGGATGGGTCCATCGTCGTCGTGACCATGGCGGGGTGATTTTCCTCGATATCCGTGATCGTGAAGGCCTGGCCCAGGTGGTGTTCGATCCGGACCGCGCTGAAACCTTCGCCACCGCCGACCGCGTGCGCAGCGAATACGTCGTCAAGATCACCGGCAAGGTGCGCCTGCGTCCGGCCGGCGCCGGTAACGCCAACATGGCGTCGGGTATGATCGAAGTGCTGGGCTATGAGTTGGAAGTGCTCAACGAGTCGGAAACCCCGCCGTTCCCGCTCAACGAATACTCCGACGTGGGCGAGGAAACCCGTCTGCGCTACCGCTTCATCGACCTGCGTCGTCCGGAAATGGCCGAGAAGCTGCGCCTGCGTTCGCGCATGACCACCAGCATCCGTCGCTACCTGGACGAGAACGGCTTCCTCGACGTCGAGACGCCGATCCTGACCCGCGCCACGCCGGAAGGCGCCCGCGACTACCTGGTCCCGAGCCGTACCCACCCCGGCAGCTTCTTCGCCTTGCCGCAATCGCCACAGCTGTTCAAGCAACTGCTGATGGTGGCCGGGTTCGATCGCTACTACCAGATCGCCAAGTGCTTCCGCGACGAAGACCTGCGTGCCGACCGTCAGCCTGAGTTCACTCAGATCGACATCGAGACCAGCTTCCTCGACGAAAAAGACATCATGGGCCTGACCGAAGGCATGATCCGCAACCTGTTCAAGGAAGTGCTGGGCCTGGAATTCGGCGAGTTCCCGCACATGACCTTCGAAGAGGCCATGCGCCGCTACGGTTCCGACAAGCCAGACCTGCGTAACCCGCTGGAACTGGTGGACGTGGCCGACCAGCTCAAGGACGTCGATTTCAAGGTGTTCAGCGGCCCGGCCAACGACCCTAAATGCCGTATCGCGGCCCTGCGTGTTCCAGGCGGGGCGAGCATGCCGCGCAAGCAGATCGACGACTACACCAAGTTCGTCGGCATCTACGGTGCCAAGGGCCTGGCGTACATCAAGGTCAACGAGCGCGCCGCGGGTGTTGAAGGCCTGCAATCGCCGATCGTGAAGAACATTCCTGAAGCCAACCTCAATGTGATCCTCGATCGCGTGGGCGCGGTTGATGGCGACATCGTGTTCTTCGGCGCCGACAAGGCCAAGATCGTCAGCGAAGCCCTGGGCGCGTTGCGCATCAAGCTGGGCCACGACCTGAAGCTGCTGACCTGCGAATGGGCACCGATGTGGGTCGTCGACTTCCCGATGTTCGAAGAAAACGACGACGGCAGCTTCTCCGCGTTGCACCACCCGTTCACCGCGCCGAAGTGCTCGCCTGAAGAATTGGAGGCCAACCCGGCCACCGCTCTGTCGCGCGCCTACGACATGGTCCTGAACGGCACCGAGCTGGGTGGCGGTTCGATCCGTATCCATCGCAAGGAAATGCAACAGGCGGTGTTCCGCCTGCTGGGCATCAATGAAGCCGAGCAGGAAGAGAAATTCGGCTTCCTGCTGGATGCGCTGAAGTACGGCGCGCCACCCCACGGTGGCCTGGCCTTCGGCCTGGACCGCCTGGTGATGCTGATGACCGGCGCCCAGTCGATCCGTGAAGTGATCGCGTTCCCGAAAACCCAGAGCGCGGCCGATGTCATGACCCAGGCGCCGGGTGTCGTGGATGCCAAGGCACTGCGCGAGTTGCATATTCGTCTGCGTGAACAGCCAAAGGCTGAGTAAGGCTGACACCTGAGAGGGCGCATCTTCGGATGCGCCTTTTCATTGGGGTCGATATTTCTGATTGCCGGCCGCTGCGCGAGCGCAGGGCGGGCAATGTTCCAAAGAGAAACGGAGCGAGTTATGGCAGGTCATTCCAAGTGGGCGAACATCAAGCACCGCAAAGAACGTCAGGATGCCAAGAGAGGCAAGATCTTCACCAAGTGGATCCGTGAGCTGACGGTCGCGGCCCGCCAGGGTGGCGGCGATCCGGGTTCCAACCCGCGCCTGCGCCTGGCCCTGGACAAGGCCTTGGGTGCCAACATGAGCCGCGACATCATCGACCGGGCCATCGCCCGTGGCGCCGGTGCGACCGAGGCCGACAACGTTGAAGAGCTGACCTACGAAGGGTATGGCCCGGGCGGCGTGGCGGTGATGGTCGAATGCATGACCGACAACCGCAACCGTACCGCTGCCGCCGTGCGTCATGCGTTCAGCAAATGCGGTGGCAACCTGGGCACCGATGGCTCGGTGGCTTACCTGTTCGAGCGCAAGGGGCAGATCAGCTTCGCGCCGGGTATCGATGAGGATGCGTTGACAGAAGCGGCCTTGGAAGCCGACGCCGATGACGTGGTCAGCCATGAGGACGGTTCGTTCGACGTGTTCACCTCGTTCGCCAGTTTCTATGCCGTGCGCAACGCCTTGGAAGCTGCGGGTTTTGCGCCGGCCGACGCGGAAATCGTCATGCAGCCAACCACCAGTGCCGAATTGGATCTGGAAGGCGCCGAGAAAGTGATCAAGTTGATCGACATGCTGGAAGACCTGGACGATGTGCAGAACGTCTACTCCAACGCTGACATCCCGGAGTCGGTGGCTGAACAGCTGGGCTGACAGGCTCAATGCCGGGTTTGATTTGAAATCATTGTGGCGAGGGAGCTTGCTCCCGCTGGAGTGCGAAGCGCTCCCAAAAAAGGTCTGCTGCGCAGCCCAGCGGGAGCAAGCTCCCTCGCCACGGATTCACTGCAAGCCTTCGGTGAGCTGTATTCTCTTGCAACCGCACTACCTTTCGCAGGCGTTATGACTTTAATCCTTGGTATCGACCCCGGTTCGCGCATCACCGGCTACGGTGTGGTTCGCGATACCGGGCGCGGCTGTGTGTACGTTGCGTCTGGCTGCATCCGCACCGGGGCGGGCGAACTGCACGAGCGCTTGCAGATTGTTTATCGCGGCGTGCGCGAAGTCATCCAGACCTACGGCCCGGTGACCATGGGTATCGAACGGGTCTTCATGGCGCGCAACGCCGATTCGGCCCTGAAGCTGGGGCAGGCCCGGGGTGCGGCCATTGTGGCGGGTGCCGAGGAAAACCTGGAGATCGCCGAATACACCGCGACCCAGGTCAAGCAGGCGGTCGTCGGTACCGGGGCGGCGAACAAGGAACAGGTGCAGATGATGGTCATGCATTTGCTGAAACTGGTCAGCAAGCCGCAGATCGACGCCTCCGACGCCCTGGCCATCGCCATTTGCCATGCCCACACCCGTTCCAGCCTGTTGCCCCATGGCCTGGGAACCGCACGCAGTCGTGGCGGGCGCCTGCGTCTCTGATAGCATCAGCGCATTCATTCATGAGCCCGAGCAAATTGCGCCTGTATCGTCGGCCTTGATGCTCGTGTTGTTACTCGCCAGCCAGCGGCTGGCCAACGCCCAAGGATCTGAAACGTGATTGGACGCTTGCGCGGCACCCTGGCTGAAAAACAGCCGCCGCACCTGATTCTGGATGTAAACGGCCTGGGCTATGAGCTGGAAGTGCCCATGACCACGCTGTATCGCTTGCCGTCGGTCGGCGAGCCGCTGACCCTGCACACCCATTTGGTCGTGCGCGAAGATGCCCAGTTACTCTATGGCTTCTTCGGCAAGCGCGAGCGGGATTTCTTTCGCGAGCTGATCCGCCTCAATGGCGTCGGCCCGAAGCTGGCCCTGGCCTTGATGTCGAGTCTGGAAGTCGATGAGTTGATCCGTTGCGTGCAATCCCAGGACACCTCGGCGCTGACCAAGGTGCCGGGAGTGGGCAAGAAAACCGCCGAGCGCTTGTTGGTCGAGCTCAAGGACCGCTTCAAGGCCTGGGAGGCGGTACCGGCGATGTTCGCCCTGGTGCCGAATCAGCCGAACGAGCCGGACGCGCTTACGCCAGCGGTCAGCGCCGAGAGCGATGCGGTCACTGCCCTGATCTCCCTGGGCTACAAGCCGCAGGAAGCCAGCAAGGCGATTTCCGCCATCAAGGAAAAAGGCCTGAGCACTGAAGATATGATTCGCCGTGCCCTGAAGGGAATGATTTAAGTGATTGAAGCTGACCGTCTCATCGCCGCCACGGGCGCGCCCCGTGACCGCGAGGAAATCCAGGACCGCGCGATCCGCCCCGTCAGCCTGGCCGACTACATCGGCCAGCCGACCGTGCGCGAGCAGATGGAGCTGTTCATCCAGGCCGCCCGTGGGCGCGGCGAGTCCCTGGATCACACGTTGATCTTCGGTCCGCCGGGCCTGGGCAAGACCACCCTGGCCAATATCATCGCCCAGGAAATGGGCGTGTCGATCAAAAGCACCTCCGGACCAGTCCTCGAGCGCCCGGGTGACTTGGCGGCGCTGCTGACCAATCTAGAACCTCACGACGTGCTGTTCATCGACGAAATACACAGGCTGTCGCCGATCGTCGAGGAAGTGCTGTATCCGGCCATGGAAGATTTCCAGCTCGACATCATGATCGGCGAGGGGCCGGCGGCGCGTTCCATCAAGCTCGACCTGCCGCCCTTCACCCTGGTGGGTGCCACCACCCGCGCCGGCATGCTGACCAACCCGCTGCGAGACCGCTTCGGTATCGTCCAGCGCCTGGAGTTCTATAACAACGCCGACCTGGCGACCATCGTCAGCCGCTCGGCCAGCATCCTCGGTTTGCCGCTGGACCCGGACGGTGCCTACGAGATCGCCCGTCGGGCCCGGGGCACGCCGCGGATCGCCAACCGACTGTTGCGCCGCGTCCGCGACTTTGCCGAGGTTCGCGCCAAGGGCCACATCACCAAGCCGATTGCCGACCTGGCCTTGAACCTGCTGGACATCGACGAGCGCGGCTTCGATCACCAGGACCGGCGTCTGCTGCTGACCATGATCGAGAAGTTCGACGGTGGCCCGGTGGGCGTCGACAGCCTGGCCGCGGCCATCAGCGAAGAGCGCCATACCATCGAAGATGTGCTGGAGCCGTACCTGATCCAACAGGGCTATATCATGCGCACCCCGCGCGGGCGCGTGGTGACGCGTCACGCCTATCTGCACTTTGGCTTAAACATCCCGACACGAATGGGTGAGATGCCGGTGGTAGACGAATTCCTCGATGCGGTGGACGATTGAGCGCGTTCTTTATCCCGACTTTTTTCCGGTTCGTGCTGTCCCAGACCACGCCTGGAGCGTCAATGCATTCGAGAATGAAAAAACAGTTGCCTGGCCGGATTGGCAACCCGAGGAGTAAGCACTAGAGTATGCGCGCGCAAAACGGGCTGGAGTCGTTCGCACATCGCTGTCGCGTTTATTACGAGGACACCGATGCCGGCGGCATCGTTTACTACGTCAATTACCTCAAGTTTATGGAACGGGCTCGAACCGAACGGCTGCGGGAACTGGGTTTCGCCCAATCCGCGCTGGCAGGGGAGGACCTGTTATTCGTCGTGCATTCCAGCGAAGCGCGCTACCACGCGCCGGCGCGACTGGACGACGAGCTGCTGGTAAGTGCCGATGTCATCGAATTGAACCGCGTCAGCCTGCGCTTCAAGCAGCAGGTCAGGCGGGCTGCGGATAATGTGCTGCTCTGCGAAGGGCAGTTTTTGGTGGCCTGTGTGCGCACCCATAGTTTGAAACCCCGGGCCATTCCCGAAGCTCTACGCGCGGCCTTTGCCGGCGTGAGCGGCGCGGGTACACACTCAGAGCAGGAGATAAAGCGTGGAAGCTAACGTCGTCGACCATTCCTCCATGTGGAGCCTGGTCAGCAATGCCAGTGTCGTGGTGCAACTGGTAATGCTGATCCTGGTAGCCGCATCGGTGACCTCATGGATCATGATCTTTCAGCGCAGCAACATGCTGCGCGCCGGTCGCCGTGCCCTGGAGAGCTTCGAGGAGCGCTTCTGGTCCGGCATCGACCTGTCCAAGCTGTATCGCCAGGCCGGCAGCAACCCGGACCCTGATTCGGGTGTCGAACAGATCTTCCGTGCCGGCTTCAAGGAGTTTTCCCGTCTGCGCCAGCAACCGGGCGTCGATCCTGAAGCGGTGATGGAAGGTGTGGCCCGTGCCATGCGAGTCGCCATCTCCCGCGAAGAAGAAAAACTCGAACAGGGCCTGCCGTTCCTGGCGACCGTCGGTTCGGTCAGCCCGTACATCGGCCTGTTCGGTACCGTGTGGGGGATCATGAACTCCTTCCGTGGCCTGGCATCCGCCCAGCAGGCAACCCTGGCCACCGTGGCCCCAGGCATCGCCGAGGCGCTGATCGCCACGGCCATCGGCCTGTTCGCGGCGATCCCGGCCGTTATTGCCTACAACCGCTTCGCTGCCCGCAGCGAAACGCTGACCAGCCGCTACTACACCTTCGCCGATGAATTCCAGGCGATCCTGCACCGCAAAGTGCACACCAGCGAAGAATAAGCAGGTATTTCCCAATGGCTTTAATCGCTCGAGCCCGAAAAAAGCGCAAGCCGGTCGCCGAGATGAACGTAGTGCCCTACATCGACGTGATGTTGGTGCTGCTGGTCATCTTCATGGTGACCGCGCCGATGCTCAATCAGGGCGTGAAGGTTGATCTGCCCAAGGTTTCCAGCGAAGCCTTGCCGCAGGACAACAACACCCAGGTACTGACCATTTCGATCAAGGCTGACAAGACCTATTACTGGAACCTTGGCAGCGAAGTCGATACCGAGAAGCAGCAGGACCGCGCCATGACCTTGCCGCAGATGACCGATGCGGTGACAAAGATCATCAACGCCGGTAACAGTAACGGCAAACGCACCCAGGTCTTCATTCGCGGCGACAAGACCGTCGACTACGGTGCCGTCATGGGTGCCATGGGCGGTTTGCAGAAAGCCGGGGTCGGTAATGTTGGCTTGATCACCGAGGCCCCCTGATGCAACAACAGCGAGAGCCGTCCGCCTCGGAAAGCTACTTCTGGCCCAGTGTCCTGGCCATCGGCCTGCACGTGCTGGTGTTCGGTATGCTGTTCGTCAGTTTTGCCATGACCCCGGAGCTGCCGCCGGCCAAGCCGATCGTGCAGGCGACCCTGTACCAGCTCAAGTCGAAAAGCCAGGCGACTACGCAGACCAACCAGAAGCTGGCTGGCGAGGCGAAGAAATCCGCCGCGCGCCAGACTGAAGTCGAGCAGATGGAGCAGAAAAAGGTCGAGCAGGAAGCGGTGAGAGCAGCGGAACAAAAGAAAGAGGAAGCTGCTCAAAAGGCCGAAGAAGCCAAGAAGGCCGATGAGGCGAAGAAGGCAGACGAAGCCAAGAAAGCCGACGAAGCGAAGAAAACCGCCGAGGCCAAGAAGGCAGAAGAGAAACAATTGGCTGATATAGCCAAGAAGAAATCCGAAGAAGAAGCCAAGAAAGCCGCTGAAGAAGAGGCCAAGAAAGCGGCCGCTGAAGAAGCGAAGAAAAAGATTGTCGAGGACGCGAAGAAAAAAGCGGCCGAAGACGCCAAGAAGAAAGCTGAAGCTGACGAGGCGAAAAAGAAAGTCGCCGAAGACGCGAAGAAGAAAGCCGCCGCCGACGCCGCCAAGAAAAAGGCCCAGGACGCAGCGCGTAAATCCGCCGAAGAGAAAAAGGCCCAGGCCTTGGCAGATTTGCTTTCCGACACGCCGGAGCGCCAGCAGGCATTGGCCGATGAGCAGGGCGATGAAGTCGCCGGCAGCTTCGACGATCTGATTCGCGCACGAGCGGCGGAAGGCTGGGCTCGTCCACCTTCGGCGCGCAAAGGCATGACGGTAGTATTGCAAATCGGCATGTTGCCCGACGGTACGGTTACCTCGGTCAGCGTGGCCAAGTCCAGTGGCGATGGTCCGTTCGACGCTTCGGCGGTCGCGGCGGTCAAGAACATTGGGCGATTGACGGAAATGCAAGGAATGAAGCCGAGCGATTTTGCTCCCTATCGTTCGTTCAAGATGACATTCACACCTGAGGATCTAGCCTTGTGAGAAACCTTCTTCGATCAATGCTTGTCGTTATCTGCTGCCTGGCAGGGATAGCGGTAGCAGAGGAAAAGAACATCCTGGTCACCAGCGGCAGCGACCGGGCGACCCCTATCGCCGTCGTTCCGTTCGGTTGGCAGGGCGGCAGCGTCCTGCCGGACGACATGGCTGAAATCATCGGCAACGACCTGCGCAACTCGGGTTACTACGCGCCGATTCCGAAGCAGAACATGATCGGCTTGCCGACCCAGGCCAGCGAAGTCATCTACCGTGACTGGAAGGCCCTGGGCGCCCAGTACATCATGGTCGGCAGCATCGTTCCGGCCGGCGGTCGCCTGCAGGTGCAATACGCCCTGTTCAACGTCGCCACCGAGCAGCAAGTGCTGACCGGCAGCGTGTCGGGCAGCGTCGACCAGCTGCGCGACATGGCGCACTACATCTCCGACCAGTCGTTCGAGAAACTCACCGGCATCAAGGGCGCGTTCTCTACTCGCATGCTCTACGTGACAGCCGAACGCTTCTCCGAGAAAAATACCCGCTACACCCTGCAGCGTTCCGACTATGACGGTGCTCGTGCAGTGACCCTGCTGCAGTCGCGCGAGCCGATCCTGTCGCCGCGTTTCGCCCCCGATGGCAAGCGTATCGCCTATGTATCGTTCGAACAGAAGCGTCCACGCATCTTCATGCAGCACATCGACACCGGTCGTCGCGAGCAGATTACCAACTTCGAAGGCCTGAACGGCGCGCCAGCCTGGTCGCCGGACGGTACCCGCCTGGCGTTCGTGCTGTCCAAGGACGGTAACCCGGACATCTATGTGATGAACCTGGCGTCGCGTTCGATTTCCCGCGTCACCAATGGCCCGGGCATCAACACCGAACCGTTCTGGGGCAAGGATGGCTCGACCATCTACTTCACCTCCGACCGTGGCGGCAAACCGCAGATCTACAAGACCAGCGCCGGTGGCGGCGGTGCCGAGCGGGTGACGTTCGTGGGTAACTACAACGCCAACCCTAAACTGTCGGCGGACGAAAAGACCCTGGTGATGATCCATCGCCAGGATGGATTCACCAATTTCAAGGTGGCGGCCCAGGATTTGCAGCGCGGTAGCGTAAAAATCCTCACTGATAGCACTCTGGACGAGTCACCTACTGTTGCGCCCAACGGCACCATGGTAATCTACGCCACCCGCCAGCAGGGCCGGGGAGTCTTGATGCTCGTGTCCATTAATGGACGCGTGAGGCTCCCGCTTCCTACCGCTCAAGGCGAAGTCAGAGAACCGTCCTGGTCCCCTTACCTGAACTGACGCGGCGCAATACGTTTTACTTAACACACTGGGGTTCATTAGGAGTTTCACGATGGAAATGCTGAAGTTTGGTAAATTTGCTGCGCTGGCTCTGGCCATGGCTGTAGCTGTAGGTTGCTCGTCCAAAGGCGGCGACAACGCCGGTGAAGGCGCTGTTGATCCAAACGCTGGTTACGGCGCTAACACTGGTGCAGTTGACGGCTCCCTGAGCGAAGAAGCTGCTCTGCGCGCAATCACCACCTTCTACTTCGAATACGACAGCTCGGACCTGAAGCCAGAAGCCATGCGCGCTCTGGACGTTCACGCCAAAGACCTGAAAGCAAACGGCGCTCGCGTTGTTCTGGAAGGCAACACCGACGAACGTGGTACTCGTGAGTACAACATGGCACTGGGCGAGCGTCGTGCGAAAGCCGTTCAACGCTACCTGGTACTGCAAGGTGTTTCCCCAGCTCAGCTGGAACTGGTTTCCTACGGCGAAGAGCGTCCAGTTGCTACCGGCAACGACGAGCAGTCCTGGGCTCAAAACCGTCGCGTCGAACTGCGTAAGTAATTCGTCATGCGAACGTGCCGTCGTGCTGTAACTGTTCTGGCTCTCAGCCTCGCGCCGCTTGCGGCGTGGGCTGCGGTTCCTGTGGTCGATAACCAGACCGGCTATGATAATAGCGGGAGCAGTTATCCGCCTGCAGGTTACGGTACGAACGGCGCCTATGCCGGGGGAGGGGTTTCGGCCCCTGTCTCGGCACAGGGCCAGCTGTTCAACCAACTGCAGCAAATGCAGGATCAGATCTCGCGCCAACAGGGTGTGATCGAAGAACTGCAAAATGATATTTCGCGCATGAAGCAAGAAAACCTGGAGCGATACCAGGATCTTGATCGGCGCATAGGAACCGGCGTTGCACCTGCCGCGACTCCTGAGAATTCTCCTGCCGGTGGCGACTTGAACGCTCCCGGTGCAGCCGCAGGCGCCGGGGCAGCAGCACCTGCAGCCGGTGGTGAGCCGGCTGATCCGGCGAAGGAAAAGCTCTATTACGATGCCGCCTTCGACCTGATCAAGGCCAAGGATTTCGATAAGGCCAGCCAGGCCTTCTCCGCTTTCCTGCGCAAATACCCCAACAGCCAGTACTCGGGTAATGCCCAATACTGGTTGGGTGAAGTGAACCTGGCCAAAGGTGACCTGCAAGGTGCCGGCCAGGCGTTCGCCAAGGTCTCGCAGCTGTATCCCAAGCACGCCAAGGTGCCGGATTCGCTGTACAAGCTGGCTGACGTGGAACGCCGCCTTGGTCATACCGACAAGGTAAAAGGCATTCTGCAGCAGGTGGTGGCCCAATACCCGGGTACCTCCGCCGCCCAGCTGGCCCAGCGCGATCTGCAGCGCATGTAAGGCTGTTTGACCCGCTTGGAAGAAACCCGCGCTTGTCGCGGGTTTTTTCGTTAGAATTCACGCCCTTTTTCTGAAACACGCTTCTTGGGATCTACGCGTTGGCGGGGTTGCTTGAAGTGCCTGACGGAGGCGGACAGCCTGTTTAGCTGTTACGCCCGTGGCGACTATGCAAGACACATTGAGAATTACCGAAGTTTTTTACTCGTTGCAGGGTGAAACGCGGACGGCCGGGCTGCCTACTGTATTTGTGCGCCTCACCGGTTGCCCGTTGCGTTGCCAATACTGCGACAGTGCCTATGCCTTCAGCGGCGGCACCTTGCGAACCCTCGACGATCTCCTCGAACAAGTGGCCGGCTTTCGCCCCCGCTATGTTTGCGTCACCGGCGGTGAGCCCTTGGCGCAACCCAACGTCATCCCATTGCTCAAGCAGTTGTGCGATGCCGGCTATGAGGTCTCGCTGGAAACCAGCGGCGCCCTGGACATTTCGCCGGTCGACCCACGGGTCAGTCGCGTCCTGGACCTGAAAACCCCAGGTTCCAAGGAAGCGCATCGCAACCGTTACGAGAACGTCGAGCTGTTGACCCCCAACGATCAGGTCAAGTTTGTCATCTGCTCAAGGGAAGACTACGACTGGGCCGTGTCCAAACTGATCCAGTATGGTCTCGACCGGCGGGCCGGCGAGGTGTTGTTTTCACCGAGTCATCACGACCTCAATGCCCGGGAACTGGCCGATTGGGTCGTGGCGGACAATTTGCCGGTGCGCCTGCAATTGCAGCTGCATAAATATCTTTGGAACGACGAGCCGGGGCGCTGACATGATTGAGCAAGACACGATTTCTGAAAAGCGCGCGGTCATCCTGCTGTCCGGTGGCCTGGACTCGGCAACCGTCGTGGCCATGGCCCGAGCAGACGGCTATAGCTGCTACACCATGAGTTTCGATTACGGCCAGCGTCACCGCGCCGAGCTTCATGCCGCCGAGCGGGTAGCCCGTGACCTCGGCGTAGTCGAGCACAAGGTGATCGGCCTGAACCTCAACGGCATTGGTGGTTCGGCCCTGACCGACAGCTCCATTGACGTGCCCGAGGCGCCGAGCGAAGGCATTCCGGTGACCTATGTGCCGGCGCGCAACACCGTGTTCCTATCGCTGGCGCTGGGCTGGGCCGAAGTGCTGCAGGCCCGCGACATCTTTATTGGCGTCAACGCCGTGGATTATTCCGGTTACCCGGACTGCCGCCCGGAATTCGTCGAGTCGTTCGAGCGCATGGCCAACCTGGCGACCAAGGCCGGCGTAGAAGGACAGGGTTTCCGCATCCAGGCGCCGCTGCAAAACCTCAGCAAGGCCGACATCATCAAGGCGGGAGTGAAGCTGGGCGTGGACTATGGCCTGACCGTTTCGTGCTACCAAGCCGATGATCAGGGCCGCGCTTGTGGCAAGTGCGACAGCTGCCGACTGCGTGCCGAAGGCTTCGCAGCGGCGGGCGTAAGCGATCCAACCCCTTATTTTTGATTTATTTCAAATTAAGTGTTGAATAGTCCTTAGAAATCAGTATTATACGCGCCACCACACAGAGGGTCGTTAGCTCAGTTGGTAGAGCAGTTGGCTTTTAACCAATTGGTCGTAGGTTCGAATCCCACACGACCCACCATTTTCTGTAGTTTTAAAAGTCTGGAAGGCCCACGCAAGTGAGGATTTCCGGATTTTTTTTTGCCTGCAGAAAAGTTCGCTGGCCTGATCGGAGTCAGCGCAATCCTTCCTCCGAACACACTTGCATGATCTGCTGGCGCAACCAGATATTGGCGCTGTCCTGGCTGGCTTTCTCGTTCCACACCATGTCCAGCGTAAAGTTCGGCAGGCCCGCCGGTGGCTGGCGCTCGGCGAATTTCTCTTTGTCGCAAAGCAATGCCTGGATGCGCTTGGGCAGCGTCAGGATAAAGTCGGTTCCGGCGACCAGGTTCAACGCTGCCACGTAGCTGTTGGCTCGGGCAACGATCTGCCGCCTATGACCCTGTCGATCGAGCCAGCCATCGATCATGTTGGTGTCAGACGTCCAAGGTGTCGGAAAGATATGCTTGCATGCGACGAAGTCCTCCAGGCTTAACGCTTCGTTGGGTCCCGAGAAATGTTTATCGACCACGCACATCAGCTCATCTTCGAGCAGGGTCTGTGAGTGCAAGCCTTGGCTGTCGCCATGGAAATTCGGGCCGAAACACACGACAAGATCGAAGCGATCTTCCTCCAATGCGCCCACCGGGATATCCCGCTGGAATTTGGTGATGTTGATGACCACCGGAAAACTGCTGCCGATGAAGCGTTTAACGAGTTTCGGCAGGATCAGCAGTTCGAAATACTCCGGCGCGCAAACGGTGAAGGTTACTGCTGCCTGACTCGGATCGAACGCCTGCTTGCCCACGTGGCATTGGTTGATCGTCTTGAGGATCTCAAGTATCTGGCCGTACATGGCGGCGGCTTTGTGGGTGGGGCACATGCCACTGCGAGTGTTGATGAACAGCTCGTCTTCGAAGCTGATGCGCAGTTTCTTCAGGCAGTAGCTCACGGTCGACTGGCTGACACACAGTGCTTCGGAGACCTTGGTGACGTTGCCCTGTTCGTATACCGCGACAAACACCATCAAGTCTTGCATGTCCAGCTTTCTGAGCTGGTTGCTAATGAGCATCGGTTGTTCTCGGCGCCATCCGTACGTACCGTCCCTGTCCCTGAAGAAAGGGACCTTTATACTTGCCGTTACGGTCGATGCCTAGCCAATCCGCCGCGCGTATTGCTTGGGATTGAAGCGCAACACCATCAGCAGCATCAGCGTTGTTACCGCTGTGAGCGACCACCAGGCCCATTCGAAGCTGCCCGACTGATCGCGAATCATCCCGGCAATCAATGGCGAGAGCCCGGCGATCAGGTAGCCGATACCCTGCACGAACGCCGTCAGCGCACCGGCACGGCGTGGACTTTCCAGATGGTCGAGGGACACGATCAGACTCATCGGGAACAGGCCGCCGATACCCAACCCCAGCAGGCATGGCCACAGCAGGCTCAAGCGTTCCGGGCTGAGGATCATGCCGCAGAAGCCAGCCATGATCAGGGCCAGCAGCGCGGCCAATACCAAGCGTTTATCCTGACTGCGGTTGGCTATTGCCGGCGTGACGAGGCCGGACAACACTTCCATCGCGGTGAGAAACCCCAGCAGCAGGCCGGCTTGCTGTTCGCTCCAGCCTTTTTCCAGGTAATACGGCGCCAACCAGGCCAGGACGCAGGTGTAGGACGCGGTACCCATGCCGAAAAAGAGTGCCAGCAACCAGGCCCGCCCGCTGGTGAAGAACGATGCCTGTGGGCGCGCCGGTGTTTCAGGCAAGGGCGTTACGGCGCGGCGTTGTGCGTACCAGCAGCCGAGTGCGACCACGGCCAGCAGCGCCCAGATCGCCAGGCCGGTGCGCCAACTGCCGGTCTGCGCCAGGACGAGGGGAGAGAACGACGCGGCAATGGCCGCTCCGCCCATGATCGACGTGACATACAGCCCCATGAACAGCGAGACGTTGCCGGCGAAGCGCGACTTGATCAGTGCCGGCATCACCGCCTGGATCAGGGCGATCCCGATTCCGGCCACGACCGCACTGGCGATCAATCCAGCGGCGCTGTCCAGATACAAGCGCGACGCCGTGGCGATAGCGATGATCAACAGCGACAGGACGACGGTGCGGTGTTCACCGATGCGCAGGGCAACGCGCATGCCCAGGAACATCGCCAGGCCCATCGCCATGACCGGCAACATGGTCAGTAGCGATGCCATGCTGAAACTCAAGGGCACCTCGCCGCGAATGGCCGATAACAACGGCCCGACCGCAGCCATCGAAGGCCGCAGATTCAGTGCCACCAGCACGATGCTGACCATCAGCCAGACGGCGTGGGTGCTTGAGGTTCGAATGTTTTCCATAACAGGGCCTTGGCCAGAACAAAGCGCTATTAAGGCTGCGGCAACCTGCTTTGGGCAAACTGAAAACTGGCGGGGCTTATCGAATAATTAAATGCCGCCCACTCGGCCTTTGGCGAGGGAGCAAGCTCCCTCGCCACGGACTCATGGGGCGCGAGACGGTCATTCCATCGCCGGACTCAGCGTCCCAAGCCACGCCACCAATCCAAGAATCACGACGGCTACGAATAACTCCAAAGCCATGCTGCGCCGCAGCGCACTTACCGCGATGCGGTGCTCGCCGGTCTGTCGGGCCTGTTCCAGCAGCGGAGTCAGGCGAAAACGGTTCAGCGCGGCGAACACCAGCATGACCGAGAACAAGATGAGCTTGAACGTCAGCAACTGACCATAAGTGCTGTCGAACAGCCCTGCGACACTTGGGCCGACGATGAACAGATAATTGGCCACGCCTGTCACGCTGATGACTGTCACGATCACCGCCCCGACGGTTTCAAACCCAACCAATGCCCGGACCAGTATCGCCAGCTGAGGTTCGGCCTGGCGAAGCAGGAGGGCAAACGCGGCCAAGGCGCCGATCCAGCCACCTGCCGCCCACAGGTGCAGGAAGTCGGTGATGAAGTGCCAGTTGCGGCGTGACCCTTCGTTCATGGCGCCGTGACCTGCCCAGGCCAGCGTCGCCAGCGCCACAGCCCCGCCCAGGGTGACCAGGGCCAGGCTGGCCGTCGGCCAAGGTTTATTGAGCGCCACGGCAAAACCGGCCAGCAGCAACGCCGCGATGCGCAACGTGCAAGCCAAGCCGACCTCGGTTTCCAGTACCATCATTTCAATGTGCGGCCACAGTTCGGCCCACGCCGAAGCGCCGCTCATGGCCCAGGCCATGCACGCCATCGCAGCCAAGGAGAGCAACCCACCCAGCAGCGCCGTGATCACCAACAGCGGCGCGAAAGGCAACTGCGCGCCGGACACCCGTTCCTGGCCTCGCAGGCTGTAGAGGCCAAACGCGGCCAGGCCGAACAGCAACATCAGGTCCAGGTACAGGGCGAAGCGCAGCGCGATGTTGATCGAGTCGCTCATCGACTCACTTCACCTTAAACGTGACGTTGCCGGTGATCGGGTGAGTGTCGGACGATACCGCGCGCCACTGGACTTGATAGGTGCCGGCGCTGAGTGGGGCATTCGGCGTGATAACCATGGTTTTTGGATCGTCGCTGCCGGAAACCCTGGCCGCCATGGCCATCGGCGCATGGGCCGACATGCCGGGCATCGCGGTCATCACCAGCTTGGCGCCGGAGAACTTGGTAATGAGATTTTCGGAAAAGTGCAGCTCGATCTTCGCCGGTGCCGCACCTTCGGCGCCTTCGGCTGGCGTGGAGGACAGCAGTTTCGGATGGGCCTGGGCCAAGCCACTGAACAACAGGCCGGCGGACAAGGCGACAGCGGTTTTGATGAATGACATGCAAGGACTCCTACAGCTCGTTTTTAGTTTTAAGTGAAGCAGGTCAGCGGATCAGAACCACAGGCGCACGCCTAGCACCAGGCGTGCTTCGCTGCGGTCTTCGCCTTCATCCCGGGCGTAATCGGCGGTATTGCCGTAGACACGGTTCC
Organism: Pseudomonas sp. SWRI92; assembly: GCF_014268685.1. Lineage (NCBI taxonomy): Bacteria > Pseudomonadati > Pseudomonadota > Gammaproteobacteria > Pseudomonadales > Pseudomonadaceae > Pseudomonas > Pseudomonas sp. SWRI92. The sequence continues at coordinate 67,013 of NZ_JABWQY010000004.1, forward strand.
AGGTGACGCCGATATAGGGGGCGAACTCGCGGCGGATTTCGTAGCGCAGCCGCAGGCCGACTTCGGTGTCTGACAGTCCCGAGCCGACGCCATGGGCGGGGTCGTTCTTGCCGTAGAAGTTGGCTTCGGCGGTGGGCTGCAGGATCAGACGGTTGGTCAGCAAGATGTCGTAGTCGCCTTCCAGGCGTGCCGCGCTCTGGCCGCCTTCGCCGATGAACGCGGTGGCCTCGGCTTCGAAGTTGTACAGCGCCATGCCTTGCACACCGAACGCGGCCCAGGTTTGCGGATCGCCTGGCTTGAAGTCCTGGCGCACGCCGGCCACCACGTCCCACCACGGGCTGATGGCATGTCCCCACAGGGCCTGGAGCTCGGCTTCTTCAGTCTTGCCGTTGAGGCGCTCGCCTTCGGAGCGCAGCCATAGACGATCGATGTCGCCGCCAATCCAGCCGGAGGCATCCCAGCTCAGGGCGCTGCCGTCATTGGCGTCTTGCCATTCGAGTTGGTCGATGAGAAAAAACCAATGGATGGCGCTGTCATGCACCGCATGCCCGCCATGATCCTCATAGACGGCGGCGCGGTCGGCAGCGGTCAGCTCCGGGATTGGCGTGCGGCTGGTGACGGGGGCCGACTGCATCGGCTCCATGCCCTGCATCGAGTCCATGCCTTGCATCTGGCCATGGTCCATCCCCTGCATCTGGCTGTGATCCATGCCTTGCATCGTGTCGCTCGCCGCCCAGGCCGAAACGCTGGTGCCGAGGGCAAGGGCGGCCACGGGCAGGCTGGGGTATTTCAACAGGCTGATCATGGTCGGCTCCTCATTCCTGCACCCGGACTTCACGGAACATGCCCATTTCCATATGGAACAGCAGGTGGCAGTGATAGGCCCAGCGTCCAAGCGCATCAGCGGTCACGCGGTAGCTGCGCCTGGAACCCGGTGGCACGTCGATGGTGTGTTTGCGGACCAGGAACTGGCCGTTCTCATCTTCCAGGTCGCTCCACATGCCGTGCAAGTGGATAGGGTGGGTCATCATGGTGTCGTTGATCAGCACGATGCGCAGGCGTTCGCCATACTTGAGCAGCAGTGGCGCGGCGTCGGAGAACTTCACGCCGTTGAACGACCAGGCGAATTTTTCCATGTGCCCGGTCAGGTGCAGCTCGATCGTTCGGCCGGGGTCGCGGCCGTCGGGGTCGGGGAATGTGCTGCGCAAGTCCGAATAAGTCAGCACCTTGCGACCGTTGTTGCGCAGGCCGATGCCCGGGTCGTCGAGCTTGGGCTTGGCGCTCATGGCCTGCATGTCTACCAAGGGGTTGTCTTTCTCGGTATCGGGATGCGAGAGCATGCTGTCCATGCCCTGCATCTGGCTGTGATCCATGCCCTGCATCGAGCCATGATCCATACCGCCCATGCCCATGTCGTCCATGGTGACCAAGGGTCGGGGATCCAGTGGCGGTACTGGCGCTGACAACCCGGCCTTGGTAGCGAGCGTACCGCGAGCATAGCCGGTGCGGTCCATCGACTGGGCGAACAGCGTGTAGGCCTCTTGGGTCGGTTCGACGATGACGTCGTAGGTTTCGGCCACGGCGATCCGGAACTCATCGACGCTCACCGGTGTGACGTATTGGCCGTCGGAGGCCACCACCGTCATCTTCAAGCCGGGAATGCGCACGTCGAAATAGCTCATGGCCGAGCCGTTGATAAAGCGCAGGCGAAGGCGTTCGCCAGGTTTGAACAGGCCGGTCCAGTTCATGTCCGGCGCCTGGCCGTTCATGAGGTAGGTGTAGGTGGCGCCACTGACGTCGGCGAGGTCAGTGGGGTTCATCTTCATCTCGGCCCACATCTTGCGATCGGCCACGGTGCTGGCCCAGCCGTTCTTGCCCACGTCGTCGATGAAGTCGCCGACGGTGCGTTTGTTGTAGTTGTAGTAGTCCGATTGTTTCTTGAGCTTGCTCAGGATGTCGCCGGGGTCTTCATCGGTCCAGTCGGTGAGCATCACCACGTAGTCCCGTTCGTACTGGAAGGGCTCGGGTTCCTTGGCGTCGATCACCAGCGGGCCGTAGACGCCGGACTGTTCCTGGAAACCGGAGTGACTGTGGTACCAGTAGGTGCCGTTTTGCCGGACCTTGAATTGATACACGTACACGCCACCGGGCTCGATGCCCTTGAAGCTCAGTCCCGGCACGCCGTCCATGTTGGCCGGCAGCAGGATGCCGTGCCAGTGAATGGACGTGGTGTCCTCCAAGCGATTGCGCACTCGCAGGGTCACGGTATCGCCTTCGCGCCAGCGCAGCAGCGGGCCGGGAATACCGCCGTTGATGGTTTGTGCGGTGCGTGGGCTGCCGGTGAAATTGACCGGGCTCTCGCCGATGAACAGATCGAATTCGCTGCCGGTGAGTACGTTGGGCTGGCCGGGGCTGGTGACGGCCCAGACGGGCGGGCGCCAAAGGCCGAGGCCGCTCAGGAGGCCTCCTGCGGCCAGGCCCTTTACGAAAGTTCGCCTGGAAGTGTTCGATTGCATGCCGTTCAATCCATCGCTCGATTTTGAAGCAGGCACAGAAGCGCTGCCCTGTGCCGGTTGGAAAAGAAGATGACACAGCCGGACGCGGCGGGTGATTACATTTCAGTCAGCTTGCTGGACGCGTCCGTTTCGGTGGTCGGGCGCAGGTCAGAATGATCTTTTGCAACGGCGGGATATTCTGTAGCCTTGCCGGCTTCACGCTGTCCCGTGCCTGATAGATACTCACTTTCCCGGCGGTACCCGAGTGGTCCGGAGCCGGGTGTATACTCGACTTTCGCGCAAATGCGCCCATAGGTCTTGCGAATATGACGCAAATTTCCGAACGCCTTCTGGTCCAGGCCCATCTCGATGCCAAGCAGCCCAAGCCGCTGACCGCCGAGCAAGAGGCCTGGTACCGCGCCGCCATTGCCGCCGAGCTCAAGGCTCAGGACGCGGTGCTGGTCGCGCACTTCTATTGTGATCCGATCATCCAGGCCCTGGCCGAAGAGACCGGCGGCTGCGTGTCCGACTCCCTGGAAATGGCCCGCTTCGGCAACGCCCATCCGGCCAAGACCGTGGTGGTGGCCGGGGTCAAGTTCATGGGCGAGACCGCCAAGATTCTCAACCCTGAAAAACGCGTATTGATGCCGACCCTGGAAGCCACCTGCTCCCTGGACCTGGGCTGCCCGGTGGATGAGTTCTCGGCGTTCTGCGACCAGCATCCGGAGCGCACCGTGGTGGTCTACGCCAACACTTCGGCGGCGGTCAAGGCCCGGGCCGACTGGGTTGTGACGTCCAGCTGCGCGCTGGAAATCGTCGAGAGCCTGATGGACAACGGCGAGACGATCATTTGGGGACCGGACAAACACCTGGGCACCTACATCCAGCGCAAGACCGGCGCCGACATGCTGCTCTGGGACGGTGCCTGCATCGTCCACGAAGAGTTCAAGTCCAAGCAGCTGGAAGACATGAAGGCGCTGTACCCGGACGCCGCCATCCTGGTGCACCCGGAATCGCCGACGTCGGTGATCGAGCTTGCGGACGCCGTGGGTTCCACCAGCCAGTTGATTGCCGCAGCGCAGAGCTTGCCGAACAAGACGCTGATCGTCGCCACCGACCGCGGCATTTTCTACAAGATGCAGCAGTTGTGCCCCGACAAAGTCTTCATCGAAGCACCAACGGCCGGCAACGGCGCGGCCTGCCGCAGTTGTGCACATTGTCCGTGGATGGCGATGAACACCCTGGAGCGCACGCTCCAGGCGCTGAAAGACGGCAGCAACGAGATCTTCGTCGACCCGGCCTTGATCCCCCACGCGATTCGCCCGCTCAAGCGCATGCTGGACTTCACCCAGGCAGCGCGGATGAAGTTGGCGGGGAATGCCTGATTGTTGGAAGATTCGAGGCTTCAAGAAGTCTTGAGGCCTATGATCGTTCCCACGCTCCGCGTGGGAATGTAGCCAGGGACGCTCTGCGTCCCAAAAAGCCGAACGCGGAGCGTCCGTAGAGGCGTTCCCACGCGGAGCGTGGGAACGATCAAACATGTGGTGTTCTTACTTGGTCTTCTTCGGAACCCGCACCAGCTGCGTATCCGAGTAGATGTCATGCCAGCTGCGCTGGCGCTTGTCGAACAGCGCCCAGATGAAGCCTGCGCCCACCAGCAGCAACGACGCAATCGACACCACGAATCGCAACAGCGCCTGCCACAGGCTGATGGCGGTGCCGTCGGCATTCTGTACGCGGATGCACCAGACCTGCATGCCCAGGGTCTGGCCGTTGTGGGTCCAGAACTTGGCAAAAAAACCGAACAGCACGAATAACAGCACGGTGGACAGCAGCGGGTCTCCGTCCAGCGCGCCGGCGTCGGTGAGGGCACGCATCTTTTCTTCGCCGATGATTGCCATCTGGATCATCTTGTACACGCCGCCGGTCACGATCAGCAGCGCCGTGCACAGCAGAAAGTCATAGAACATCGCCGCCAGGCGACGACCCAAGCCGGCGGGAGGAAAGTCGCCCTGGGGGGTGAGCAGGTGTTTCGGCATGAGGGCCTCGGCGGAAAAAAGAAGCCATTTTACGGATTTGCAGCCATAAAAAAGCCCCTGATATCAATCAGGGGCTTTTTAGTTCGCGAAAGCCTCAGGCTTCGGCTTGAACCTCGTCAGCCTGCATGCCTTTCTGGCCTTGCACGGCAACGAAAGTGACTTTCTGGCCTTCTTTCAGGCTCTTGAAGCCGTTGCCCTGGATAGCACGGAAGTGTACGAACAGATCCGGACCGCTTTCAGGAGTAATGAAACCAAAACCTTTTTCGTCGTTGAACCACTTGACGGTACCGCTCTGACGTTGGGACATTTTCTTATTTCCTTGACGCTAAATTAATGACAGCCTCTTTCCAGGCGAAAGAGTACTGGGGCTGGGTTGCAGGAAAGTAAGATGACGTCGAACGGGATGTAGCTAACTTCGTAGGCTACTGCCCAGGTCACGATCCAAGCGACCCATGCAAACACAGTGACGAAACTCTACGCCAACTTCCAGCGAAAATACAACCCCCCTCAAGGGCCCGGAATTGCTCATCTTGGTGGCAGTTTAGAAGTTTCGCTGGGGAAGGCTTATTCGAAAGGCAAGTCCAGTTGTTCCGTGGCGTTATAAGCGCGCGTGAATATCTAAACATGCACCCTTTTATGGCGGTTGCGTTACACATTAGTGCACGTACAACGCAACCGCGTTACTTATAGAAACAACTAATCAACCGCGATAGTAGCGCTGTGGAACAAATGGCGTTTTGCTTACAAGCAAAGGCACCTTTTTCCCACGAACAATGGCCCAGACTTGCGTATCCAGTGCAACGTAAGCGCTGTCCAGGTAACCCATCGCCAACGGCCCGCCCAAGGTCGGGCCGAAACCGCCGCTGCACACGGTGCCGATGGTCTCGCCCGCTTCGTTGACGATCTCGGCACCTTCGCGCACCGGTGTACGTTCCTGGGGCAGCAGGCCGACGCGTTTGCGGGCCACACCGCCCTGTTGTTGGGCGAAAACGGTTTCAGCCCCAGGAAAACCACCGGCGCGGGCGCCATCGGCGCGTCGGACCTTGGAAATGGCCCACAGCAGGCTGGCTTCGATTGGCGTGGTCTCGGTGTTCATGTCGTGGCCGTAGAGACACAGGCCGGCTTCCAGGCGCAGCGAATCACGGGCGCCAAGGCCAATGGCCGCGACTTCCGGTTCGGCCAGCAGGGCACGGGCGAGTTTCTCCGCATCGGCAGCCGGCACGGAGATCTCGAAGCCGTCTTCACCGGTGTAGCCCGAACGGCTGACAAAACAATCCACGCCCAGCAACGTAACGCGCTGGAACTGCATGAAGGTCATCTTCGCCACGTCCGGCGCCAGGCGTGCGAGCACGGTGACGGCGGCCGGGCCTTGCAGGGCGAGCAGGGCGCGGGCTTCGAACAGCGGCTCGATGCTGCACTGGTCGCCGATGTGGGCGCGCAGGTGGGCCAGGTCCTGATCCTTGCAGGCCGCGTTGACCACCAGGAACAGTTCGTCATTGCCCAGGTTGGCGACCATCAGGTCATCGAGGATGCCGCCGTTCTCGTTGGTGAACATGGCATAGCGCTGCATGCCCACCGGCAGGTCGATGATGTCCACCGGCACCAGGCTTTCCAAGGCCTTGGCGGCACCCGCCCCGGTCAGCCGGATCTGGCCCATGTGGGACACGTCGAAGAGGCCGGCCTGATCGCGGGTGTGCTGGTGTTCCTTCATTACGCCCAGTGGGTATTGCACCGGCATGTCGTAGCCGGCGAATGGCACCATGCGCGCGCCGAGTTCAAGGTGCAGCGAATGCAGCGGGGTTTTCAACAGTTGTTCGGTGGACATATCAGCTCCTGGAATTTGTGGATGGCACGCATCAGCATTCGATGATGTTGACCGCCAGACCGCCGCGGGCGGTCTCCTTGTATTTGCTTTTCATGTCGGCGCCGGTCTGGCGCATGGTGCGGATGACTTTATCGAGGGAGACGAAGTGATGCCCGTCGCCGCGCATGGCCATGCGCACCGCATTGATGGCCTTCACCGAGCCCATGGCGTTGCGCTCGATGCACGGCACTTGCACCAGGCCACCAATGGGGTCGCAGGTCAGGCCGAGGTTGTGTTCCATGCCGATTTCGGCGGCGTTTTCCACTTGCTGCACCGTACCGCCCAAGACTTCGCACAAGGCGCCGGCAGCCATGGAGCAAGCCACGCCGACTTCGCCCTGGCAGCCGACTTCGGCGCCGGAGATGGAGGCGTTTTCCTTGTACAAGATGCCGATGGCGGCGGCGGTCAGCAGGAACCGCACCACGCCATCTTCATTGGCGCCCGGAATGAAGCGCATGTAGTAATGCAGCACCGCCGGCACGATTCCGGCCGCGCCGTTGGTGGGCGCGGTCACGACGCGCCCGCCATAGGCGTTTTCTTCGTTGACCGCCAGGGCGTACAGGTTGACCCAGTCCAGCACCGACAACGGGTCGCGCAGGGCGGCTTCCGGGTTCTTGCACAGCTGTCGATGCAGCGCCGCGGCACGGCGCTTGACCTTCAGCCCGCCTGGCAAAATCCCTTCGTTGCGACAGCCAGCGGCCACGCAATCCTGCATCACCTGCCAGATTTTCAGCAGGCCGGCGCGGGTTTCGGCTTCGGGGCGCCAGGCACTTTCGTTGGTCAGCATCACTTGGCTGATGGACAGGCCGTAGGTAGTGCAATGGGCGAGCAGGTCCTTGGCGCTCTTGAACGGGAAAGTCAGGGGCGTGGCGTCCTCGACGATCCGGTCAGCGCCGGCCGCGCCTTCATCGACCACAAAACCTCCACCCACCGAGTAGTACTCGCGGCTGCGCACTTGCAGGCCCGCCGCGTCGAAGGCGCGGAAGATCATGCCGTTGGGGTGAAAGGCCAACGGTTTGCGGATCATCGCCAGGTGCAGCTTTTCATTGAATTCGATGGAGTGTTCACCCAACAGGTTCAGGCGACCGCTGCTGCGAATCTGCTGCAGGCGGGCGTCGACTGTTTCGGTGTCCACGGTGTCCGGGTGCTCGCCTTCCAGGCCCAGCAGCACGGCCTTGTCACTGCCGTGTCCTTTGCCCGTGGCACCGAGCGAGCCGTAGAGCTCGACCTTGACGCTGGCAGTGGCATTGAGCAGGTCATCACGACGCAGCCCTTCGGCGAAACGGGCGGCGGCACGCATCGGGCCGACCGTATGGGAGCTGGAAGGGCCGATGCCGATCTTGAACAGGTCGAACACGCTTAACGACATGGTGTTTCTCCGGTTTCTTTTTATGAGGATCGACGTGAGAGGTATGACCTATATCCCTTGCGCAGGCGAGCATTCACATGCGCAAGGAGCGAAGGGCAGATGGACTGCCCTCCATTCAGGTCAAGCGTAGCTTTCGATCGATGGGCAGGCGCACACGAGGTTGCGGTCGCCGAACACGTTGTCGACCCGGCCCACTGGCGGCCAGTACTTGCCTTCGATCAACGACGCCACCGGGTAGACTGCTTGTTCGCGGCTGTACGGGTGAGTCCAGTCGCCGACGAGTTCCGCCGCAGTGTGCGGGGCGTTCTTCAGCGGGTTGTCATCTTTGTCCAGGCTGCCGTTTTCCACCGCGCGGATTTCTTCGCGAATGCAGATCATGGCGTCGCAGAAGCGGTCCAGTTCTTCCTTGGATTCGCTTTCGGTCGGCTCGATCATCAACGTGCCGGCCACCGGGAACGACATGGTCGGGGCGTGGAAACCGAAGTCGATCAGGCGCTTGGCGACGTCATCGACGCTGATGCCGCTGCTGTCCTTGAGCGGACGCAGGTCGAGGATGCATTCGTGGGCCACCAAGCCGTTGCTGCCGGAGTAGAGCACTGGGTAATGCTCTTCCAGGCGACGGGCGATGTAGTTGGCGTTGAGGATCGCCAGTTGCGAGGCGCGCTTGAGGCCGGCGCCGCCCATCATGCGAATGTACATCCAGGTGATCGGCAGGATGCTCGCGCTGCCGAACGGTGCCGCGCACACCGCGCCTTCCTTGCGCGCCATGTTGGCGTGGCCCGGCAGGAACGGCGCCAGGTGCGACTTGACGCCGATCGGGCCGACGCCCGGGCCGCCACCGCCGTGAGGGATGCAGAAAGTCTTGTGCAGGTTCAGGTGCGACACGTCGCCGCCGAATTTGCCCGGTGCGCAGAGGCCGACCATCGCATTCATGTTGGCGCCGTCGATGTACACCTGGCCGCCGTTGTCATGAATGATGCCGCAGATCTCGCGGATGCCTTCCTCGAACACGCCGTGGGTGGACGGGTAGGTGATCATCAGCGCGGCGAGGTGTTCGCGGTGCTCGATGGCTTTGGCGCGCAGGTCTTCGATGTCGACGTTGCCACGGGCATCGCAGGCGGTCACGACCACGCGCATGCCGGCCATGTTGGCGGTGGCCGGGTTGGTGCCGTGGGCCGAAGACGGGATCAGGCAGATGTCGCGGCGGTCTTCGCCACGGCTCTGGTGATAGGCACGGATCGCCAGCAGGCCGGCGTATTCGCCCTGGGAACCGGCGTTGGGTTGCAGCGACACCGCGTCATAGCCGGTGGCGGCGCAGAGCATGGCTTCCAGCTCGTCGGTCAGTTGCTGGTAGCCGGCGCTCTGCTCGGCAGGGGCGAACGGGTGCAGGGCGCCGAACTCGGCCCAGGTCACCGGGATCATTTCGCTGGCGGCGTTGAGTTTCATGGTGCAGGAACCCAGCGGGATCATGGTGCGATCCAGCGCCAGGTCCTTGTCGGCGAGCTTGCGCAGGTAGCGCATCAGCTCGGTTTCGGAGTGGTAGCGGTTGAACACCGGGTGGCTGAGGATCGCCGACTGGCGCACCAGCGCCGCCGGGATACGGCTTTGGACATTGGCGGCCAGGGCCGCGAAGTCTGGCAGCGCCTTGCCGTCGGCGAACAGTCCCCAGAGATTTTCCACGTCAGCCTGGCTGGTGGTTTCGTCCAGGGACAGGCCCAGGCGCTCAGCATCCACTACGCGCAGGTTGATGCGCTGGGCACGGGCCTTGTCGAGCAGGGCGGCGGTTTGTGCGCCGGTGTGCAGGGTCAGGGTGTCGAAGAAACTCTCTTGCTCGACGTCCAGGCCCAGCGCGCCCAGGCCCTTGGCGAGGATCGCGGTGAGGTGATGGATGCGATTGGCGATCTGGGTCAGGCCTTTAGGGCCGTGGTACACCGCGTACATGCTGGCGATGTTGGCCAGCAGCACTTGGGCGGTGCAGATGTTGCTCGTGGCTTTCTCGCGGCGGATGTGTTGCTCGCGGGTCTGCATCGCCAGGCGCAGGGCCGGCTTGCCGAAACGGTCCACGGAAACACCGACCAGACGGCCCGGCATGTCGCGCTTGAACGCGTCCTTGGTGGAGAAATACGCCGCGTGCGGGCCGCCGAAGCCCAGTGGTACGCCGAAGCGCTGGGCGCTGCCGATGGCGACGTCGGCGCCGAATTCACCCGGTGGGGTCAGCAACGTCAGGGCCAACAAGTCAGCCGCGACCGCCACCAGTGCATTGGCCGCGTGGAAGCGTTCGGTCAGTTCGCGATAGTCGAACAGGTCGCCGTTGCTGGCCGGGTATTGCAGCAACGCGCCGAAGAACGTGCTCACATCGGTCAGTTCGCGCTCATCGCCCACCACCACGTCGATGCCCAGGGGTTCGGCACGGGTGCGCAGCACGTCAAGGGTTTGCGGGTGGCTGTGGACGGAGGCGAAGAACGCGTTGCTGCCTTTGTTCTTGCTCAGGCGCTTGCAGAAGGTCATGGCTTCGGCGGCGGCGGTGGCTTCGTCCAGCAACGAGGCGTTGGCGATCGGCAGGCCGGTGAGGTCGCTGATCAGTGTCTGGAAATTCAACAACGCTTCGAGGCGGCCCTGGGAAATTTCAGGCTGGTACGGCGTGTAGGCGGTGTACCAGGCCGGGTTTTCCAATAGGTTGCGCAAGATCGGCGACGGGGTGTGGCAGTTGTAGTAGCCCTGGCCGATGTAGGTCTTGAACAGCTGGTTCTTCGCGGCGATGGCCTTGATCGAGGCCAGTGCGTCGGCTTCGCTCTGGCCATCGCCCATGTCCAGCACGCTGGTGCCCTTGATGCTTTCCGGGATGACGCTGGCGCTCAGGGCTTGCAGGGAGTCGAAGCCCAGGCGCTCGAGCATGGCTTGCTCGTCGTCTGCACGCGGGCCGATGTGGCGGGCGATGAATTCGTTGGCGGTGCCGAGATTAACGGTCATGTCGTGGCTCCTCAGGCTTCGGCGTTGGCTTTGATCAGGCGATCGTAGGCGTCTTGATCCAACAGCTTAGCCACTGCGTCGGCGTCGGTCGGTTTAAAGCGGAAGAACCAGCCTTCGCCCAGCGGGTCTTCGTTGACCAATTCCGGATTGCTTTCCAAGGCCGGGTTCACTTCGAGCACTTCACCGTCCAAAGGCATGTACACGCCGCTGGCGGCTTTCACCGATTCCACGGTAGAGGCTTCGGCGCCTTTGTCGTAGGCCTGCAGTTCCGGTAACTGAACATAGACCACGTCACCCAAGGCGTTCTGGGCGAATGCGGTGATGCCAACGGTAACGCTGCCGTCGGCTTCGGTGCGAAGCCATTCGTGATCTTCAGTGAAACGCAACTCGCTCATGGAAACTCCTGGGGCCAGATTTCGTCTGGTGGACGCGAAGAAAGGCGCGGGGCTTGGCCCGGCCGAATGGCTATAGCCATAGCAAGAACGTGGCCAATGTTTTAAATCCCTTATTTTTCAGTCTCTTAAGTAGATTTTTAAAAGCGAGATGCTTTTGAACTGTAGCGAAATCGCTACAGTATCCAGGCAGGAAAAAATCACCATGGGATCAAAGCCTTACCCAGCGCAGCTCAGCGCCGAGTGTAGCGATATCGTTCCGCTGTAGCGCTTTCAGTACGGTCGAGGTCGTTTTTGACGTGCTTCCGAGCGCAACCCGACTAAGGCTTGCCGGAGATCCCATACTTGCGCAGCCGATGGGCGATCGCGGTGTGCGAGGTTTGCAGGCGGCTGGCGAGTTGGCGGGTGGAGGGATAATTGGTGTACAGCGATTCGAGCAATTGCTTTTCGAACGCTTCGACGGCCTGCTCCAGGCTTTCGACTTCCACATCGCCCTGACGCGCCACGCTGGTGCCGGCGATGTCCAGGTCGCCGATGTCCACCAGGCTGCTTTCGCAGATAGCGGCGGCGCGGAAGATCACGTTCTGCAGTTGCCGCACGTTGCCCGGCCAGCGATTGCCCAGCAGCGCCGGATAGGTACCAGGGGCCAGGCGGCAGACCGGACGCTGGATCTGCGCACAGGCCTGCTGCATGAAATACCGCGCCAGCAGCAGGATGTCCTGGCCGCGCTCGCGCAGTGGCGGGACTTCGACGTTGAGCACGTTCAGGCGGTAGAACAGGTCTTCGCGAAACGAGCCTTCGCTGACCATTTTTTCCAGGTTGCGGTGGGTGGCGCTGAGGATCCGCACGTTGACCTTGATCTCCCGGTCGCCGCCCACCCGGCGGAAGCTGCCGTCGTTCAGGAACCGCAGGAGCTTGGCTTGCAGGTAGGGCGACATCTCGCCGATTTCATCGAGGAATACCGTGCCCTGGTTCGCCAGCTCCATCAGCCCCGGCTTGCCGCCGCGTTGTGCGCCGGTGAAGGCGCCGGGGGCATAGCCGAACAGTTCGCTCTCGGCCAGGTTTTCCGGTAGTGCCGCACAGTTGAGGGCCAGGAATGGCGCGCCGTGACGGGCGCTGATGGCGTGACAGGCGCGGGCTACCAGCTCCTTGCCGGTGCCGGTTTCACCTTGGATCAGCAGCGGCGCATCGAGGGCCGCGACCCTCTGGGCCCGGGCCTTGAGGGTGCGGATCGCCGGGGATTCGCCTAACAGCGCGTCGAAGCCTTCGGCGTGGTCATGATGCAAGGCCGACAGGCGTTCACCGATGCGATTGGGCTGATACAGCGTCAGCAGCGCCCCGGCGTCGGTGATCGGGGTGGCGTCCAGCAGCAGCGTCTGGCCGTTGAGGGTGATTTCCCGCAGCGGCAGGCGAAAACCATTCTCCAACAGGGCATCGAGCAATGCCGCATCACCGAACAGCTCGGCCACGCTTTCCCCGGCCGGCTCACGGCCGTAGAGGGCGATCAGCGCCGGGTTGGCGAGTAACACCTTGCCAGCGCTGTCAAGCGCCAGGACAGGGTCGGTCATCGCCGCGAGCAACGCATCGAGCTGCAAGTGCCGGCGTTGGCCCGGCAGGATGTCCACCACGGTTACCGCCTGCACGCCACGCACGCTGAACAATGCCTCGCGCAATTCATCCAGCACTTGCGGGCTGAGGGTCGGGGCGTCGATGTAGACGTTGGGTGGCACCATCTCCACGGCATCCAGATTGAGATTGCGACCGCCGAGCAAGGCCAGGACTTCCTGGGTGATGCCGACGCGGTCGATGAAACTGACGTGGATACGCATGGGGCGGCTTTGGGTTCTGGAATACGATGGGTGGCAAGTATGCCTTGGGGCGGGCTATTGGTGAAATCCCGGGGACACCGTTGCGAGCGCAGCAAATCCTTATGCCCGAGGGACGTTAGAGCCCCGCATCCCATTCAGGCGTTTCGGGAAATCTCTGCACCAGGAAATCCAGCAAGCTGCGCAGCGCCGATGGCATGTGTTTGCGCGACGCGTATACCGCGTACATGTTCATCCGGCGAGGTTCAGCGTGGGCCAGCAGGCGTTCCAGTTCACCGTTCTGGATGTGGGGACCGGCCTGATAGCTGGGCAGCATCGCCACGCCGGCGCCCGCGATCGTCGCCTGTAGCAGGGTGCTGGCTTCGTTGGCGCTGATGTTGCCTTGGACCGGCACCGACACGGGCTCGCCGTCCTGTTCGAAATGCCAGAGGCTTTTGCCGACGTAGGAGTGGGTCAGGCAATTGTGCCGGCTCAAATCCTCCACGCGTTGCGGCGTCGGATGCTCGCGCAGGTAGCGGGGCGAAGCGCAGATTACCGAACGGCACACCGTGAGGCGGCGGGCGATCAGGTTCGGGTCGAGGTCGTTGCTCATGCGGATCGCCAGGTCAATGCGTTCATCCACCAGGTTCACCGTGCGGTCGAGCATCTGCAGGTCGACGCTCACGCCTGGGTAGCGCCGGACAAAGTCGGCCATGGCGGATGCCAACTGGGCCTGGCCGAACGAGGGGCTGGCGGTGATGCGCAGCAGGCCTCGAGGCGCGTCTTGCGGCGTGCTCACGGCGGCGTGCATGTCGCTGGACAGCTCGAGCATCTGCCGGCAACGCGGCAGGATCTCGCTGCCGGCGGCCGTCAGGCTCAGCTTGCGGGTGGTGCGGTGCATCAGCCGCGCGCCAACCCAATCCTCCAGCTCCGCCAGATACCGCGACACCACCGGCCGCGAAAGGTCCAGGTGCTCGGCCGCCGCGGACTGGCTACCCAGGTCCACCACGGTGACAAACACCCGCATTGCTTGTAGACGATCCATGATTTGCCCGCTTTCAGAAACAAACTGTGTCCCAGCATGGCATTTTTTGTAACGACTCTGGCAACTAAGCTCTGTTTCATTCCCTTGCGGGCCTTTGGACGATGGAGCACTTCATGACCGGATTCACCCCTATCAAGCGCTGGCTGCTGGCAACCGCCGCCCTGGCTTTCACGGCCCAGGCCTGGGCCGCCGACTTGACGCTCGACGTCTACAACCCCGGCGCGGCGGCGATTTTTCCGGTGACGTCAGTGTTGGTCAGTGGTGAAAAAGAAGCCATTCTCGTCGACGCCCAGTTCGGCAAATCCCAGGCTGAGCAAGTCGTCGAGAAGATTCGCGCCAGTGGCAAGCAACTGACCACGATCTACATCAGCCATGGCGATCCAGACTACTATTTTGGCTTGGAAACCCTCACCGCCGCGTTCCCTGAGGCCAAGGTGCTGGCGTCGGCGCCGACCGTCGATCACATCAAGCACACCATGGACGGCAAGCTGAAATATTGGGCGCCGATCCTGAAGACCGATGCCCCAACCAAGGCCATCGTGCCTCAGGTGCTCCAGGGCGACAGCCTGACGTTGGAAGGCAAGCGCTTGCAGATTATCGGCCTGAAGGGCCCACAGCCGGAGCGTAGTTTTGTGTGGATTCCTTCGATCAAGGCTGTGCTGGGCGGCGTCGTGGTAGCCGAGAACATTCATGTGTGGATGGCCGATACCCAGACGCCGCAGTCTCACAAGGATTGGCTGGCCACGCTGGGTAACATCGAAAAGCTGCAACCGGCCACCGTGGTTCCCGGCCATTACCTGGGTGAAAGCGCCCGCTCCCTGGCGCCGGTGACGTTCACCGCTGGCTACATCAAGGCCTTCGACGAAGAGACCGCCAAGGCCAAGGATTCCGCCGCACTGATCCGCGCCATGAAACTACGCTATCCGGACCTGGGTGAAGACAGCTCCCTTGAGCTCAGTGCCAAGGTGGCGAAGGGCGAGATGAAGTGGTGACCACCGATCTGTAACTCGAGCGCTGTTGTGGCGAGGGGATAAATCCCCTCGCCACAAGAGCATGTATTTCTGACATTGCCAATTCATTGGAGAATCACATGAGCAAAATCGCAATCATCGGCGCCACCGGGCGTGCGGGTAGCCAACTGTTGGAAGAGGCTCTGCGCCGTGGTCACAGCGTGACGGCCATTGCCCGCAACACCGCGAAAATCGGTGATCGGGCCGGGGTGGTCAGCAAGCAGCTGGATGTACTGGACAGCGAGGCGTTGACTGCGGCCATCGCCGGCCACGACGTGGTAATCAGTGCCGTGCACTTTGCCACCGTGCCGGCCGACAAGGTCATCGCGCCAGTGAAGGCCGCCGGGGTCAAGCGCTTGCTGGTGGTCGGCGGGGCCGGTTCGTTGCTGCTGCCGGATAACAGCCGGGTGATCGACAGTAAGGAATTTCCAGAGGAGTACCTGCCTGAGGCCACGGCCGGCGCCTTGTTCCTGGACGTGCTGCGCAATGAGCAGGACTTGGACTGGACCTTTTTGTCGCCTTCGGCGGAGTTCGTCGAAACCGAGCGCACCGGCCAGTTCCGAGTGGGCAAGGACCACCTGCTGTTCGATAACACCGGACGCAGTTGGATCAGCTTTGCCGACTACGCCATTGCGATGATCGATGAAGTGGAAACACCGCAGTTTTCGCGGACGCGGTTCACCGTCGGTTATTGATCACAGCGTTCAACCGTGAAGCCGTACCCAGACGCTGACCAGCACCGTCGCCGCCATTAGCCAGGCGACGGTGGCTACGGCCAATGAGGCTTCGAGGCGCATGCGGTCGACCATCACGTACAGGGTTACGAGATAGACGAAGTACGGAATGATTGACCACATGCCAAACACGATGGTGGTCTTCAGGTCCTCCGCCGAGCGGCCCTTGCCGACGATGTAGTGGGCGATCAGGGCAAAGGTCGGAAACAGCGGCACCAACCCAGCGATGTAATAGTTCTTGGTCTTGGCGAGCATCGCCAGGATCACCACCACGGCTGCGCCGAGCGCCGCCTTGAAAATCAGGTCCACAGGTCTACGTCCCCGTCAGTGGCTCAAGCCATATTTTTTGACTTTGTCGAACAGCGTGGTCTTGGCCATGCCCAGTTCCTGGCTGGCCTGGGTCAGGTTGCCGCCGCTGCGTTGCAACGCGTCCATCAGCAGATTGCGCTCGAAGGCTTCCACTGCTTCGGCGAAGGCCAGGCCATGGCTGCCACTGCTGGCGCCGGACTTCTTGAACGCCGGCAGGCCCAAGGCGTAACGTTCGGCGACGTTGCGCAGTTCACGCACGTTGCCCGGCCAGTCGTGGCTCATCAGGTTCGACAGGGTCTGGTTGTCCAGCTCCGGCACGGTGCGGTCGAAGCGCAGGGACGACTGCTGGAGGAAATGCTCGAACAGTTGCAGGATGTCTTCGCGCCGCTCGCGCAGCGGCGGCAGTTCCAGGGTCACCACGTTGAGGCGGTAATACAGGTCGCTGCGGAACTGTCCGGACCGGCCCATTTCGTCGAGGTCGGACTTGGTGGCGGCGATCACCCGGCAATCCACCGCCACGCTTTGATTCGAACCCAGACGTTCCAGGGTGCGTTCCTGCAACACGCGCAGCAGCTTGATCTGCAAGGGCAGGGGCATGCTTTCCACTTCATCGAGAAACAGCGTGCCGCCGTCGGCGTGCTCGATCTTGCCGATCCGGCGTTTGCCAGCTCCGGTGAAGGCATTGGCCTCGTGGCCGAAAATTTCGCTTTCGAACAGGTTCTCCGGCAGCCCCCCGCAGTTCAGCGCGACGAACTGCTTGTCGTGGCGCCGACTGAAATCATGCAGGCAGCGGGCGACCAGTTCCTTGCCGGTGCCGGTTTCGCCTTCGATCAGCACATTGGCCGACGTGTCGGCGACGTTGGCGATCAGTGCGCGCAGGTGCTGCATGGCCGGCGAACGGCCGATGATCCGGCCTTCCAGCGAATCGCGTTCGGCCAGTTGCCGACGCAGCGATGACACCTCCCGGGCCAGGCTGCGCTGCTCCAGGGCGCGGCGGGCGACATCGACCAGGCGCTCGGGAGAGAACGGTTTTTCCATGAAGTCATAGGCGCCTTTCTGCATGGCGCCGACGGCCATGGAAATGTCGCCGTGACCGGTGATCAACACCACCGGCAGGCTGCGGTCGCGCGCCTTGAGGCGAGTGAGCAGCTCCAGGCCATCGATGCCCGGCAGGCGGATGTCGCTGATGACGATGCCGGCGAAGTTATCGTCGACCCGCTCCAGGGCTTCCTCGGCGCTGCCCACGCCGATGCAGGGAATGTCTTCCAGGGTCAAGGCTTGCTGGCAGCCCAACAGGACATGGGGGTCGTCTTCGACGATCAATACGCTCAGGTCGTTGTTCATAGCGGCTCGGCAGGTGAAAGGCTTACCAACGGTAAACTGAGGACAAACGTGGTGCCACCGTCCTCCGGATGCTCGACGCCCAGGTGCCCGCCAGCGGCGGCGCTCAGGCTCGCCGACAGCGTCAGGCCAAGGCCCAGGCCCTGTTCGCCGGGTTTGGTGGTGAAGAACGGTTCGAACAGGTGCTTGCGCGCTTGCGGGTCGATGCCATGACCGTTATCGCGCACCCGCAGGCGGTATTTGCCATCGCTGGTTTCGCCGACAAGCCACAGTTTCGGCTCGGGTTGGACCTGCATCGCGTCCAGTGCATTGCCGATCAGGTTGACCAGGATCTGCTCCAGGCGAGTCTGGTCGATTTGTACTTGGACGTCTTCGAAAGCCGAGTGAACCTGGATGCCGAGTTTCTCCAGGCGCCCGCCGAGCAATTGCAGCGCCGCCTCGACGGCCTTGCCCAGGCTGGCCCGGCCCTTGTCGTCGCCGCGCCGGGCAAAGGCGCGCAGGCTGGCGGTGATCCGGCCCATGCGGTCGATCAGTTCATTGATGGTCTTGAGGTTGGTGCTGGCGGTGTCCAGCTGGCCGCGCTCCAGGAAGCGCACGGTATTGCCCGACAGGGTACGCAGGGCGGCCAGCGGCTGGTTGAGTTCATGGGCGATGCTGGTGGACATCTGGCCGATGGCCGCCAGTTTACCGGCCTGTACCAGTTCATCCTGGGCGCGGCGCAAGGTCTCTTCGGCCTGCCGTCGCTCGCGTATCTGGCCCTTGAGCCGTTCGTTGCTGGCGCGAAGGTCAGTGGTGCGTTCGGTAATCCGACGTTCGAGTTGGTTGTTGGCCTCTTGCAACGCTTCGCGGGCCGCGAGGCGAGTGGCGATCACCTTGCGCCGCTCGTTCCAGGCGATCAACAGGAAGGCCACCAAGGCAAACGCCACGGCCACCAGGATGCCTTGGTTGATCGCTTGGCGACGCAAGTCTTCAAGCGGCGTGAGCAAGGTGAAATTCCACGGTGTGTCGCTCAACGGGCGGGTCTGTGACAGGTAGCTGATCGCCTGCTGTTCGGCGGCGATTTCGGTATTGGCGGGGAAGGTCAGTTTTTCCATGCCTTCGCCCAGCCGCTCCCGCGCCAAGGGGATCAGCTCATTCAACGGGAACCAGTAATATTGCAGGCTGCGGGCCAGGCGCTCCTTGGTTTCATCGCTCAGCGGGCGTACGGACTTGAGCCGTCGCGCCGGGTCGCTGGAGAGGATGATGATGCCGTTCTCGTCGCTGACGAAGGCCTCCAGGCGTGCCCGCTGCCAGCGCTCCTCCATGGCTTCGAGGCGTACCTTGACCACGGCCACACCGATGATCTTGCCTTGTTGTTCCAAGCCATGGGCGAGGTAATAACCGGGTTCGCCGTTGGTGCTGCCGATGCCGTAGAACCGCCCCGGCTGGCCGCGTACGGCATTCTGGAAGTAGGCGCGGAAGGACAGGTCTTCACCCAGGTAACTGTCGACATCGCGCCAGTTGCTGGTGGCCATCACCCGGCCGGTGGTATCCATGACGTAGATGGCCCGGCTGCGGCTACGCCGGTTCAGGCCTTCAAGATAATCGTTGACGGTCTTGCGGTGTTCGGGTGTCGGGTCGTCGAGCAGTTGCGCGACGCTCGATTCAAGCTCCAGCAGGCTGGGCAAGTAGGTGTATTTGCTGATTTCGCTTTCCACCGCACGGGCATGCAGTTCCAGCTGGCGCTCGCCGTTCTCGGCCAGGCCGCGAATGCCATAGTGCTCGCTGATCCAGAAGCCGAGGTAACCCAGGCCGATCATCAGGGCAATGATCAGCGGCGGCAGGAACAGATGGCGGATCAGGCGGGGTTTCACGGCGAGTGATGGCGGCGCGGCGCGATAGAAGGTGGGGTCGCATTTCATCACAGAAGCCTTGGGTCAACCAGTGTGGCGGCGGTCGTCCTTCAAACGCGCTCCGGTGGTGAGGGAGCCAGCTCCCTCACCACAAGGGCAAGCGTGTCCAAGGAAGGCGACGCTTAGTGTTGCAGGATTTTCTCAAGGAAATGCTGGGCGCGTTCGGAGCGGGCGCTGATGTCGCCGAAAAACTCTTCTTTCGGGCAGTCTTCGATGATCTGGCCTTGGTCCATGAAGATCACCCGGTTCGCCACTTTGCGGGCGAAGCCCATTTCATGGGTCACGCACATCATGGTCATGCCTTCGTGGGCCAGTTGCACCATCACGTCGAGCACTTCGTTGACCATTTCCGGGTCAAGGGCCGAGGTGGGTTCGTCGAACAGCATGACCACCGGGTCCATCGCCAGGGCACGGGCGATCGCCACGCGCTGCTGCTGGCCACCGGAGAGTTGGCCAGGGTGCTTGTGGGCGTGGGCCGAGAGACCGACGCGCTCAAGCAATTGCAGGCCTTTCTTGGTGGCTTCTTCCTTGCTGCGGCCCAGCACCTTGATCTGCGCGATGGTCAGGTTCTCGGTGATGGTCAGGTGCGGGAACAGTTCGAAATGCTGGAACACCATGCCCACGCGCGAACGCAGTTTCGGCAGGTTGGTCTTCGGGTCGGCGATGGATGTGCCATCGACCACGACGTCGCCTTTCTGGAACGGCTCCAGCGCGTTCACGCACTTGATCAGCGTGGACTTGCCCGAACCCGACGGCCCGCACACCACCACCACTTCACCTTTGCTGACCTCGGTGCTGCAATTGGTCAGTACCTGGAAGTCCCCATACCACTTGTTGATATTTTTGATAGAGATCATACGGCGAACCTTTTTTGCAGACGCTTGACCAGCAGCGAGGCGGCAAAGCTGATTGTGAAGTACACGAGACCTGCGATGATCAGGAACTCATTGGAGCGGCCGATGATGTCGCCATTGGCCCGCGAAGCATTGAGGAAGTCCACCAGGCCGACCGTGTAGACCAACGAGGTGTCCTGAAACAGGATGATGCTCTGTTGCAGCAGCAGCGGAGTCATCTTGCGAAACGCCTGGGGCAGGATGATCAAACGCATGACCTGGCCATAGTTCATGCCCAGCGCCTGTGCCGCACCCATCTGGCCCTTGGGGATCGACTGTACGCCGGCCCGGACGATTTCGCAGAAGTACGCCGCCTCGAACATCATGAACGCCACGACGCAGGAGCCGAACGCACCGATCGGCGTGTCCTCGCCGGTGATCCAGCGCAGCACGAACGGCACCGCCAGGTAGAACCAGGTGATGACCAGCAGCAACGGGATCGAGCGGAAATAATTGACGTAGGCGCCGGCGATATTGGAAATCAGCTTGTTGTGGGACAGGCGCATCAGCGCCAGGATCGTCCCCAGGATGATCCCGCCGACGACGCCCAGGACCATCAGCTTGAGGGTCATCACCATGCCGTTCCACAAGCCGGGAATGGCCGGGATGATGCCTGTGAAGTCGAATTCCATTATTTACCCCCCACGGAGATCAGGCCGGGCACCGCGACTTTCTTCTCGACCATGCGCATGAGCAGCATCAGGCTCATGTTCAAGGTGAAGTAGATCAGCGTCGCCAGGGTAAAGGCTTCGAACAGGTTGGCGGAAAACTCAGCGGTCTGCTTGGTCTGCGCGAGCAGCTCCATCAGGCCGATCAGCGAGGCCACGGAGGAGTTCTTGAAGACGTTGAGGAATTCCGAGGTAAGCGGCGGAATGATGATCCGGTAGGCCTGGGGCAGCAGCACGTTCCAGTAGATCTGCGGCAGCTTGAAGCCCATGGCGCGTGCGGCGGATTCCTGGCCGCGCGGCAGCGCCTGGATACCGGTGCGCACCTGTTCGCAAACCCGCGCAGCGGTGAAGAGGCCCAGGCAGACGACAACGCTCAGGTAGGCCGAGGTGGTCGGGTTCAGGTCCTGTTTGTACCATTCCTGCATGTCCGCGGGCAGCAGGTCCGGCACCAGGAAGTACCAGATGAACAGCTGAACCAGCAACGGCACGTTACGAAAGAGCTCCACGTAGCAAGTCGCGATGCCCGACACCAGCCGGTTCGGCACGGTGCGCATCACGCCCAGGATCGAGCCCAGCAGCAGGGCAATGATCCAGGCGACGACGGCGATGGCGATGGTCCAGCCCAGGCCGGCCACGTACCAGTCGAGATAGATCTCGCTGCCCACGCCGGT
The DNA here is from genome assembly GCF_014268685.1 of Pseudomonas sp. SWRI92. NCBI lineage: Bacteria > Pseudomonadati > Pseudomonadota > Gammaproteobacteria > Pseudomonadales > Pseudomonadaceae > Pseudomonas > Pseudomonas sp. SWRI92. The sequence continues at coordinate 88,510 of NZ_JABWQY010000004.1, forward strand.
GGACTTGAAGAACACACCCCAGTCCCAGTTGTAATTCATTAGGGTCTCCCCTCAGATCGATCGATGTACAAATATCTGCAGGGGGAAGTCCTTTCCCGCCTAATCTTGACGATCAGGCACACACCGACGGCTCGACCTCACCGTTCGAGTGTTTCCATTATTGCCAGCAGGGAATGACACTCTCCTGGAAGAGCCGGGCCCTTCCAGGAGATAAGGTTAGTCAGAAATCAGGATTTCTTTTCGTCAGCCGCTTTGTCGGTCGGGGTGGCGATCAGTTTCTTGAGTTCTTCGCTCATCGGGAAGTTCAGGTTCAGGCCTTTTGGCGGGATGGGCTGCATGAACCATTTTTCGTAGATCTTGTTGATCTCACCCGAAGCGTAGGTGGCCTTGATGGCATCATCCACGGCCTTTTTGAACGGCTCGTCGCCCTTGCGCATCATGCAGCCATAGATTTCATAGGACTGTGGCGTACCGGTCACGGCCCAATCATCGGCTTTCTTGGCTTTGGCGGCTTCACCGGCCAGCAGGGCGTCGTCCATCATGAACGCGACGGCGCGGCCCGATTCCAGCATCTGGAAGGATTCGCCGTGGTCCTTGGCGGAGATGACGTTCATGCCCATCTGCTTGTCGGCGTTCATGGCCTTGAGCAGTCGCTCGGAGGTGGTGCCGGCGGTGGTCACGACGTTCTTGCCCTTGAGGTCGTCGAAATCCTTGTATTTGGAATCTTTCTTGGACAACAGCTTGGTGCCGATCTCGAAGATACCAACGGAGAAAGCGACTTGTTGCTGGCGCTCAACGTTGTTGGTGGTGGAGCCACATTCCAGGTCCACGGTGCCGTTCTGCACCAGGGGAATACGGGTTTGCGAGGTGACCAGGTTGTACTTGACCTGCAGGTTCGGCACGTCCAGCTCTTTTTTCAGCGCTTCGACGACTTTCAGTTGGATGTCGTGGGAATAGCCGACCGGCTTGCCGGAAGCGTCCGCAATATAGGAGAACGGGATGGAGGCGTCGCGGTGGCCGAGCGTAACGACGCCGGACTCTTTGATCTTTTTCAGCGTGCCGGTCAGTTCGGCTGCGAAAACCGGAGTGCTGATCAGAGCGGCAGCAACGGCTGCGCCCAGGAGATGGGGAACGATGCGCATCGATGTTTCCTCGACATTGTTTTTTTTATTCGGCCGGTTCAACCGGCCCTGAGTGCTTCGAATGCCTGGCAGCTCCTGTTGTGTTGGCGTACAGGCGTTCGTCTCCACGAGTGTAGAGCATGACTCGTGCCAGGCCAGCGCTATATGATTAACTGATTGTTTTATAATGAAATTAATGTTTTGTGTCAGCTTTTCGGTTGGTTATTTATCCGGTTTGCCGAATTGACCGTCGGGTTGCGTTCGGAAAACCGAATGCGCCGCCTAGGCCGTGTGCTCGGGGAAAGGGCGTCAGGCAGCAAAAAGCCCCCGAATCTTTCGATCCGGAGGCTTTCATTTAGTCGGCGGTGATTTCAGGCCGCTTCGATCTTGCGTCGGTTGTGCTCGACCTTGTCCAGGTACTGTTGCAGTTTCTCTTGCTCCGAGGCGCTGGTGAACAGGCCCAGCTTGCTGCGACGCCAGAGAATGTCCTGGGCATCGACGGCCCATTCGTCGCTGCACAGATAGTCGACTTCCCGGGTGTAGAGTCCTGCGCCGATGTGTTCGCCCAGGTCGCCGAGGCTGTGCACCCCTTCAAGCATCCGCCAGGTACGGCTGCCATAAGTGGTGGCCCAGCGGCGGGCGATATCGGTCGGCAGCCAGTCGAATTTGTCTCGAATGGCCGAGCACAACGCCTGCGGCGTGGTCATGTTTTCGCCGCCGGGCAAGGTTTCCAGGGCGGTCCAGCTTGGGCGCATCTGTGTGAAATAGGGAGCCAGCTGCGCCATGGCCGATTCGGCCAGCTTGCGATAGGTGGTCAGCTTGCCGCCGAACACTGACAGCAATGGAGCTTCTTCGCCGCCGCCGGAGAGCGCGAGGGTGTAGTCCCGGGTCACGGCGGATGGGTTATCGGATTCGTCGTTGCATAGCGGGCGAACGCCCGAATAGCTGTGCAGGATCTCGTCACGGCTGATCTGCTTCTTGAAGTGCGCGTTGACCACCTTCAGCAGGTAATCGGTTTCGCCCTCGGTAATCGCCACTGAAGCTGGGTCGCCGGTGTATTCGCGATCGGTGGTGCCGATCAGGGTGAACTGGTTCAGGTACGGAATGGTGAACACGATGCGCTGGTCTTCGTTTTGAAGAATGTGCGCATGCTCGCCTTCGTAGAGCTTCGGAACAATCAGGTGGCTGCCCTGGATTAGGCGGATGCCGTAGGGCGATTCCAGCTTCAGGTCATCGCGAATGAACTTGGCGACCCACGGCCCGGCGGCGTTGATCAGCGCCTTGGCATGGATGGAAAACAGACTGCCATCGGTGCGTTCCAGGTTCAGTTGCCACAGGCCCTTGCTGCGGCGAGCACTCACGCAGCGGGTGCGGGTGTGGATATGCGCGCCTTTTTCACGGGCCGCCATGGCGTTGAGCACCACCAGTCGTGCGTCATCTACCCAGCAATCGGAGTACTCGAAGCCTTTGGTGATTTCGCTTTTCAATGCGCTGTCGGCGCCGAACTTCAGGCTCTTGGAACCGGCCAGTTGCTCGCGTTTGCCCAAGTGATCGTAAAGAAACAGGCCGGCGCGAATCATCCAGGCAGGACGCAGGTGCGGCCGATGGGGCAGCACAAAGCGCATTTGCTTGACGATGTGCGGGGCTTTGGTCAGCAGCACTTCGCGCTCGGCCAGCGCTTCACGCACCAGGCGGAATTCGTAATGTTCGAGATAGCGCAGACCGCCGTGGATCAACTTGCTGCTGGCCGAAGAGGTATGGCTGGCGAGGTCGTCCTTTTCACAAAGGAACACCGAAAGGCCGCGACCGGCAGCGTCCGCGGCAATCCCCACGCCGTTGATTCCGCCACCGATGACGGCGACATCATAGATCTCTGCGAGAGGGGGCGTAGGCAAGGTAGAAGTGGGCATCGGCTGGCCTCGGGCTCTTTTCGTAATATTTGAATTCGAACATAAATGTTCATTTGCGAAAATACTAGCCCATAAGCACAGCAACGGCCAGTCGAATTCGATTGAAAATACTGATCGAACGACGCTGAAGGAAAATTTTCGAACATGGAGGCAGGCGCAATTGCCTGGGCAAACTTAGTGAGGAGGGAATAATCTCTCCTCACAAGGGGAGGGTAGTCAGACCACTTCCAACCGAATCTTGTGCTGGCTCAGCAATTGCGCCAGGGCCGGCACTGGCTGTTGGTCGGTCACCAGGCAGTCGATCAGGCTGATCGGGCCCAGGCGGACCATGGCGTTGCGCCCGAACTTGCTGGAATCGGCCGCCAGCAAGACCTGTCGCGCATTAGCGATGATGGCTTGGGAAACCCGTACTTCCTGATAATCGAAATCCAGCAGGCTGCCGTCTTCGTCGATCCCGCTGATACCCACCAGGGCGAAGTCCACCTTGAACTGGTTGATGAAGTCGACGCTGGCCTGGCCTACCACGCCGCCATCACGGCGTACGTTGCCCCCGGCAATCAGGACTTCGAAGTCATCCTTGGCGCTGAGGATCGACGCCACGTGCAGGTTGTTGGTGATGACTTTCAGATGGTTGTGATTGAGCAGTGCCCGCGCAATCGACTCGGTGGTGGTGCCGATATTGATGAACAGCGAGGCGTGATCGGGAATCTGGGCGGCGATGGCTTCGGCAATGCGTTGCTTTTCGTCGCGCATCTGGTCGGCGCGCATGGCGTAGGCAGTGTTTTCCACGCTCGAATCATAGGCGGCGCCGCCGTGGTAGCGGCGCAGCAGGTTCACTTCCGCCAATTGATTGATGTCGCGGCGGATGGTTTGCGGGGTGACGACGAAGAGCTGCGCCATTTCCTCGATGCTGACATAGCCGCGTTCGCGGACCAGTTCGAGGATTTGCTGCTGGCGGGGAGGCAGATTCATGGGGCTTCCTTTGGGCTGCCGTACAAAATTTGCCCATGATGCCGCAGGAATCCATTCCCGACCAGTTTCAGATCCTCATCGTGCCCGGCTTCGGCTTACTCGGCGTCTTCGTGTGGCTCCCAATCGCGGGTGCGGCTGACGGCTTTTTTCCAGCCGGCGTAGAGTTTTTCCTTGGCCTGTTCATCCAACTGCGGCTCGAACTCGCGCTCGATGACTGCTTTGCCGCGCAACTCTTCTAGGCTGCCCCAGAAGCCGCATGCCAAACCGGCCAGGTACGCTGCGCCCAGTGCGGTGGTCTCGCGCATTTTCGGGCGTTCGACCAAGGTGCCGAGAATGTCCGCCTGAAACTGCATGAGGAAGTTGTTGGCCACCGCGCCGCCGTCCACACGAAGGGACTTGAGGCGTTCGCCGGCATCCTGCTGCATGGCATCGAGCACGTCGCGGGTCTGATAGGCGATTGATTCCAACGTCGCGCGGATGATGTGATCGACCCGTACGCCACGGGTCAGGCCGAACAGTGCGCCGCGGGCGTAAGGGTCCCAGTACGGCGCGCCAAGGCCCGTGAACGCCGGCACCAGGTACACACCGTTGCTGTCCTTGACCTTGTTGGCGAAGTATTCGGTATCGAGGGCGTCGTTGACGATCTTGAGTTCATCGCGCAACCACTGGACCGTGGAGCCGCCATTGAACACCGCGCCCTCCAGGGCGTACGCCACTTCGCCGCGCGGGCCGCAGGCGATGGTGGTGAGCATGCCATGGTTGGACTTGACGGCTTTGTCGCCGGTATTCATCAACAGGAAGCAGCCGGTGCCGTAGGTATTCTTCGCCTGGCCCGGTTCCACGCACATCTGGCCGAAGAGGGCGGCTTGCTGGTCGCCGGCGATACCGCCGATGGCAATGCCGCTTTTGGTGCGGCCGTAGATTTCCGAGGAAGATTTCACTTCCGGCAACATCTCGCGAGGGATGTCGAGGATGTCGAGCATCTTCGCGTCCCATTCCAGCGAGTGAATGTTGAACAGCATGGTGCGCGAGGCGTTGGTGTAGTCGGTGACGTGGACCTTGCCGCCAGTGAATTTCCAGATAAGCCAGCTGTCCACGGTGCCAAATAGCAATTCGCCGTTGCGCGCGCGTTCGCGGCTGCCTTCGACGTGGTCGAGGATCCACTTGAGCTTGGTCCCGGAGAAATACGGATCGGTGACCAGGCCAGTGGCTTCGCTGATGTACTGCTCGTGGCCGTCGCGCTTGAGTTGCTGGCAGATCTCGGTGCTGCGTCGGCATTGCCAGACGACGGCGTTGTAGATCGGACGCCCGGTGGACTTGTCCCAGACCACGGTGGTCTCGCGCTGGTTGGTAATGCCGATGGCGGCAACCTGGTCGTGGTGCAGCCCGGCATGGGCCAAGGCCTCTACCATGACCGCGCTCTGGGTGGCGAAGATTTCCATCGGATCATGTTCGACCCAGCCTGGCTGCGGATAATGCTGGACGAATTCGCGTTGGGCTGTGCAGACCACGTTGGCGTCACGGTCGAAAATAATCGCCCGCGAGCTGGTCGTGCCTTGGTCTAGGGCAATGATGTAGTTTTTATTCTCAATATCGGTCATGTCGATTGCCTCGGGTCTTTCATAAAGGGAGACGTAGATAAGGAAAGAAGCCACGGCGCAGGCCGGAATGGCAGGAGCCTGCGCCGACTGTTTCAGGATGTTCTGGGCTTGCCGTCAATGGTCGGCTCTGCATCCTTTGTAGCAGCCACGGCGCCGGGCAGGTGACGGGCAATCAGCCCGCGGTAGGCGGCAGCACCCAGGCAAGCTCCCGCAATCGGTGCGAAAATAGGCACCAGAAAGTACGGGATGTCGCGTCCCCCGGTAAGGGAAATTTCACCCCAGCCAGCGAAAAATGTCATCAGTTTTGGACCGAAGTCCCGCGCCGGGTTCATCGCGAAGCCTGTCAGTGGCCCCATCGAACTGCCAATCACGGCGATCAGCAGGCCGATCAGCAGTGGAGCCAGTGGGCCGCGAGGCAGGCCATTATTGTCATCGGTAAGGGACATGATCACACCCATCAGGATGGCGGTGATGATCGTTTCCACCAGGAAGGCCTGGCCGGTAGACAGTGCTGGGTGCGGGTAGGTGGAGAATACCGACGCCAGTTCGAGGCTGGCTTCGGTGCCGCGAATCATCTGGCGAGACTGTTCGAAATCGAAGAACAGATTGCTGTACAGCGTATAGACCAAGAGCGCACCGCAGAAGGCGCCGCCGACTTGGCAGATGATGTAGAAGGGCAGTTTGCGTTTTTCGAAGTCAGTAAAAATGCACAGCGCGATGCTGACGGCGGGGTTCAAGTGGGCGCCGGAAATACCTGCGCTGAGATAGATCGCCATGCTGACGCCGACGCCCCAGATGATGCTGATTTCCCATAAGCCGAAACTCGCACCCGCGACCTTGAGCGCTGCAACGCAACCAGTACCGAAAAAAATCAACAGGGCCGTACCGAGAAACTCGGCCAGGCATTGGCTGGAAAGGGAGGGTTGTTGTAAAGCAGTCGTCATTCAAACCTCGGTTCTTTTTGTTGTCCTGCGCGTCGGATACAACTCGTCAGCGCGTTTTCACCGAGGGCTGGATCCCCATCCTGCGCTCGGGCTGTTGCTTGAGACACGTGTTTCTGCTTTCAGTTTCGAAAAAATATAGACAAGAAACGCCACTGTCAAAGGTCGAAAGTGAACCGTCAGTCACTTTACGATTATTCGTGGCGTGAATGACCGCCGCAAAGCCTTTAGGCCGCTGATCGCATAGAATTCCTGACAGTCCTTTTTTGTTTTTCTGTCAGGAGTGGCCATGACCCCCGCGTTGGATCTGCTTAAGAAAGTGCGCGCCGAACATCGCATCCACAGCTACGAACATGATCCCAAGGCGGCGTCCTATGGGCTGGAGGCTGCTGAAAAGCTCGGATTGGAGCCGGCGCGGGTGTTCAAGACCTTGTTGGCTGCCAGCGAGAAGGGCGAGTTGCTGGTGGCGGTGGTGCCCGTGGCTGGAAGCCTGGACCTGAAAGCGCTGGCCCACGCGGCGGGGGTGAAAAAAGTCGAGATGGCCGATCCAGCCGCCGCTCAACGCTCGACGGGTTATCTGCTTGGCGGTATCAGTCCGCTGGGGCAGAAGAAGCGTCTTCGCACGTTTATCGACAATTCTGCGCAGCCTCTCGCCAGTATGTTTGTCAGTGCGGGTAGGCGTGGTTTGGAAGTTGAATTGGCGCCTTCGGTATTGAAGGAACATACCGGGGCGGCATTCGCCGACATAGGGCGTCCCTGAATCCCTTGCCACGATAATCTGAGGCTTCAAGCTTTATCGGGTGTCAAAACTTCATCCTGCGCTGTAGGGCAAAAATTGTGCTCATCTGTCACTGGATAAGTGGTGTCGGTGCGGCTCATGCTCGCGCATCTATAAAAAAAGGAGAAGTGCCATGCAGCTCGCGTTTCATCAGGTCGATGCGTTCAGTGACCGACCGTTTGGCGGTAACCCGGCGATGGTCTATCGGCTCGATGCCTGGCTCGCCGACGATTTGATGCAGAAGATCGCGGCCGAACATAACTTGGCTGAAACCGCTTTCCTGGTGCGTGAAAACCAGCAATGGCACATTCGATGGTTTACTCCCACCACGGAAGTCCCGCTCTGTGGACATGCGACATTGGCCAGCGCTTTCGTATTGTTCGAGGTCTATCACGAAACCGCGCAGCAGCTGGATTTTATCTGCAAGTCTGGAGCGCTGAGCGTCAGCCGCGAAGGTGACCGGCTGTGGTTGGATTTCCCTGCGATAGTGCCGGCTGAATTGGGCGCTTCCCTGGCCGTCCAGAATGCCTTGGGGGTCGAGGCGGTGGACGTGCTGAGCTCCAACGAGCTGTTCGTGGTGTTGGAGTCGGAGCAAGCCGTGCTGGACTGCAAGCCTGATATGGCCGCTTTGGCAAAGCTGCCGTGGCCGGGCGCTATCGTGACGGCGCCGGGAAGCAAGCACGATTTCGTCTCGCGCTACTTTGCCCCGGCGATCGGCATCAATGAGGATCCGGTCACCGGGTCAACCCATTGCAGCTTGATTCCATACTGGTCCAAGCGCCTGAACAAGCACGGTCTTACGGCGTATCAGTGTTCAGCCAGGGGCGGGGCATTGTTTTGTCGGTTGGAGGGAGAGCGGGTGAAGATCGGCGGGCATGCGACGCTGGTGGCGAGCGGGACGCTGTCCCTGGGTTGACCTGTGGCGAGGGAGCTTGCTCCTTCGCCGCAAAAGCCTCCCGAAGCATTAGCTGGCCGCGCTGTGTCGTCGCACGCCACTTTCCACCGGCGGCAGATGTGCCGCTGTGCTGCCCGAGGCCTGGAACAATACCAAGTGCTCGGCCGCCACTCGGATACCCACGGTCGCCCCGACCTGATGATCGGCATGGCTCGGGAAAATCGATTCCAGTTGCGCGCCTGTCGGCAATTGCAGGCGATACAAGGTAGAAGCACCGAGGAACGTCTTGCCGACGATAGTGGCTGTCAGCTGGCTGTCTGGCGCATAGACGATATCGTCCGGGCGCAGCAGCACATCCACGGCGCCGCCGATCGGCCAGGTGTAGGCTCGGTTGCCGCGCAGCACGCCCAGTTCGGTTTGCACCGATTCCGGGCTGTCGAGTCGGCCGCGAATGAAATAACCCTGGCCAATGAAACTGGCGACGTAAGGCGTCAGCGGTTCGTGATACAGGTTGTAAGGTGTATCCCACTGCTCCAGTCGACCTTCCCGGAACACACCGACATGATCGCTCACCGCAAAGGCCTCTTCCTGGTCATGGGTCACCAGGATCGCGCTGGTGCCGCGAGCCTTGAGAATATCGCGCACCTCATGGCTGAGCTTGCGTCGCAGCTCGCCGTCGAGGTTGGAAAACGGTTCGTCGAGCAACAACAGTTGCGGCTCGGGCGCCAACGCCCGGGCAAGCGCCACGCGTTGTTGCTGGCCCCCAGAAAGCTCATGGGGAAAGCGCTGGCCCAGGTTCTTCAAGTTGACCAATTCCAGCAGCTCTTCGACCACGCGATCCTTTTGAGGATGTTTGCGAATGCCGAAGGCGATGTTCTCGGCGACGCTCAAGTGCGGGAACAGCGCATAGTCCTGGAACACCATGCCGATACGGCGCTTCTCCGGGGCGAGGGTAAAGCCCGCGCGGGAAATGGTTTCCCCGGCCAGCTGGATCTCACCTTCATGCACGGGCTCGAAACCGGCGATGGCCCGCAAGGTCGTGGTCTTGCCGCACCCGGACGAGCCGAGCAGGCAGCCGATATCGCCGGCATTGAGGTGCAGGTTGAGGTTCTGCACGACCCGTTGGCCCTGATAACCGCAAGCCAGGTTGTGCAGATTCAGTAACAAGGAATGGCTCATGCGTGGTGGTACGCCGGCTCGACGAGAAACTCGAGCAGGGCCTTCTGTGCGTGGAGACGATTCTCGGCCTGGTCCCAGGCCACGGAGCGCGGATCATCCAGCACGTCGAGGCTGATCTCTTCGCCACGATGGGCCGGCAGGCAATGCATGAACAGCACGTCGTCGTCCGCCAGGTCGAGCAGGGCGCGATTGACCTGGAAAGGCGCGAACAGCTTCAGGCGCTTGGCGGTTTCTTCTTCCTGGCCCATGGACGTCCAGACGTCGGTGCTTACCAGGTGCGCGCCGGTGACCGCTTGTTTCGGGTCGCGAACGAGGGTCACGCGGTCACCGGCCCGGGCGACGAATTGCGGATTGGGTTCGTAGCCTTCAGGGCAGGCGATGCGCAGCTGGAAATCGAATTGGATCGCCGCTTCTATATAGCTGTTGCACATGTTATTGCCGTCACCGATCCATGCCACGGTCTTGCCCTGGATCGAGCCCCGGTGTTCGAGGAACGTCTGCATGTCGGCCAGGAGCTGGCAGGGATGCAGGTCATCGGACAGGCCATTGATCACCGGCACGCGGGAGTGGGCTGCGAATTGGGTCAGGGTGCTGTGGGCAAAGGTCCGGATCATCACCGCATCGAGCATGCTCGACATGACGATGGCGCAATCGCTGATGGGCTCGCCGCGGCCGAGCTGGGTGTCGCGGGGCGACAGGAAAATCGCCTGGCCACCGAGCTGGATCATGCCGGCTTCGAACGAAATGCGCGTGCGCGTCGAGGCTTTCTCGAAGATCATCCCCAGTACACGGTTTTTCAAGGGCTCGAACAGTACGCCGCGCTTACGCAGGTCCTTGAGCTCCACGCCTCGACGGATGACGCCGAGCAACTCATCGGGCGTGAAATCCATCAAGGAGAGAAAGTGCCTTGCGCTCATGATTGACTACCTTTTGTTACTGACCGCAGATGCTCAAAGCCTTGTTTAATGGAAAAACGGGCGAGACCTGCGGCAAAAGCCGCACGGGGCGACGAAATTAGGGGGAAGGCGCGATATTGACATTAAATGTCGCTCTTACCAATAGGGCTACGGTTAAAGGGGATTTCAGCGAGGTCATGGCAGGACTGCAATGACGTATTTAAAGCCGGTTTCCTGACAGCAGCGGCCCATTTGTACACTGGCGCCGCGGCGCTTGGCAAACAAGCCGGACGGGCGTGGGACGATAAACGCTCGGTTTTCGGCTGGCGTGCCTGGATTTCCAGTGTCCATTGTCGGATGTGAGATTTCCTAAACCAAGGGCCTGGGTTATAAATGAACCCCTATATGCAGGAGCCCCGAAATGGATTCGAAAGAGCGACAACTGATGGAATTGCTGGGGCTGACGGCGCGCTCCCTGACGCACCTGACCGCTTCGGTGACGTCCATGTCATTCGAGTTGTTGCGCAGCGACGACGAAGTGACCAAGGCCGCGGGTCGTCGGATGATTGATCGCATGGCCACTATCAGCAGCGGACTTGACGAGCATTGGCGCTTGATTGGCGAATTGACGGGCGTACCCATTTCCCATGAGGAAGTGGAGACCATCGAGGAAATCCAGTTGCTGGCGCCGCCTCCCGAGCAGCCCTGAAATCGGCTGGCCTGATGCCCGCCGATTCACAGGACGAACGTCGCTGGCGCGGTAGGGGATCACGGGCCATAGTTTTGTTCCCGCGGCCGAAAGCGGCCGCTACGAATAAAACAGAGACTGGCCATGACCAAGACTCTTCATCACCGTGCGTGCCATCTGTGTGAGGCCATCTGTGGCCTGACGCTCGAAACCACCGAAACTGAAGGCCAGGGCCTGGCGATAACCTCGATCAAAGGTGATCCGCTGGACAGTTTCAGCCGTGGGCACATCTGCCCAAAGGCAGTCGCGCTGCAGGATATCCAGAATGATCCGGACCGGTTGCGCCAGCCCATGCGGCGGATGGGCAGCGAATGGCAACCCATCGCCTGGGAGGATGCGTTCGCGTTGGTGGCCGAACGCCTGGCAAGCATCCAGGAACGCCACGGTCAGAACGCGGTGGGCGTTTATCAGGGCAACCCCAGCGTGCATAACTATGGGCTGATGACCCACAGCAACTATTTCCTCGGTCTGCTGAAAACCCGTAGCCGCTTCTCGGCGACCTCGGTGGATCAACTGCCCCATCACCTGACCAGCCACTTGATGTACGGCCACGGCCTCTTACTGCCAATTCCGGACATTGACCACACCGACTTCATGCTGATCCTGGGGGGCAATCCCCTGGCCTCCAATGGCAGCATCATGACCGTGCCGGACGTGGAGAAGCGCCTCAAGGCGATCCAGGCCCGGGGCGGCAAGGTGGTGGTCGTTGATCCACGGCGCAGCGAGACCGCGGCCATTGCCGACCAGCATGTCTTCGTACGCCCCGGTGGTGATGCTGCGTTGCTGTTTGGCTTGCTCAACACGCTCTTCAGCGAAGGCCTGACTCGTGACGGTCATTTGCCGGTGGATGGCCTCGAAGAGGTGCGCCAGGCCGTTGCAAGCTTTACCGCGGAGGCAATGAGCCCGCTTTGTGCGATTCCGGCGGCGCAGATCCGTCAACTGGCCCGTGATTTCGCCGCCGCGCCGTCAGCGGTGTGCTACGGGCGGATGGGCGTGTCGACCCAGGCTTTCGGCACGCTGTGCCACTGGCTGATCCAGCTGATCAATCTGGTGACCGGCAATCTGGACCGAGTGGGCGGGGCGCTGTGCACCGAGCCGGCGGTGGATCTGGTGGCGACCACCTCGGGCGGGCACTTCAATCGCTGGCAAAGTCGGGTTTCCGGGCGTCCCGAATACGCAGGCGAGCTGCCGGTGTCGGCCCTCGCCGAAGAAATGCTCACCGAGGGCGAAGGGCAGATCCGTGCGCTGGTCACCGTGGCGGGTAATCCGGTGCTGTCCACGCCCAACGGACGGCAGCTGGAGCAGGCGCTGGATGGCCTTGAGTTCATGGTCAGTATCGATCTGTACATCAACGAGACCACTCGCTATGCCGACCTGATCCTGCCGTCGACCTCAGCCCTGGAAAACGATCACTACGACACCACATTCAATCTGTTCGCGGTGCGCAACGTCAGCCGTTTCAACCGGGCGATCCTGCCCAAGCCCGAGGGGGCGCTGCATGACTGGGAAATCTTCGTCGGCCTGGCCAAAGCCTTTGCGGCCCGGACCGGCAAGGAACTCAAGCCGACCATACCGCCGGCACAGATGATCGATTTCGGCCTGCGGGCAGGTGCGTATGGGGATGCATCGCCGCACAAGCTGTCTCTGGCGACCCTGTTTGATCATCCTCACGGCATTGACCTCGGTGCGCTCAAACCCAATCTCAGCGCAAGGCTGAAAACTGAAAATGGTCGGGTGCAGGCCGCGCCCGCGGTGATCCTCGCCGACCTGGCGCGCTTCGCCGCGTTGCGAGCGCCGGCGGTGGATGAGCTGCTGATGATTGGCCGTCGCCATGTGCGCAGCAACAATTCGTGGATGCATAACTTTCATCGGCTGGTGAAAGGCAAGCCGCGGCATCAGTTGCTGATGCATCCCGATGACCTGGCGAGCCGGGGTCTTGTCGATGGACAGCGGGTCAAGGTCAGTTCGCGAGTAGGGGTGATCGAAGTGGAGGTGCAGGGCAGCCTGGATATGATGAGAGGCGTGGTCAGTCTTCCTCATGGCTGGGGCCATGCCCGTCCGGGTGTGCAGATGACCATTGCTAGCGCGCAGCCGGGTTCCAGTGCCAATGACTTGACCGATGAATGCCAACTCGATGAATTGTCCGGCAACGCGGCGCTTAACGGGGTTCCGGTGAAGGTGGCGGCTGCGTAGAATTGTCTCTGGGGCGGACCGAGCAGGGAGCTCGGCTTTCCGTTACAATGCGCCACCGTGTCGACATCTGAAGTCGCAAAGTTTAAGCCGAGGTGCTCCGTGGATATCATCGAAACGATCAAAGACCAGATTGCCAACAACACCATCCTGCTCTACATGAAAGGCTCGCCGAATGCGCCTCAGTGCGGCTTCTCGGCCAAGGCTGCCCAGGCGGTGATGGCGTGTGGCGAGAAGTTTGCCTACGTGGACATCCTGCAGAACCCGGAAATCCGCGCCAACCTGCCCAAGTACGCCAACTGGCCAACCTTCCCACAATTGTGGGTTGGCGGTGAACTGGTCGGCGGTAGCGACATCATGACCGAGATGGCGGCTGACGGTTCGTTGCAGTCCGCGATCAAGGCTGCTGTAGAAGCGGCAGCGGCGAACAAGACCGAAGCTTGATCCACAGGATTTAAGTGAGCCTGGAAATCCAGGCAACAAAAAGCCCCGCTCCTCGAAAGAGGGCGGGGCTTTTTTGTGGCGTGCTTTCGGCGAGGCTTATTCTTCGCCCATCTGCGATTGCAGGTAGTTCTCAAGACCGATCTTGTCGATCAGGCCCAACTGGGTTTCCAGCCAGTCGATGTGTTCTTCTTCGGATTCGAGAATGTCCTCGAGCAGTTCGCGGCTGCCGAAGTCGCCGACGGTTTCGCAATGGGCGATGGCGGCTTTCAGGTCGGCGTGGCCGGTGCGTTCGATGCGCAGGTCGCACTCAAGCATTTCGCGGGTGTGTTCACCGATGTGCAGCTTGCCCAAGTCCTGGACGTTCGGCAGGCCTTCGAGGAACAGGATGCGCTTGATCAGCTTGTCCGCGTGTTTCATCTCGTCGATGGATTCGTGGTACTCGTGCTTGCCCAGCTTGTTCAGGCCCCAATCTTCATACATGCGTGCGTGCAGGAAGTATTGATTGATCGCGACCAGCTCATTGGCGAGGATCTTGTTGAGATGCTGGATGACTGTGATGTCGCCTTTCATGGTGAGGGCCTGCCCTGTAATAGCTGTGTATAAGGCAGAGTTTGAGCCGCGCATTTGCGAGTGTCAAACCTAAGTTATTGAATAATAAATGAAAATTAATCGGAATAAGAATGTTTGTGTTCCGCGTCTGGAAGCTAAGCAATTGATTTACAGGCATAAAAAAACCGGACATTGAGTCCGGTTCTTCAAAAAGCTGGATTTATGCGGCAGTAAATTCTACCGGATAAGGGATCGAGGCCTGGGCGGTCTGTACTTTGGCGAGGGTTTCACGCACCACTTCCTTGGCAAGGCAGGCGCATTTACCGCATTGGCTGGCTACGCCGGTGGCCTGGCGGACTTCGCGGTAGCTGCAGCAACCTTCATAGATCGCTTCGCGGATTTGTCCGTCGGTGACGCCAGTGCAGAGGCATACATACATAAGTGAGAACCGTCGCTGGTTGTGACTCAATTGAGACGGATCTTAATGTTAACGAGAATGATTGTCAAAGTGGTTTCTAAACCTCTTTGGTCACAATGGCCCCAGGCTGACGAACGGTTTGGTGTTGACACGCCGTTAAGTGCCACGGATTTTCGAGGTGACTGAAAAACCGTTGAGGACAGTCCAAATGCGCGGTGTATGATGGTCGGTCCTTGCAAAGCGGGTTCGTGTCACAGGGCTGTCGCCTGAGGGTGACAGGCTGACACGAACTCTGTTTTCACGTTACTACACCAGGAGATATCCAATGAGCGTACTCGTAGGCAAACAAGCCCCGGACTTCACCGTTCCTGCCGTCCTCGGCAACGGCGAAATCGTCGACAGCTTCACCCTGTCCTCGGCCATCAAAGGCAAATACGGCCTGGTGTTTTTCTACCCGCTGGACTTCACCTTCGTCTGCCCATCCGAGCTGATCGCACTGGATCACCGCATGGACGATTTCAAGGCGCGCAACGTTGAAGTGGTCGCTGTTTCGATTGACTCGCACTTCACCCACAACGCCTGGCGCAACACCCCGATCAACAATGGCGGGATCGGCCAAGTGAAGTACACCATGGCTGCCGACATGAAGCACGAAATCGCCAAGGCCTACGACGTTGAGTCGGAAGGCGGCGTGGCCTTCCGTGGCGCGTTCCTGATCGATGACAAAGGCGTGGTTCGTTCGCAGATCATCAACGATCTGCCGCTGGGCCGTAACATGGAAGAGCTGATCCGTCTGGTCGACGCCCTGCAATTCCACGAAGAACACGGCGAAGTCTGCCCAGCCAACTGGAAAAAAGGCGACAAGGGCATGACCGCGTCCCCTGAAGGCGTAGCCGCCTATCTGGGCGAGCACAGCGACAAGCTGTAAGCGCACGCGGCATAAAAAAACCGGCCCTTGATGGGCCGGTTTTTTTATGGGTGTTCCAAACTTGTCGGCTGAAGCACGAAATCTCGTGGCGAGGGAGCTTGCTCCCGCTTGAGCGCGAAGCGCTCACAAAATATTTGGGGCGGCTACGCCACCCAGCGGGAGCAAGCTCCCTCGCCACAAGAGCCAAAAGAGCACAAGAGCCGGATCTGGCGCCGATGTCAGTCGTCGAAGTCCTGCCAGCCACCCATCTCTTTCCAGCGGTTGACGATGCCGCAGAACAGCTCGGCGGTCTTCTCGGTGTCGTAGCGGGCCGAGTGGGCCTCACGGCCATCGAAATCGATGTCGGCTGCCTGACAGGCCTTGGCCAAGACAGTCTGGCCGTACGCCAGGCCGGCCAGGGTCGCCGTGTCGAAGCTGGAAAACGGGTGGAATGGGTTGCGCTTCATGTCCAGCCGCGCAACGGCGGCATTGAGAAAGCCCAAGTCAAAGCTGCTGTTGTGCCCCACCAGGATCGCACGCTTGCAACCGTTGGCTTTCAGCGCCTTGCGCACGCCACGGAAGATGTCGGTCAGCGCGGTTTCCTCGCTGACCGCCATGCGCAGCGGGTGGTCGAGCTTGATCCCAGTGAACTCCAGCGCGGCGGCTTCGACGTTGGCGCCTTCGAACGGTTCGACGCGGAAGAAATAGGTGTGGTCAGGGAACACAAAGCCTTTTTCGTCCATGCCAATGGTCGTCGCGGCGATTTCCAGCAGCGCATCGGTGGCGGAGTTGAAGCCGCCGGTTTCTACGTCGACCACCACCGGCAGATAGCCCCGGAAACGAGCGGCCATGGGATGGCGAGCGCCTCCGGAACCAGCATTGCCGTCCAGTTCGTCGTCGAAATGATCTTCACTCACGCGTTTTCCTCCAGCAGGCGCCAGCGCAGTTTTTCACCGGCGCGCAGCGGGATGACAGTCAGCTCGCCAAAGGGCAGGCTGGCGGGGGCGGTCCACTCGTCGCGGACCAGGGTAATACGATCGGTGTTCACCGGTAGGCCGTAGAAACGCGGGCCGTGCAAGCTGGCGAAACCTTCGAGCTTGTCCAGCGCGTTGCGCTGCTCGAACGCCTCGGCGTACATCTCGATGGCGGCGTAGGCGGTATAGCACCCGGCGCAACCGCAAGCGGCTTCCTTGGCGTGGCGGGCGTGGGGCGCCGAGTCCGTGCCGAGGAAAAACTTGGCGCTGCCGCTGGTGGCGGCGTCGAGCAAGGCTTCCTGATGGGTGTTACGCTTGAGGATCGGCAGGCAATAGAAGTGCGGCCGGATCCCGCCCACCAGCATGTGGTTGCGGTTGTACAGCAGGTGATGCGCAGTGATCGTGGCGCCGACATTGGCCGGGGCTTCGTTGACGAACTGCACGGCATCGCCGGTGGTGATGTGCTCGAAGACCACCTTGAGCGTCGGGAAACGCTCCACGACGCGACGCATATGCTCGTCGATGAAGATTTTCTCGCGGTCGAACACGTCGACATCGCTGCGAGTGACTTCACCGTGGATCAGAAGGGGCATCCCGACTTCGGCCATGGCTTCCAGCGCCGGGAAAATCTTGTCGATGCCAGTGACGCCGGAATCCGAGTTGGTGGTGGCGCCGGCCGGGTACAACTTGGCCGCGTGGACGAAACCACTGGCCTTGGCCTCGCGTATTTCCTCGGGCTGGGTGCGGTCGGTGAGGTAAAGCACCATCAGTGGCTCGAAGCGGCTGCCAGCCGGGCGCGCGGCGAGGATGCGCTGGCGATAGCCATCAGCCTCGACAGCGTTACGCACGGGCGGAACCAGGTTAGGCATGATGATTGCGCGCCCGAAGGTGCGCGCGACATCGGCGACGGTATGGGTCAACACAGCACCATCGCGAAGATGAATATGCCAGTCGTCGGGACGCAGCAGGGTCAGGCGGTCGGACATTGGGGGGCTTCCAGGCGGGTCAAACTCTGGGGGATGCTACCGGAAAAGACCGATCCGGGCACCCGCTATCAAGTTTTGCCGCAAGTGACCGATAGCCCCTTCAGGTGTGCCACGATTCCGTGCGGTGTCTCGGATAGGCGTCATGCCACGTGTTTTTCGATTTCCGTATAAATGCCAGTGGAGCATCCCGTGCGCCAGCGTTATCTAGCCTTGCTCAGTGTGTTTGCCAGCCTTCCCGCGATGGCGCTCACTTTCCAGACCCGTCTGGAGAGCATCGAGTGGACGGTCGAAGGCGACAAGTTCGAGTGCCGGCTGAGCCAGCCGATCACCGATTTCGGTAGCGGCGAGTTCGTGCGCCGGGCAGGCGAGCAGGCCACGTTCCGGCTCAAGGCCTATAACCCGATGATGGGTGGCGGCTCCGCGACGTTGCTGGCGGCTGCGGCGCCTTGGCAGCCCGGGCGAGGTGACATCAATCTGGGCTCGGTCAGGATCGGCAGCGGCGATGTGCTGTTCGACAGCTCCCAGGTACAGGCGGGCCGTCTGATCAGCGGGCTAATGGAGGGTCGTAGCCCTGTGGTCCGACGCAATACCGAGGACGGCCGGGTATCGGAGGTCCGCTTGTTGCCTGTGCGTTTCAACAAGGCTTTCAGCGATTATCAAGGCTGTGTAGCGAAACTGTTACCGAAGAATTTCGAGCAGATCAAGCAAACCCAGATCGGCTTTCCCGGCGAGGGGATTGAGCTCGACGCCCAAGCCAAGGCGCAGTTGCAGGTCATGCTCGACTTCATCAAGGCTGATCCGAGCGTCAATCATGTCGAACTCGACGGCCATTCCGACAACAGTGGCAACCGTTTGACCAATCGTGAATTGTCGCGCCGCCGTGCACTGGCCGTCATGGATTTCTTCAAGGCCAACGGTTTCCAGGAATCCCAATTCACCGTACGTTTCCACGGTGAGCGTTATCCCCTCGTGCCTAATACCAACGCCGCCAATCGAGCCAAGAACCGGCGCGTGGTTGTGCAGCTGGCGCGTGTGGCGGCGACTCAAGCTCCGACGCCACAGCCGACGACACCGCCAGCGACGCCGCCTGCCGCACCGGTAGTGACGCCTGGCAAGGTTCCGGCGCCGGTCGCTCCCACCAAAATTGCAGCCCCCGCTGGGGCAACGGCGCGAACCTCCTGATCCTGCTCTGATCGTCGCGCGCTCGACATAATCTGTCGCTTCGTCGTCATAAGCTGTCGCGCCCCTGTAAATTATTCGCGCTGGACGTTAGACTTCCCGGCTTTCCGTACAACCCGTGGAGTGATGGCATGGCGGACGTAAACAAGGTCGTTCTGGCGTATTCCGGCGGCCTGGACACTTCGGTGATCCTCAAGTGGCTGCAGGACACTTATAACTGCGAAGTGGTGACCTTCACCGCTGACCTGGGGCAGGGCGAAGAAGTCGAGCCTGCACGCGCCAAGGCTCAGGCCATGGGCGTCAAAGAGATCTACATCGACGACTTGCGCGAAGAGTTCGTCCGCGACTTCGTGTTCCCAATGTTCCGCGCCAACACCGTTTACGAAGGCGAGTACCTGTTGGGCACTTCCATTGCCCGTCCGCTGATTGCCAAGCGCCTGATCGAAATCGCCAACGAAACCGGCGCCGACGCCATTTCCCATGGCGCCACCGGGAAAGGCAACGACCAGGTGCGTTTCGAGCTGGGCGCCTATGCTCTCAAGCCGGGCGTGAAGGTCATTGCCCCGTGGCGTGAATGGGACTTGCTGTCCCGTGAAAAACTGATGGACTACGCCGAGAAGCATGCGATCCCGATCGAGCGCCACGGCAAGAAGAAATCGCCTTACTCGATGGACGCCAACTTGCTGCACATCTCCTACGAAGGCGGCGTGCTGGAAGACACCTGGACCGAGCACGAAGAAGACATGTGGCGCTGGACCGTCTCCCCGGAGAAAGCCCCCGATACGCCGCAGTACCTGGAACTGACCTATCGCAACGGTGACATTGTCGCGCTGGATGGCGTGGAAATGAGCCCGGCCACCGTTCTGGCGACGCTGAATCGTATCGGCGGCGAACACGGCATTGGTCGTCTGGACATCGTCGAGAACCGCTATGTTGGCATGAAGTCCCGAGGCTGCTACGAAACCCCGGGCGGTACCATCATGCTGCGCGCGCACCGGGCGATTGAATCGATCACCCTGGACCGCGAAGTGGCTCACTTGAAAGACGAGTTGATGCCCAAGTACGCCAGCCTGATCTACACCGGCTACTGGTGGAGCCCGGAGCGTCTGATGCTGCAACAGATGATCGATGCCTCCCAGGCTCACGTGAATGGCGTCGTGCGGTTGAAGCTCTACAAAGGCAACGTGATCGTCACCGGACGCAAATCCGACGAGTCGTTGTTCGATGCCAACATCGCGACCTTCGAGGAAGACGGTGGGGCCTACAACCAGGCCGACGCGGCCGGCTTTATCAAGCTCAACGCCCTGCGCATGCGCATTGCGGCGAACAAGGGTCGTAAGTTGTTCTGATCCGGTTTTAAAAAAAAACGGCCTGCTATAAGCAGGCCTTTTTTTATATATTTCTTATACCGCCCTCCCTTCCGGCTCATCCCGTGATGACTCGAGTTCCCTGTTGATATGGCAGATTATCTGGCAGAACGCCTGCGTCTTTTACCGGGTGAACGACGTGGGCGATCACTATCCCTGGAGGAGTCGTCCATGTTTTTCGTGAAATGCTTGCCCTTGCGGAAATCCGAAGGTGAATACAAAGAGCGGTAATTGAAGTTGAGCGTAGTGAAGAATAGAAATAACAAGTAGAACGGAAAGCTGATCAGGAACCATAGGAAGTATTCGCGATCCTGGTCATCCAGGAACGGCAGGGAAATGGCTGCGGTGCTTTCGGATAAAGTTGCGAATATAGCGATAAGGGTCAGGGGGTTGGTAACGGTTCTCAGTGGTTTGTTCATAGTTGATACTCATAAATAGTTTCATGCTCGAATATTGAGATTGATGAATTAAGTCGTGTTGCGTGCTCTGAAGCGTTAAGAATATCGATGGTGCCTTTGTTTTGTCGTCAATCAGATAGAATCTTTTATACAGAAACTCATTCCTTTGGGCGAAATTTTTGCTGTTGTCTATAAATAAATCAGTAACTATTTATGATAAATGTCTTTCTCTTGATGTTGCCGTCAGGGAAGTTTTTTCGGGAAAAGTCGCATTGTTCATAGGGTTTCCGGCTCGTCAGAATAAGCCGCTTCATGCCTGTGGAAAAAATCGTGGCACATTATTTCTCGGGTTATTTGTAGGATTTTTCTGTATTGCTTGTAGGTTATGTCTTTCGGTGCGAGCGGTCATGGGGGGCGGCATGCCAAGGCCGAAATGACTAGGCTATTGTGCGTGCTCTAAAAACTCGAACAGCGAATTTGGATTTGCCCATGAATAAAGTGCTGATCGTGGATGATCATCCCGTCATTCGTCTTGCTGTACGTTTGCTAATGGAGCGCCATGGATATGAAGTTATCGCTGAAGCAGATAATGGCGTCGATGCGTTACAGATTGCCAGGGAACAAATGCCCGACATCGTCATCCTGGATATTGGAATCCCGAAATTGGATGGGTTGGAGGTCATCGCTCGTTTGACCGCCAATCCGTCACCCTTGAAAGTGTTAGTGCTGACATCACAAGCGCCCGGACATTTCTCTATGCGCTGCATGCAGACAGGCGCCGCCGGCTATGTTTGCAAACAACAGGATTTGACCGAGCTGTTAAGTGCAATAAAGGCGGTGCTGTCCGGCTACAGCTATTTCCCTAACCAAGCATTGCATACGGTTCGTTCAAGCCTTGGGAATGCCAGCGAGTCCGATATGGTTGATCGCCTGTCCGCTAGGGAAATGATGGTCCTGCAGGAACTGGCTCGCGGAAAGACCAACAAGGAAATAGCGGATGGGATGTTCCTGAGCAACAAGACCGTCAGCACCTACAAGACTCGCTTGTTGTTGAAACTCAATGCCCGTTCGCTGGTCGACCTGATCGAACTGGCACAGCGAAATGGCTTGGTTTGAGTTTCCGGCTACGCGTAATCAGTAAAAAGCCTCCATCAGGGAGGCTTTTACGTGTCAGAGATCAAAGTCATACTCGGCGAGTTGCTTCTGTAAGCGACGCTCTTCCAGCAGGTTATCGATGGTGCGGCGTTTGCTCAGGTTGGTTTTCGCCACTTCCACGACCGCAGGTTCCGCGTCGTCAGCCTCGACGGCGATGAAATCGTCCTCTACATCCAATTGTTCTTTGCCAGTACTCATGGGTTCGACTCCAGGCTAAGAATGCCATTGGCGCTCCTTATATCGATAAACCACCGGCTGGTAAAAAAGATTTTTTCAATCGACTTATCAATAAGAGCAATAGCGCCTCAATCGTCCGATGTCTTGTGCTTGTATTCGCAGAGGTCTTCGATCCTGCAACTCCCGCAGCGTGGCTTGCGCGCCAGGCAAACGTAACGCCCGTGGAGGATGAGCCAGTGATGGGAATCCAGCAGGTATTCCTTGGGTACGAATTTCAGCAGCTTCTTCTCCACTTCCACCACATTTTTGCCTGGGGCCAAGCCGGTGCGGTTGCTGACACGGAAAATGTGGGTATCGACCGCCATCGTCAGCTGACGAAACGCCGTATTGAGAACTACGTTGGCGGTCTTGCGACCGACGCCCGGCAGGGCCTCCAGCTCCTCCCGAGTCTGTGGGATTTCCCCCCCGTGGCGCTCAATCAACAGGCGACAGGTTTCGATCACATTTTTTGCCTTGCTATTGAACAGCCCGATGGTCTTGATGTATTCGGACAGCCCTTCAACGCCAAGGGCATGGATCGCCTGTGGCGTATTGGCCACGGGGAATAGTTTGGCCGTAGCCTTGTTGACGCCGACGTCGGTGGATTGGGCCGACAGAATCACCGCGATCAGCAACTCGAACGCAGAGGAATAGGCCAGTTCGGTTTTCGGCTCCGGGTTGTCTTCATGAAAACGACGAAATATTTCCAGGCGTTTTGCGGCGTTCATGGGCGCGGCGGTTCCTCTTGGGGTGATGGGGCTTTGATGGTTTTCCAGGCTTGGTAAGCCGCCAGCAGCAAGCCCAGCAGAATGAATCCGCCAGGGGCGAGCAGCGCCAGCGGGAGGCCCCTGCCGATCAGTTCCCGCAGAGCGCCCAGGGTGATGATCAACAGGCCAAACTGTCCCGCCAGCCTGAGATGGGCAGCCATGCGGGGCTCGACGATGGTTGCGTGCTCCAGCGCTACGCAGCTCACGGCGATCCATCCGATATACAGGCTCAACACTGCGTGGCGCTCCAGCATCCAAGCCTGTGCAACAAGGCCTGCGCAAGCGGTCAGCGCCGCGGCCAGGACGATGGACGCCAGAAGCCGTTGGTTGGCCGTGAGGCTTTGCCTCAGCAAAATCATCGTGCCGCCATGAGTAAAGCTGATCAGAACCCAGGCACACCATAGGAGCAGCGAGTTGATCAGCGAGTCGCTTGCGCCCACCAGGGGGACGAGCACCAGCCCACGGGTCCAGGCCGCAGGTTTATTCATGATCAGTCGCTCCTGTCAGCCGAGCCTTGTTCTCGTCGAAGTAACGCAGCGCGTCGTGTACAGCCTGGAGCACAGCCCGGGACGTGACCGTCGCGCCAGCCAGTTGATCAAATTGGCCCTGATCCTTTTTCAAGGCCCAGCCGTCATCGGTAGGCGCCTGGCGTGACTTTCCGTGGAAGGCTTGCAGCCATGTGTTCGGCCAGCCGGCGATCGCCGCGCCCAGGCCTGGAGTTTCCGACTGGCGCAGTGTTTTCACTCCCAGTAGCCGGCCTGTCGGGTCGATAGCGGTCAGCAGTTCGATGCTGCCTTCATAACCCAGTACTTGGCTGCGTAACAACACTGCGCTGGGCCGGCCGGTGTGGGTCGCCAGGTAACCGCCCAGCAAGGTGCTGTGAGATAGCGTGACCGGAGCCGCGAGGACGGGCCGCTCCAGCGGCTGATTGTCGTAGCGGTCAGCCGGCAATACGTCGAACAAGGTTTTGCTGGCTATCGCTTGTCGCTGGGCTTCGATGCGCCCGGTGGTATTGATCTGCATGACATACGTGGCGCCGATGCAAAGGCCGGTCAGCAGTATCAAGATTACAATGCCCGTGACGTTTTTCATGCCACCGAACGCCTTTGTCGTGCCTCGACGAAACGGTCCAGCGCGGGCGCACCGAGATTCATCAATAACACCGCAAACGCCACGCCATCCGGGAAACCGCCCCAAGTGCGAATCAGATAGACCAGCAATCCTGCGCCAACGCCGAACAACAGCCGGGCGAGCGGGGCCTTCGCGCCCGACACGGGTTCGGTCGCGATAAAAAACGCGCCCAGCATGGTGGCTCCGGTCAGCAGATGAAACAGTGGCGAGCCGTGGGAGTCCGAGCCCGAGCCGTTCCAGCACAGCAAGCTGATCGTGAACAAGCTGACAAGCATGCCCACCGGGGCGTGCCAACTGAATACCCGTTGTCGCAACAGAAACAGGCCTCCGGCGAGGAAGGCCAGGTTGATCCACTCGACACCGTGTCCACCCCAGCGACCGAACGCCGGGTCGCTGGCGAACAGCTCATCGATGGTCAGGCTTTTATTGATCTGCAGGCTATCCAACGCTGTGGCTCCGGCCCACCCGTCGGGCGCCTGGGCAATGCCAGCAACCTGCCGCAAGCCTTCGAGCAGGCCCATGCCGTGGAGCGAGGGCCATTGGCTCAGATACTGGGGAAACGCCACGAGCACCAGGGCATACCCCAACATCGCCGGGTTGAACGGATTGCTGCCGACTCCGCCCCATAAATGCTTGCCAAACAACAAGGCGCAGGCGACCGCGGTGACGATCAGCCACCAAGGGCAATACGCCGGCAAGGCCAAGGCCAGCAAGAGGGCGGTGACCCATGCGCTACCGTCGCCCAGGCCCGGCTTGAGTGGCCATTGCCGCAGACGCAACACCAGCGCCTCGATCGCCAGTGCGGCGAGGCCTGACAACAGCAAGTTGAGCAGCACGCCCCAGCCGTAGACCCATACCGACACCAGCACTCCGGGCAGCGCCGCCAGCAGCACTTGCCGCATTGCTTGTCGCAGTCGTTCGTCCACCGGGTCAGGTAGCGGCATGGGCGTCCACTTGCCGTTCGGCGTCTTTTACGGCTTGCTCCAACGCTTGCAGTTGCTCCTGCGAGGCCGCGGCAGTCCGGGCCTTGCTCAGCTCTGCGCGACGCATCGCCAGTTGGATCTTGGCCCGCTTGAGCTCGGCGTCGTTTACCAGCATGGCGGCTGGCGCTGAAGCAACGGGGCAAGCGCTGTTTTCCAGTTGGGCCAGCACCTGCTCCGCCGTCTCGAACTGGCGTTGCAGCACGATCAGTTGCGACTGCTGCTCGAAGGTCGGTGGATGGCCGAACGCTTTCAAGGATTTATTCAGTTGTGCCCGACTCATGGCCAAATCGATCTTGGCTTTTTTCAAGGCGGCGTCGGCGCTGGCGGTTTTCTGCGCGCGCACTCGCTCCAGCGCGGCCTGCACCGGGTCAAGGGGCTGTGCCTCGGCTTGCTGGACGTTGCGCTGGGTACGGGCGAGACGCTCGGCCTGGCGCTGCTCTTCTTCGCGACGCAGGCGCGCGTTGCGTTGTTCAAAGCGTCGGCGGGCGTGATTGCGCTTGGCGGTTCGCGCCTGCTGTTCCTCGACGCTGAAGGCCAAGCCCCCGACGATCGGCAATACGGTTTCCATCGGCAATGGCCGCATCTCGATACAGTCCACTGGGCAAGGCGCCACGCACAGATCGCAGCCAGTGCATTCGTCGACAAGCACGGTGTGCATCAACTTTGCCGCGCCGACAATCGCGTCCACCGGGCAGGCCTGGATGCATTTGGTACAACCGATGCATTCGGCCTCCCGGATAAAGGCGAGCTGCGCCGGCGCCGAACCGCGACTGACGTCCAGCTCCAGCACCGGGATCTTCATCAGCTCGGCCAGGGCCGCGATGGTCTCGCTTGCGCCTGGCGGGCATTTGTTGATTGGCTCACCCTGGGCGATGCCTTCAGCGTAAGGCTTGCAACCGGGATGGCCGCATTTGCCGCATTGAGTCTGCGGGAGCAAGGCGTCGATACGTTGAATCAGGCTCATGTCTTGACCAGCCCGCGTAATCCGAGAAAGGCCACCGCCATCAGTCCGGCGCTGATCAACTGAATCGGCAAGCCTCGAAAAGGCTGGGGAATATTGTTACCCAGGACTCGCTGGCGCAGGTCATCGAACAGACTCAATACCAGCCAGAAACCCAGCCCGGCGCCCAAGCTCCCGGCAATGGCCTGGCCCAAGCCTGATCCGTCCCGGCTGTTGAGCAGGGTGACACCCAATATGCCGGCGTTGCCGACCAACATGGGCCATAGGCCGTCGAATGGCAACGAGGGAAACGTGCGCGCCAGCAGCCGCAACAACGGCCTGACCAGCAAGACGCTCAGGGGCAGCCACACGAATAACCGCAGCGACGTCAGCTCGGCCGGCACCAGCAGCCATTGCTCGATCAGATACCCCAAGGTCCCGACTATCAGCATCAGGCATGCCGTCGCCAGGCCCAGGGCATGGACCTGGTTTCTGCCCTCGGCCGCCAAGAGCGGATCGACGCCCAGCGGCCAATGCAACACAAGGTTGTTGATCAGGGTCGCGCTCAACAGAGGCAAGAGGATTTCGGTCATGGGTATTGGGTGACAGTGCCTGTTACAAGAGTAGGCATTATCCGGCACGCCGTGAGAGTGGGCCAGATATGAAAATCCCACAGTCGCTCGACAGCCACTGTGGGATCGGTGCAGCGCGCCGTGGTGTTATTTGATTCGTTGGCCTGGCTTGGCACCGCTGTCGGGGCTCAGCAGGTAGATTTCCTCGCCGCCGGGGCCAGCCGCCATCACCATGCCTTCCGAAATACCGAAGCGCATTTTGCGCGGCTTGAGGTTGGCGATCATCATCGTCAGCCGGCCTTCGAGCTTGGCAGGATCCGGGTACGCACTCTTGATGCCGGAAAACACGTTGCGCTGCTCATCGCCGATGTCCAGGGTCAAGCGCAGCAGCTTGTCGGCGCCTTCGACGGCCTCAGCCTTGACGATCAGCGCCACGCGCAAGTCGATGGCGGCGAACGCATCGAAATCGATTTCCGGCGACAACGGATCCTTGGCCAGCTCGCCGTTGCCGGCAGGGCCGCCGGTGTCGGTCTGGCTGGCCGCCAGGTCTTCCTTGGAGGCGTCGATCATCGCTTGTACCTTGGTTGGGTCGATGCGGGTCATCAACGGCTTGAACTCGTTCAACTGATGGTTGCTCAGCAGGGTCTGATGATCGTTCCAGGTCAGTGGCGCGACGTTCAGGAATGCTTCGGCATCGGCGGCCAGCAGCGGCAGCACCGGCTTGAGGAAAATCACCAACTGGCGGAACAGGTTGATGCCCAGGGCGCAGATCGCCTGGACTTCGTCCTGCTTGCCTTCCTGCTTGGCCAATGACCACGGTGCCTTGTCGGCGATCCAGGCGTTGGCACGGTCGGCCAGCCCCATGATTTCGCGCATGGCACGGGCGAAGTCGCGGCCCTCGTAGGCTTCGGCGATGCTTGGCGCGGCGGCCAGGAAGGCATCGGTCAGCTCCGGGGCGGCATTGCCCGCCACCAGCACGCCGGCGTTACCTTTGTGGATGAAACCGGCGCAACGGCTGGCGATGTTGACGACCTTGCCTACGAGGTCGGAGTTGACCTTCTGCACGAAGTCTTCGAGATTCAGGTCCAGGTCGTCGACGCCACGGCCCAGCTTGGCCGCGTAGTAGTAGCGCAGGTATTCCGGCGACAGGTGGTCCAGGTAAGTCCGCGCCTTGATGAAGGTGCCGCGGGACTTGGACATTTTCTGGCCATTGACGGTCAGGTAGCCATGGACGTTGATGCCGGTCGGCTTGCGGAAACCGGAGCCTTCAAGCATGGCGGGCCAGAACAGCGCGTGGAAGTTGACGATGTCCTTGCCGATGAAGTGATACACCTCGGCCGTGGAGTCCTTTGCCCAGAACGCATCGAAGTCCAGCTCCGGGGTGCGGTCGCAAAGGTTCTTGAAGCTCGCCATGTAGCCGATGGGCGCATCCAGCCACACGTAGAAATACTTGCCGGGCTCGCCGGGGATCTCGAAGCCGAAATACGGCGCATCGCGGGAAATGTCCCACTCTTGCAGGCCAGAGTCGAGCCACTCGGCGAGCTTGTTGGCCACGGCGTCCTGCAACGTGCCGCTGCGGGTCCAGGTTTGCAGCATCTGCTGGAAATCCGGCAGCTTGAAGAAGAAATGCTGGGAGTCCCTCAGCACCGGGGTAGCTCCAGAAATCGCCGATTTCGGGTCTTTCAGGTCGGTCGGTGCGTAAGTGGCGCCGCATTTTTCGCAATTGTCGCCGTACTGGTCTTCGGTGCCGCATTTCGGGCAGGTGCCCTTGATGAAGCGGTCGGCCAGGAACATTTTCTTTTCCGGGTCGAAGTACTGCGTGACCGAACGGGTCGAAATGTGCCCGGCATCACGCAGCTTCAAATAGATCTGGCTCGACAGCTCACGGTTTTCTTCGGCGTGAGTGGAATGGAAGTTGTCGAAGTCCACCAGGAACTCGGCAAAGTCGGCGCTGTGTTCAGCCTGGACGTTGGCGATCAGTTGCTCCGGCGTGATGCCTTCTTTTTCCGCGCGCAACATGATGGCCGAACCGTGGGCGTCGTCGGCGCAAACGTAGATGCATTGGTTGCCGCGATGTTTCTGGAAGCGCGTCCACATATCGGTCTGGATGTATTCCAGCATATGGCCGAGGTGAATCGAACCATTGGCATAGGGCAGGGCGCTGGTGACGAGAATCTTGCGTGGCTCGGACATGGGGCTCGGCTATTTGATGAAACGGAGGTCGGCCACTATAAAGCGCTGGGAAATATATTTCACCCCACTGGCCTGTTTCCAGATGCATTGCTGGGGCAGCACAGGCACACCTGTGGCGAGGGGATTTAGCGAAACGTCGCACCGCCCCGTTGGACTGCGCAGCAGTCCCAAAACATTAGAACCCGATCAGCCTGACTCACCGAGGCGCCAGGTTTTGGGGTCGCTTCGCAACCCAGCGGGGATAAATCCCCTCGCCACAAAAGGTGTTCGCCCTGCTGTAATCGGGTCGCCATGCGGGAGCGCGCGGCGTAGGATAACGGCCTGTTTTCAAGTCTTGCTATCGGAGTTGCCCATGAGCGCCGTCAATCGCGCAGCGGTGGAAGCCGTTCTTCGCCAATACACCGACCCCTACCTGAACCAGGACCCGGTCAGCGCCGGATGTGTGCGCGCCATCGATATCCAGGGGGATCGTGTCAGCGTCCAGCTGGAAATTGGCTATGCCGCCGATCTGTTCAAGAGCGGTTGGGCGCAAATGCTGCAGATGGCGATCGAGGGCCTGGAGGGCGTGACAGCCGCAAAGGTCCAGGTCAACAGCGTGATTGCCGCCCACAAGGCCCAGGCGCAAGTGCCGGGGCTGGCCAACGTCAAGAATGTGATCGCCGTGGCGTCGGGCAAGGGCGGCGTCGGCAAGTCCACCACCGCCGCCAACCTGGCCCTGGCCTTGGCCCGCGAAGGGGCGAAGGTCGGTATTCTCGACGCCGACATCTACGGCCCGAGCCAGGGCATCATGTTCGGCGTCGCCGAGGGCACGCGGCCCCAGGTCAAGGACCAGAAATGGTTCGTGCCGATCCAGTCCCATGGCGTGGAAGTCATGTCCATGGCGTTCCTGACCGACGACAACACGCCGATGGTCTGGCGCGGGCCAATGGTTTCGGGCGCCTTGCTGCAGTTGGTCACGCAAACCGCGTGGGGCGACCTGGATTACCTGGTGATCGACATGCCGCCGGGCACCGGTGACATCCAGCTGACCCTAGCACAGAAAGTCCCGGTGGCCGGCGCGGTAATCGTCACCACCCCTCAAGACCTGGCCTTGCTGGACGCCCGCAAGGGCGTGGAGATGTTCCGCAAAGTGAACATCCCGGTGCTGGGCGTGGTGGAAAACATGGCCGTGCACATCTGCTCCAATTGCGGACACGCCGAGCATCTGTTCGGTGAAGGCGGTGGTGAAAAATTGGCAACCCAGTACGGCGTTGAGCTACTGGCCTCGCTACCGCTGTCGATGCTGATCCGCGAACAGGCCGATGGCGGCAAGCCAACCGTCATCGCCGAGCCGGATAGCCAGATCGCCATGGTCTATCAAGAGTTGGCCCGCCACGTGGGCGCGCGGATCGTGTTGCAGGAAGCGGCGACGCCGGCGATGCCGAACATTACCGTCAGCGACGATTGATGACCGGCTGATCAGAGAGGGAAGCGGGCAAGCGCGCTTCCCTCAGCTGTGATGTCAGATCCGCAGTCCGCCGTCCATTTCCAGGATGCGCCCGGTGTAGTAGTCGTTCTCGAAAATGTAGGCGGCCGAATGGGCGATTTCTTCGGGCTTGCCCATGCGCTTGAGCGGGATCCCGGACGTCATTTTTTCCAGGGCCTCGGGCTTCATGCCCAGCGTCATCTCGGTTTCGATGAAGCCCGGTGCGATACCCGCCACGCGAATACCGTAGCGCGCCAGTTCCTTGGCCCAGGTCACGGTTGCGGCTGCCACACCGGCCTTGGCGGCCGAGTAGTTGGTCTGGCCGACATTGCCGGCACGGGAAATCGACGAGATATTGATGATGGCGCCGCTGTTCTCCAGCTCGACCATTTTCGCCGCCACCTCGCGCGTGCACAGGAACACGCCGGTGAGGTTGACATCGATCACGGCCTGCCACTGGGCCAGGCTCATCTTGGTCATTTCGCCGTCCTTGACCTTGAGCAGCAGGCCATCACGCAGGATCCCGGCGTTGTTGATCAGCCCATGGATCGCGCCGAAGTCGTCGGCGACCCGGGCGACCATGTCGATCACCTGGTCTTCATTGGCTACGTTGCACAGGTAGGCACGCGCCTCGACACCCTTGGCTGTGCAGGCGGCAACGGCCTGGTCGAGTTTTTCCTGGTTGAGGTCCACCAACGCCAGCTTCGCGCCTTTGCCCGCGAAATACTCGGCCATGGAGCGGCCCAGACCCTGGCAACCGCCAGTGATAATGATTACTTTGTCAGTGAGTTGCATTCTCATGTCCAGATGGCACAGCGGTGGAGGGGACCCTTCGGGCGGCCTCTCGATTTGCGACGGGTTAGCCCGTTTGCGCGCGAGAACTGTCCCCTAGGTGTATCGGAACATTACTCCAGTCGCCTGACCGTTTTCTAGACGGATTTCATAAAAGGAGTCATAAATTGAGCGTTGAAGCTGCCAAGCATGCCCGTGAACTGCTGCTCAAGGAATACCGCGGAATGCTCTCCACCCATTCCAAATCCATGCCCGGCTTTCCGTTCGGCTCCGTGGTCCCGTATTGCCTGGATGAGCAAGGCCGGCCGTTGATTCTGATCAGCCGGATAGCCCAGCACACCCACAATCTGCAAAAAGACCCCAAGTGCTCGATGCTGGTGGGCGAGCGAGGCGCCGAGGATGTGCAGGCCGTGGGGCGCCTGACTTACCTGGCCGAGGCTCGAAAACTCGAGGACAGTGCCGCCATCGAGGCTGCCGCCGAGCGTTATTACCGCTTCTTCCCTGACTCGCAGAACTATCACAAGGCCCATGACTTCGATTTCTGGGCGCTCGAGCCGGTGCGTCATCGCTACATCGGCGGCTTTGGCGCCATTCACTGGGTCGATCAGCTCACCCTGGCCAACCCCTTCGCCGGCAAGGCCGAAGCCAGCATGATCGAGCACATGAACGCCGATCACGCCAAGGCCATCGCCCATTACGTGGAGCTGGCCGGCCTGCCGAAAAGCGAACCGGCGCAACTGGTGGGCATCGACAGCGAAGGCATGCACCTGCGCATCGGGCAGGGCCTGCATTGGCTGGCGTTTCCCACGCCCTGCAACACGCCGACACAAGTGCGCGAAGCCTTGGTTTATCTGGCCCACGCTGAACAATGGCCAAAAAATGCCGAGGTTGACGCTTGAATTCACGAAAGGGCGACGTCATTTAGGTTTTCATAGCAAGGCATTCTTGCGTTGAGGAACCATTTGATGCGCCCTTTTTTGTTGCTCTTTCTGCTATTCCCAGTGTTGGAGCTGTTCGTATTCGTCAAGGTCAGCGGTGCGATCGGGTTTTTCCCGGCGCTGCTGCTGGTCATTCTCGGCTCGATGCTCGGCGTGTTCGTGCTGCGTATCGCCGGCCTTGCCACGGCGCTGCGTGCCCGTGAAAGCCTGAGTCGGGGCGAGCTGCCTGCGCAGACCATGCTCGAGGGCCTGATGCTCGCCCTGGGTGGCGGTCTGTTGATCCTGCCTGGCTTCATCAGCGATGTGCTGGGCCTAGTCATGTTGTTGCCAATCACCCGTCGGTTGCTGGCCAATAAAATGCGCCGGCGCGCCGAAGAACAGGCGATGCACCAGCGGGCGTTCGCCGACGACCTGCAGCCACGTGGCGGGCCGGCTCCGCGAGAACCCCTGGGCCGCGAGCCCAACGTGATCGAAGGCGAATTCGAACACCGCGATCCCAAGTAGCTTTTCAGTGACACGGCAGTCAATAACACGGCACCTTCGGGTGCCGTGTTCGTTTTGCTCGTTAAGTAAAAAATTTCACCCCCGACCCTTGTAATCGGCTTGTACGCCCTTATGTATGGGTCACCGCAAGGTTTCCGGTGGCAACACCGGACAGACTTCCGCGGTTCGCTTGACGAACCGCACCCGGCACCGCCGGATCCGTTAAACCCGCCGGGACTACACCGGCCGATGAAAACCACAATTAGGAGAGATCGACAATGAAGCTTCGTCCTCTGCATGACCGCGTCGTCGTCCGTCGCAGCGAAGAAGAAAAGAAAACCGCTGGCGGTATCGTCCTGCCAGGTTCGGCTGCCGAAAAGCCAAACCAGGGTGAAGTCCTCGCTGTAGGCCCAGGCAAAGCCCTGGAAAACGGTGAAGTACGTGCGCTGTCCGTGAAAGTGGGTGACAAGGTTGTGTTCGGCCCTTACTCCGGCAGCAACACAGTGAAAGTCGACGGTGAAGACCTGCTGGTTATCGGCGAAAGCGAAATCCTCGCTGTTGTCGAAGGCTGATTCCCCGCTCATTTTCCCGCTACTACAAAGTATTTAAGGAATATCGATCATGGCTGCTAAAGAAGTTAAATTCGGCGATTCCGCCCGCAAGAAAATGCTCGCCGGTGTCAACGTCCTGGCTGACGCAGTAAAAGCGACCCTGGGCCCGAAAGGCCGTAACGTGATCATCGAGAAGAGCTTCGGCGCTCCGACCATCACCAAGGACGGCGTATCCGTTGCCAAAGAAATCGAGCTGAAAGATCGCTTCGAAAACATGGGCGCGCAGCTGGTCAAAGACGTTGCCTCCCGTGCCAACGATGACGCCGGCGACGGTACCACCACCGCTACCGTACTGGCTCAGTCGATCGTCAACGAAGGCCTGAAAGCCGTCGCTGCCGGCATGAACCCGATGGACCTCAAGCGCGGTATCGACAAGGCAACCATCGCCATTGTCAAAGAGCTCAAGGCCCTGTCCAAGCCATGCGCTGACACCAAGGCAATCGCTCAGGTCGGCACCATCTCCGCCAACTCCGACAGCTCCATCGGCGACATCATTGCCGAAGCCATGGAAAAAGTCGGTAAAGAAGGCGTGATCACCGTTGAAGAAGGCTCGGGCCTGGAAAACGAACTGTCGGTTGTAGAAGGCATGCAGTTCGACCGTGGCTACCTGTCCCCGTACTTCGTCAACAAGCCGGACACCATGACCGCCGAGCTCGACGGTCCGCTGATCCTGCTGGTCGACAAAAAGATCTCCAACATCCGTGAGCTGCTGCCAGTGCTGGAAGCTGTTGCCAAGGCCGGCCGCCCGCTGTTGATCGTGAGCGAAGACGTTGAAGGCGAAGCCCTGGCGACCCTGGTTGTGAACAACATGCGCGGTATCGTCAAGGTCGTTGCCGTCAAGGCACCGGGCTTCGGCGATCGTCGCAAGGCCATGCTGCAGGACATCGCTGTTCTGACCGGCGGTACCGTTATCTCCGAAGAGATCGGCCTGAGTCTGGAAAGCGCTACCCTGGAACACCTGGGTAATGCCAAGCGCGTGACCGTGACCAAGGAAAACACCACCGTCATCGACGGCGCTGGCGTTGAGACTGACATCCAGGCTCGCGTGACCCAGATCCGCGCACAAGTTGCCGAGACTTCGTCCGACTACGACCGTGAAAAACTGCAAGAGCGCCTGGCCAAGCTGTCCGGCGGTGTTGCTGTCATCAAGGTTGGCGCCGGTTCCGAAGTTGAAATGAAAGAGAAGAAAGCCCGCGTTGAAGACGCCCTGCACGCGACCCGCGCAGCCGTTGAAGAAGGCGTGGTGCCTGGCGGCGGCGTGGCACTGGTTCGTGCCCTGCAAGCCATCAGCGAGCTCAAGGGCGACAACGATGACCAGAACGTGGGCATCCAGTTGCTGCGTCGCGCTGTTGAAGCGCCTCTGCGCCAGATCGTTGCCAACTCCGGCGACGAGCCAAGCGTAGTGGTCGACAAGGTCAAGCAGGGTTCGGGTAACTACGGTTACAACGCTGCCACCGGCGAATACGGCGACATGATCGAAATGGGTATCCTGGACCCAGCCAAAGTGACTCGTTCGGCTCTGCAAGCGGCTTCGTCGATTGCCAGCCTGATGATCACCACCGAGGCGATGATCGCTGAAATCAAGGATGACGCTCCAGCTGGCGGCGGCATGCCAGACATGGGCGGCATGGGTGGCATGGGCGGCATGATGTAAGCCAGCCTTACCCCTGTAGCGAAAAACCCCGCCTGCGAAAGCCGGCGGGGTTTTTTAATACCTTGGATTCACCCAGCGACGGCAGCTCAGGCGCTGACGGGCTGAACGCCAACCGCACGCTCATCCTTGGAGGCCGGCCGGTAGAGAACCCAGTAATAGCAGCCCAGGCAAATCAGCCAACAGAACACCGCCGTCCACACGTTGTGGGAGAAAAAGTGCGCCCCTTGCATCATCCGGCCCACGGAAAACACTGTACCCAGCCCAAATGCGAAGATAAGCGCCTGGCGAGCCAGGCGTGGGCGGCGATCACGCAGTACGAAAAACAGCGCGAAGAGGGTAAAACCAGTGGCGGCGTGCCCGCCCGGCCAGCAGCGGCCAGGTTTGTCCGTCGCCGGACGCGGACTCAGCAATTCACTGTAGATTTCCTTGCCGCCAAATTCCTTCAGGCTCCAGGGGCATTGCACGGCCGTCACCGCTTTGAGCGGCGTGACAAAGGCAGTTGCCAGCGCGAGCGACAGGACCAGGCAACCTAGCTCCCGTTTGAAAGGCGCGAGTCGAGCGATAAAAAACGAAGCGACGAAGCCGAGGACCGAAAATACCGAAAAGACGATGACCAGTTGTTTGGCCCGGTCGTGCAGGATGTCTTCGAGAAAAAAACTGTGCCGCCCGATGAATCCGCCATCAGCGGAGCTGTAGAAAAGCTTGGCCAATGTCATATCCAGCGTGGTCAATTCCAGCAGCACCAGAGTGAGCGCAACCGCGGCAGGAACACCCAGGGCGATCCGTACGTTCAGCGGTCTGGAAGCGGGGCGCAGGGCGGTGGAAACCATGGCGATACCTATGTGGGAAGCTATGTGGGAAGTCTTCGTGGGCAGCAGGGTGATGCGGAGTCTGTTCCGCGCGGCGTTGGCGAGGCGTGAATCCGTGGTGAAAAACTCGTCAATCCAGCTGACTCTTCCGGGATTGTTTCCCGCTGGCCTGACACAAGCGGATACAACACCTAGCGGTGTGGCACGCTTGGCCTTAAGCTGCGCGGGCCACGACGATTGCCTACGTGCGCAGAGGAGATGCCCATGCGAATTCTATTGGTCGAAGACAACCGTGACATCCTGGCCAACCTGGCCGATTACCTGGGGCTCAAGGGTTATATCGTCGATTGCGCCCAGGACGGTTTGTCGGGGTTGCACCTGGCCGCGACCGAGCACTATGACTTGATCGTGCTCGATATCATGCTGCCGGGCATCGACGGCTACACCTTGTGCAAGCGCTTGCGCGAAGACGCCCGGCGCGATACGCCGGTGATCATGCTCACTGCGCGAGACCAATTGGACGACCGTCTGCAAGGGTTCAAATCCGGGGCTGACGATTATCTGGTCAAGCCCTTTGCCTTGTCCGAGCTGGCAGCGCGGATTGAAGCGGTCATGCGACGCGCCCAGGGCGGCGGCCGGCGTGCCCTGCAGGTCGGAGACTTGAGCTACGACCTCGATACATTGGAAGTGACCCGTGAAGGGCGGCTGCTCAAGCTCAACCCCGTTGGCCTGAAGCTGCTGGCGGTATTGATGCAGAAAAGCCCTCATGTGCTGCGCCGCGAAATCCTCGAAGAAGCCTTGTGGGGAGACGATTGTCCGGACAGTGACAGCCTGCGCAGCCATGTCCACCAATTGCGCCAGGTGATCGACAAGCCATTCGATAAGCCGTTGCTGCACACGGTGCACGGCGTTGGTTACCGCTTGGCCGAGGGCCGAGATGGAGTTTAAGCAAAGCCTTGCCCAACGGATCATTATCGCTTTCGCACTGATGAGCGCGTTGGTGGCGGGGGCTTTTGCCCTCGGCATCGTGGCAACGGTTCACCTGGTGGAAGAGAAACTGATTTCCGCCGGTCTCGGTGGAGACCTGCAACGCCTGCTGCTGATGGACAGTGTTTCCGACTGGAGTCATCGCCCTGAACCCGACCAATTGTTCTACTTCAGTGGCGGCCCGGGTGATTTCGAGCTGCCCAAGGATTTGCGCCACCTCGGCCGTGGCTTCCATGAAGTGTTTCGCGAGCAACTGTCCTATCACGCGATGGTGGAGATCGTTGACGGCCGGCACTACGTGTTATTGCAAGACCAGAGCGATTTCGAAGAGCGCGAACGCGTGCTCTTCGCCGTGGTGCTGGTGGGTTTCGTGCTCAGCCTGGCGTTGGCGGTATTCCTGGGCTGGGTGCTGGCACGCCGAGTGATGGCGCCGGTGGTTCGCCTGGCCCGGCAAGTGCGGCATCGCGACCAACTGCTGGGACTTGCTCCGCCGCTGGCCCCGGACTACGCTGCCGACGAAGTGGGCGAGCTGGCCGTGGCCTTCGACGCGACATTGGGGCGGCTGCGCCAAGCCCTGACCCGTGAGCGGCTGTTCACCAGCGATGTCAGCCATGAGCTGCGCACCCCGTTGATGGTCTTGGCCACGTCCTGCGAACTGCTGTTGGAAAATCCGGCACTGGATCAGCGGGGGCGCACTCAGGTCGAGCGCATCAACCGTGCCAGTGAAGAAATGCGCGAGCTGGTGCAGACCTTCCTGATGCTCGCCCGGGCCCAGCGTGAAGACAACGGGATGTCGCCCCGGGCGACATTGGGACAGGTGGCAGAAAACCTTCTCGGGGTCTGGCGCACGCCCATCGAGTCCAAGGGCCTCACGTTGGTTTTCGA
Organism: Pseudomonas sp. SWRI92; assembly: GCF_014268685.1. Lineage (NCBI taxonomy): Bacteria > Pseudomonadati > Pseudomonadota > Gammaproteobacteria > Pseudomonadales > Pseudomonadaceae > Pseudomonas > Pseudomonas sp. SWRI92. The sequence continues at coordinate 125,544 of NZ_JABWQY010000004.1, forward strand.
TCCAGGCCACACCACCGATACGCCGTATAACGCCACATTCCTGACTGCCGTCATGGGGAATTTGCTGCGTAACGCCTTGCACTACACCGACCAGGGCTTTATCCGCGTCTCGCTGACCGCCACGGGGTTCGTGGTCGAAGACAGCGGCGTGGGGATTCCCGAGGAGAAGCGCGAGGCGATGTTCGAGCCATTCGTGCGCGGTAATGAAAAGCGCGGCGAGGGTCTGGGGCTGGGCCTGTCGTTGGTGCAGCGAATTTGCGAGGACCAGGGTTGGACAGTCAGCCTCAGCACGATGGAGCCTAACGGCTGCCGTTTCGAAGTGGATTTGAATCCGAAGGGATGACGGCTCGCCGAAAAAATTTGAAATGATTCCTTCGCTTACATGACGGTTTTTTCACACGGCGATGACGCGCCGGTTCATAGGGTGGGCTGATCAATAACGGAGAGCCCCCCAATGTCCAAAGCCATCAAGCTGGATTTTTCCGAAAAGTACGATGAACAGCACGCCAAAGAGTATTTCCATAAGCATCGCAGCGGCCTGAGCCGCCGTCTCTCCAACCAGCGGGACCAGCAACTGGCCCGCCGCGCCCTGGCCCTGGCCGGTGATCCTGGCTTGGTCTTGGATCTGCCGTGCGGCGCAGGGCGTTTCTGGTCCTTGCTGGCGGAAAAACCGAACCGGGTAATCATCGGTGCGGACAATTCCGAAGCCATGCTGAAGACCGCAATGAGCGTTCAACCCGCCGACGCCGTAAAACGGGTACAACCTTTGCACACTTCTGCGTTCGACATCGCCTTGCCTGATAACGCCGTCGACAGCATTTTTTGCATGCGCTTGCTGCACCACATTGGGGAACCCGCGCACCGCCTGGCGATCCTGCGGGAATTCGAGCGTGTCAGCCGTGACAGCGTGATCGTTTCGTTGTGGGTCGATGGCAATTTCAAGGCTTGGAAACGCAAGCGCCTGGAGCGCACGCGTGGGCAGAAAGACTACCAAAACCGATTTGTGTTACCGGTTGCTACAGTAGAGGACGAATTCCGACAGGCTGGGTTTCGCATTCTGGAACAACTTGATTTCCTACCGCTCTATGCCATGTGGCGAGTTTACGTATTACGCAAGGGGTAACAGGGCATGGCTGTATCGGCAGTAGAAGCCCCAGCGGCTTCTCGTAGTTGCTTTGATCATTTTTGGAATCAGCGCGGGGAGTGGGTCGAAGAACCCAATACGCGGCGTGGCGGTGAAAGTGGTGTGCAGCGGCTTAGCAGCGATGGAACACTGCTTTATGCAAAGCGCCAGACCGGCCACATCTACCGCAGCCTGTTGCACCCGTTCGGTCGCCCGACTGTGCTGCGCGAAGAACGAGCGCTTCTGGCCTTGACCGAACTCAATGTCACGGTGCCCCAGATTGTCTTTTGCGGTGCGCAGCGGGACCCGGTACATAAATGGCGCGCGCTGCTGGTTACCCAAGCGCTGGATGGCTTCGAGGAAATCGAGCATTGGTACGCGGCGGGCGGTCGTGAACGTCATGGCGAGGCAGTTCATGACCGTATCCTCGAGGCATTGGCTGAAAACCTCGCTCGCATGCACAAGGGTCGTTGGCAGCATGGCTGTCTCTACATCAAGCACGTATTTGTGCGTGTGACTGGAGAAGGCGAATCGGCCAAGGCCGAAGTGGCATTGCTGGATCTGGAAAAATGCAGGCAACGCCTGACGGCTCGAAGTGCGGCGTACCACGACATGAAGCAGCTACGGCGCCATTCGTCGTTCCAAGGCGCCGACTGGAAAAAACTGGTCTACTTTTATGAGACGGCGTTTGGCAGCGCTATCAAAGGTTTATAGCGATGAAACTAGAAATTGCTAGAGGTTTATTTTTAGTCGGAGCCCTGGCAGTTGCATCAATGGCGGTGGCGGTGTGGGAACAGCCGCGTTCGCAAATCCTCAGTGCCTCCACGGTTGGCGCGCATTGCCCTGTGCCTCGCGTGGCCAAGACCAGCGAGGCGATCCGACCGGATGACGACCTGTTGCTGTTCATGTTCAGCCTGTCTCAAGGCATGCGGCCGCAGAGTTAAGTGTCATGGTTAACAATAAAAGGCCTCGCAGTTGCGAGGCCTTTTATTTTCCTGCGGATTCCATGCACCACAAGCGTCCCGTGATGCTCGTGTCTCAGGCTTTGTCCGGTTTTGCCAACAAGGTGTATACACAGGGCAATACGAACAAGGTGAACAAGGTGCCGACCGTCATGCCCGTGGCGATGACCATGCCGATGTCGAAGCGGCTTACCGCCCCGGCTCCTGTGGCCAGGATCAACGGCACCATGCCGAACACCATCGCGGCGGTGGTCATCAATACGGGCCGCAGGCGAATCGACGCCGCTTGTTCCACTGCATCCCGCGGGCTCAGGCCCTGTTCCTTGCGCAGCTGGTTGGCGAACTCGACGATGAGAATACCGTGCTTGCTGATCAATCCGATCAGCGTCACCAGCCCCACCTGAGTGTAGATATTCATGCTTGACCACCCGAGGAACAGCGGGATCAGCGCTCCGCAAATGGACAGTGGCACCGTTACCAGGATCACCAGCGGGTCCCGGAAACTTTCGAACTGCGCAGCCAGCACCAGGAAGATAATGGCCAGCGCCAGGGCAAAGGTTGCCCACAGCGCGCTGCCCTCCTGTACGAATTGGCGCGAAGCACTGGCGTAATCGAAGGAGAATCCCACCGGTGCTTCCTCGCGTGCAATCTGGCGCACGGTCTCGATGGCCTCGCCCATGCTCACCGTGGGGAAGCCAGAGATCGTGACGGCGTTCAGCTGCTGGAACTGGTTCAGTTGCCGCGGTCGGGCCCGGTCGCTCACCTTGATCAGCGTCGACAACGGTAGCGATTCACCCTGGGCATTCTTCACGTAGTAGTTGTTCAACCAGTCCGGATTGTCCCGGAACGGTCGTTCGACCTGGGCGATGACCTTGTAGCTGCGCCCTTCGAGCGTAAAGCGGTTGATCTCGGATTCACCCAGCAATGTCGCCAGGGTTGCGCCCAGGTCCTGCATCGAAACGCCCATCTGGGCGGCCTTTTCACGATCGATGTCCACCACTACTTCAGGCTTGTCGAAAGCCAGGTCGATGTCCATGAAAGCAAATTTGCCGGATTCCACCGCGCGTTTCTTCACCCGGTCGGCCACCTCCAGCAGCGTCGCATAGTCTTTCGGCGAATTGATGACGAACGCGAACGGCAGGCCTTCGCCGGTTCCGGGCAGTGAAGGCAGGTTGAAACCGAAGATCTGCAGGCCAGGCACGCTTTCCAGCTTGGCCTGGACTTCGGGCAGGATTTCCATTTGTGTGCGGCTGCGTTCGTTCCAAGGCTTGAGCAGGAAACCGCCGATGCCCGATTGCACGCCGTTGTAGCCGTTGATCTGGAACGAGGAGTAGTACTCCGGAAACTCCTTGAAGATGGTAATGAAGTGATCGGTGTAGCTGTTCAGGTAGTCGAGGTTAGTGGGCTGCGGGGCGTTCGCCATCATGAAGATGATGCCCTGGTCTTCGTCGGGCGCCAGTTCCGACCTGGTGAACATGATCAACACCGGGATCAGCAGCAGGACGATCACGGCAAACACCAGGACCACCGGACGGGTATTGAGCGTGCCGTGAAGCATGCGCTGGTAACGGCTCTTCCAGCGTTCGAAGATCACGTCCAGTCGATGGGCCAGTCCCGACGGGTTTTCGTCATGGCGCAGCAGCATCGCGCACATCATCGGCGACAGGGTCAGGGCGACGATTCCGGATATCACCACCGCTCCGGCCAGGGTCAGTGCGAACTCCTTGAACAGCGCCCCCGTCAGGCCTTCGAGCAGGCCAATCGGCGCATATACCGCCGCCAGCGTGATGGTCATCGAGACCACCGGCATGGCTATTTCGCGCGCGCCATCTATCGCGGCGTCGAACGGGGTCTTGCCTTTTTCGATGTGCCGGTGAATGTTCTCCACCACCACGATGGCGTCGTCCACCACCAGACCGATCGCCAACACCATGGCGAGCAACGTCAGCAGGTTCATGGAATAACCCATGAGCTGCATGAAGAACATCACGCCGATCATCGACAATGGAATGGTCACCACCGGGATGAGTACCGAACGCAGCGCGCCGAGGAACAGGAACACCACGACGATCACGATCAGCACTGCCTCGAACAGGGTCTTGACCACCTCGTCGATGGACGCCTGGATGAACAGCGTCGCATCGTAGGCGATCTCGGCCTTGAGGTTGGAGGGCAACTGCGCCTCCACTTCCGGCATGATCTTGCGCACTTCCTTGATGACATCGAGGGGGTTGGCGCCCGGTGTTGCCTTGATGCCGATGTAAACCGAAGGCGTGCCACCGAAGGAGCTGACGGTGTCGTAGTTTTCGGCACCCATTTCCACCCGTGCCACGTCCCGCAGCAACACGCGGCTGTCGCCTTCGGTCTTGAGCGGAATCGCGGCGAATGCTTCTGCGGACTTGAGCTCGGTGTTGGCGTTGATGCTGGTGACTACGTACTCGCCTTTCACTTCACCGGCTGCGGAGAGGAAGTTGTGCTGGCGCACGGCATTGGTCACGTCGGCGGCGGTCAGGCCGAAACCGGCGAGCTTGATCGGGTCCAGCCACAAGCGCATGGCAAAGACCTGGTTGCCGAGGATCTCGGCCTCGGCCATGCCTGGCAGTGTCGCCAGTTTGGGTTGGATTACCCGCGACAGATAGTCGGTGATCTGTGGGTTATTCAATTCCTTGCTGAAGAAACTGATGTACATCAGTGCCGAGGCGTCGGCGGCCTCGCGGCTGAGCACCGGGTCTTCCGATTCCTGGGGCAGCTCGTTCTTGACCTCGCTGGCCTTGGCCAGCAGTTCGGTATAGAGCCGGTCGCTGTTGGAACCGATACGGGCATAGACCGAGATGACCGAGAAGTTCTGGCGGCTGACCGATGTCATGTAGTCGATGCCCTCGGCACTGGCCAGGCTCTGTTGCATCGGTTGGGTAATGTAGCCCTGGATGGTTTCGGCGTTGGCCCCCGGGTAAGCAGTGGTCACCGTGATCAAGGCGTTTTCCATCTGCGGATACTGACGCAAGGGCAACTTGCTCCAGGCCTGGAAGCCCAGCAGCACGATCAGCAGGCTGACCACGGTGGCAAGCACCGGACGGCGGATGAACGGATCGGTAAAAGCCATGGGGGTTCCTTGATCAGTCCGCGCGTGGCGGACTGTTCTGTTCGGTCAGGGTCTTGTCATCGCCGATGGCGATGGGCGTACCGTTGTCCAGCTTGATCTGGCCGGCGATCACGACCTGTTCGCCGCTCTGCAGGCCCTTGGTCACCAGCACCTTGCCGTCACGCCGTTCGCCGGTCTCGACGAAGCGCCGTTCGGCGATCAGCAGCGGCTGGTCCTTGTCATCCTTTTCGACACTGCCGTCGGCGGTTTTCTTTTGCGTGACCACGTACATGGAGTTGCCATAGAGCGTGTAGGTCACGGCGCTTTCCGGCACGACGATACCGGCGGCCACATTGGGCAGGATAACCTGCAGATTGGCGAACATGCCGGGCAACAATTTGCCGTCCGGGTTGGCGAGGGTGGCGCGTACCAGCACGTTGCGAGTGCTGTCTTCGACCTTGGGGTTGATGGCGCTGATGGTGGCGGTGAAGGTCTGGCCGGGGTAGGCCGAGACGCTGACGTTGACCGGCAGTGCGATAGCCAATCGAGGCACCGCCTGCTCAGGCACGTAGAAGTCCACATAAAGGCTGCTGAGGTCTTGCAGGGTCGCGATCACCGTGCCGCTGGCCAGGTAGTCGCCGACGTCCACCTGGCGAATGCCGATGGTGCCGCTGAATGGCGCGACGATGTGTTTCTTCGCCAACGAAGCCTTGAGCTGGTTGACCGTGGCCTGGTTCTTTTTCAGCTGCGCCGAGAGCCGGTCGAATTCGCCCTTGGAAATTGCCTGGCTGCCCACCAGTTGACGGCCGCGGCCGAAATCCAACTGTGACAAGCCGAGGTCGGCCTGTGCGGTTTCCAACAGGGCACTTTCGACTTCGCTGTCCAGTTGCAGGATCGGTTGGCCAGCCTTGACCTTCTGCCCTGATTCGAACTGCACCTTCTGCACGGTCCCGGCAATTTCCAGGCTCAGGTCAACGCCTTGCAGGGCCTTGAGGCTGCCTACGGTGGGCAAGCGAGACTGCCAGGGTTGCTCGGTGGCCTTGGCCACGGCGACGCTGACCGGCGGTTTGGGTGCAGAAAACATCTGGATTTGCTGGTAGATGGAGAAGGCCTTGTAGCCCGCCAGCAACAGCACCACCAGCAGGACAACACCCAACATGATCAGCATGCGGCGTCGCAGCATGTTCCACTTCCTTGGAAAAGAGCTGAGAGAAGAAACAGATAGGCGGGCACATTACTCCGAGTGGGCGGTGTATTCCATATGCTGTTGGGCCTGTAATGCGTGGGATTATCCGAGAAACAGGGAGCTCGGCGTCGATGGGCGTTGCTCCCCCTCGCTCAGACCAAATGCAAATGGTTGTCCCAGAGCCCCGCCGGCAGATCCAAGGGCTTTGCAACCAGTTGTGTCTGCGTGCAATCGTAATAACGGCAACGGCCCTGGCCGGATGTCACGACAAACCCGTCGGCCAGCGCACCCACTCCGGCGCAGTCCGGCAGGGGCGCGTCCAGGCGAATCTCGCCGCTGTCCAGGTCCCAGATGAAAAACCGGTTACCCCGTGGCGCCGTCAGGGCCACCAGCCGCAGGTCGCTGTTTACGGCCACGCTGGCGGTGTAGTGCCCCATGGCTTGCAACTGGTGTTCAGGCACCGGGAACGCCTGGAACGGTTGGCCCGGTCGCTTGATCGCCAGCAGTTGCGACGACTCGTGGGCGGCGCCCATGAACTGCTGGCCAGTGACGATGGTGCCGTCGCTGGCGATGCCCATGTGGCGCACGCTGTTCATCTGCTGGGGGAGGGTTTCCTTGCTCAACAACGTGCCGTCTCTGCGCATCAGCACCAGGCTCGGCTCCATGGCATCGAGGTTCATCTCGACGCGACTTTCGGCCTCGGTGCGAATACCGCCGTTGGCCACCACCAAGGTCTCGCCGTCGGGCATCCACGACACCTGATGAGGGCCGATGCCGTGGGTGGAAATCTCACCACTGTGCACCAGCCGCTCGCCCTCGAAGCGGTACACACCCAGCAGGCCGCGTCCCGGATCCCGGGTGTCGTTCTCGGTGGCATACAACCATTCGCCGCTGCGATGAATCACCGCATGGCCGTAGAAGTGCCGGTTCGGCAAGGAGGTGATGGTTTGCAACAGCGCACCGTCGCGCAAGTCGATCAGGTAGCTTTCGGTGCCTGGACGGCGGGCAACGAACAGCGCAATCGGCTGCGTCGGATGATTGATGATGTCATGGCAACGCTGGCCGACCTGGGAGGAAAACACCCGGGTGCCGTCCAGCCGATAGCCGACGGCGTAGTGCTTGCCGTCGCCATCGTCCCGTGCCGAAAGCAGCAGCGGACTCTTGTCCTTTTGCTTGAACAGCGTCCAGCCGCCCAGGGTAACGGCGCCCAGCAGCAAGCTGCCGAGCGCCAGAGCCTGACGTCGAAACATGATCAGTCACCGTCGTTGGCGTTGAAGCCCAGTTGAATGCCCAGCGCCTTGGCCAGTTCGCCTTCGTGCAGGCGATGGACGACGTTGAGGCTGTCATACAGGTCGTTGAGTTGTTGGCGCCCGGCATCGTCACTGAGCATTTCGGCCAGCGAGCGCTGGCTGCTGGCGAACAGTTTCAACGAGGCGTCGTAGGCGGCGTCGATCTTGTCGGCCAGCAGTTTCTGGTCACTTGGCAATAAGCCTCGCAGGCCTTTGTTGTCTACGCCGACCCACACGGTCCTGGCGGCGCTGAGGCTGGCTTCCAGCCCTTGCAGCGACGATTGGCTGCGCCAGGCATCGGCCTGGAACGGCTGCGGCACGCCCTTGCTCTGGCGCCCCATCGGCGTGCCGAGCTTCTTCTTCAGGGTGTCCAGGGCGGTGACCTGGACGCGTAGCAGATCGGCGATCGCTTCGTGGGAATCGGCATAGCGCTGGTTGGGGAATTTGCTCATCTGGGCGAGCATGCCGTCGTTGGTGTTCCAGCGCGACAGGATATCTTCGGCGAGCTGCTTCTGGCGTTCGCCGATGGCGATGAGCAACGGGCAGTACTTGGCTTTTTGCGTGCTGTCGGCCATGTCGATCTTGGCGTCGAACAGCAGGTATTCGTAGGCCGAAAGCCCTTGCACGACGACGCTGGACTTGGCCAGGCCGGCGGCGTCGATCTGCGGCTGGCTGTTGACCAGTTGCTCGACCTGACGGCCCACCAGGTTTTTCTTGTCTGGCCAGAACTGCACCTGCCAGGCGCGGTTGCCCTCGGCCAGCGGACCGATCAGCAACGGTTGCAACTCGGCCCAGGCTTTTTGTGCCTTGAGAAAATCGGCGCGCGCGGTTTCCAGGTTTTCCTTGCCCTGGCAGAACGCGAGGGCGCTGGTCGCCAACTGCCGATCGGCATCGACCCAACGGCTGTAGGTCGGCAGGATCACCTGCTTGGCAATGGCGGCCGACGTGACGGCTTGCGGGTCCTGGGGCGAGCAGGCCCCCAGGGCGATGGCGGCGAGGCTGGTGAACAACAGCTTGGGACGGAACATGTCGGGCTCCCGTTTCTGGAACGTACGTTTAAAGAGAATTAAGGAAGGCCAGCAACGCGGCGCGTTGCTCGGCATCGAAGGCTAAGACTTGTCGTTGCGCCGCCTGGGCTTCGCCGCCATGCCAGAGCACGGCTTCGAGCAGGTTGCGGGCGCGGCCGTCATGCAGGAACTGGGTGTGCCCATTGACGGTTTCAGTCAGGCCGATTCCCCACAGCGGCGGCGTCCGCCAGTCACGGCCGCTGGCCTTGAATTCGCTGCGGTTGTCGGCCAGGCCTTCGCCCATGTCGTGCAACAGCAGATCGGTGTAAGGGCGGATTACCTGGTTCGCCAGCTCCGGTTCGGCAGCCTCGGCGGACGTCGTGTACTTGGGCGTATGGCAGGACTGGCAGCCGGCCTGGAAAAACAGGTTCTTGCCGGCCAGCACCTGGGGGGCATTCACCTCGCGACGGGCCGGCACCGCGAGGTTGCGGCTGTAGAAAAGCACCAGCCGCAAGATGTTGTCGCTGACTTCCGGCTCGCCTTCGGGGCCATTGCCATTGGGCGCGCGTTTGCAATCGACCTGGGCCTCGGTGCAGTCGTCGAAGGGCCGCAGGCTGGTGGTCAGGCCCATGTCGCCGGAGAAGGCGTGGACGTTCTGTTGATTGAGGTCCGGCTGTCCGGCTTTCCAGCCGAAACGCCCCAGCACGGTTTTCTGCTGCACATCGTCCCAGACCCGGTTGGGGCGCCCGGCGATGCCGTTGTTCTCCCGCGCCTGAGCCTCGGCATTTGCCAGGATGGCTTCGTCGGGGATGGCTTCCAACAAGCCCAGGCCGATCATTGGCGGGGCGACGCGGGCCGAAAAACGCGCGTCCGGGTGCATCGGGCCATAACCCAGCTGGGTAATCTGCAGGGTTGGCTTGCGCAGTTCCACGACGGTGCCGTCCTTGAAACGCACGGGGACGGCTGTGTAGTCGACCCGCACCTTGCCTTCCGGGGCGACGCCAGGTACGGACATGTCCTGCAACTGGCCGCCATACGTTGGTTCTGGCACGACACCGAGTTGTTCGATGACCTTCGCATAGGGCGGCGCATCGGGAATCGACAGGCGCACCAGCATCGACACCGCGTTGGCGGCATCCGGAGCCGGTGGGTGGCCGCGCCCGTCCTTGATGTGGCAATTCTGGCAGGCGTTGGTATTGAACAAGGGGCCGAGTCCGTCCCGTGCGGTAGTCGTTGAAGGAGCGATCACCCAGGGACTGCGGAAGAAACTGTTGCCGACGCTGAAATCCACGCGCCGTGAAGGCGGCAGGTTGGCCGAGGGCAAGGAGAAGGCGTTCTGATCGGCCTTGCGCACCGTCGCGCTGCCGCCGGATTTGGCTTCGCCGGGTTCGGCCTGGGTAAAACGCGGGGCGTCGTCGCAGGCACTCAGGCCCAGGGCCAGGAACAGTGCGCATAAGCGAAGAGGCAACGACGGCATTGGAAATCCTGCGGGACGAGTGAAACGCGGGCGCAAAGTCTAACAGGGCAGGGCAGTTTGAATAAGAGGAATTATCGTTTGGTTTGAGAGGGGCGCGCTCGCCACAGGTCCATTTTTAAGGTTGCACCACGGCCCCCGGCACCAGCGGCAGCTCTAGCGTCGCGATGAACCCGCCCTCCGGATGGTTGGCCAATACCAGCGCGCCGCCATGACGTTCGGCGGCACGACGCGCGATCGCCAGGCCCAGGCCATGGCCGGCGGCGGTCTGGCCGGGGGCCCGGTAGAAGGGTTCGCCCAACTGGCCCAGGTGCTCGGTCTCCACGCCTGGCCCATGGTCGCGCACGCTGATCAGGATCCGTTCGCCCTGTTGCACTGCACGCATCTCCACGGGCTGCCCGTTCGGACTAAACCGCTGGGCGTTGCGCAGCAAATTGTCCACAGCCCGCTCGATCATCGTAGGCCAGCCTTTAAGCGTCAGGTTCGGCTCCGCTGCCAGCTGGACAATCTGTTCAGGCGAAGCCAGTTGGGCGTCTTTTTGCAGCGTGACCAACAGGCCGTTGAGATCCACCTCTTCGGCGCTGGCGTTGTCGGCATCGACCCGGGCCAGGACCAGGATTTCACTGATCAGCGCTTCCAGGCGATCACATTCGCGGGTCAAGCGTGGCCACAGTTTCTCCCGCTCCGCAGGATTGGCCCGTTCGGCGAGCGCCAGGGCGATGCGCAACCGGGCGAGGGGCGAGCGCAGTTCATGGGAAACGTCGCGCAGCAATTGGCGCTGGCTGGCAATCAGGCTTTGCAGGCGCGCGCCCATGCGATTGAAGTCGGTAGCCAGTACACCGAACTCGTCCCGGCGGTTGGCCAGCTTGGCCAGGCTGTTCTGCTGGTACGTGGCCTGCCCCAGATCATGCACCGCACCGCGCAGGCGACTCAGCGGCCGGGTGATGGAGAGGGTCACCAACAGGCTGAACAAGGTCAACACCACCAGCGCGATCGCCAAGGCACTCAGCGGCCAGAGCAGGCTCTCGCGGTGCCAGGCATCCAGTTCGGGGTGGGGGATGCGGTAGATGAACAGATACGTGTCGCCGGTCTTGGCGCTGGTGAACTCGTCGGTCAGGCGCCGCCAGGGCAAGCGCCGGTCATCGTTGTTCTGGCGCGCCTCGAAGGCCGCGGCACGGTGGGGAAACGTGCCTCGGACAACCGGGTCGCCGCTCTCATTGAGCACTTGGACATCGACATGATACTGGCGCTTGCGCTGTTTCAGAATGTCTTGGGCCGCTTCTTCGCCCTGGCTTTCGTAGGTCTGCGTCCATTCCTCGGCCAGGGTGTTGAGACCCGGATGGCGACTGAGAATCCACGCGTCCTGATTCAGCATGTGGCCCATGAGAATCGAAAGCCCTGCAACCAGAGCGATGGCCAGCCAGAAACTGGCCAGGACGCGCCAGAACAATGAACGCACGGATTTATCCTCACAAACCAGGAAAGCCCAACGGCGGTGTGCCGTTGGGCTGGGAGCGCTTCAAGGCATTATTGCGCTTTTTGCGGCTGTTGCGCTTTCCACGCCTTGAATTCAGCCCACTCGGCCCGACGCTCGGTCTGCTTTTTCTGGATCGCATCAAACTCTTTCTGCTGTTCAGGCTTCAACAGGCCACGGATCTGGGCATCGACCTTTTCGTGACGAGCCTGCATTTCGTCCTTCATGGCTTTCTGATCGGCCGGCGAGAGTTTGGCCAGGTATTTTTCGACCAGCTCGCGTCGTTCGTGACGCTGCTCCCCCATGATCTTGCGGATCTGCTGGCGTTGCTCGTGGGTCAGGTCCAGTTGGCTGTACGGACCTTTGTCGTGCATCTGGCCGCCGTGGCGCGGTCCGTCCATCGGGCCCATCGGGCCGGGGCCTTCCGGCATGGCCATGGCTACGGTCGGCAGGGCGGCGGCGAACATCAGAGCGATAAGGGTCTTGCGCATGGTGTTTCTCCTTGTCTCATTCCCGGTCAGTTCCGGATGTGTGCAGATTACGGAGATCAAGGTCAGCGGCGGTCAGGGGTGGGTAAAGCTTGGGTAAAGACGGTTTGGCGAGGACCTGACAAACAGCCCGCACAATACCTGGTGAGGGAGCTTGCTGTGGCGAGGGGATTTATCCCCGTTGGGCCGCGCAGCGGCCCCCTGGTTTATCTGAAACACCGCGATGGCGGACACACTTGGGGGCGCTTCGCACCCAGCGGGGATAAATCCCCTCGCCAAAAATGATCTGCATTGTGTTCAGAGGCTGTAGTAGTAACCACGGCTACGCAGCGCCACGATCCGCGGGCGGCCGTCGGGATGGGGGCCGATTTTCTTGCGCAGGTTGCTCACGTGCATGTCCAGGCTGCGATCATACAAAGTCAGCTTGCGGCCCAGTGCGATCTGCGCCAGTTCCTGTTTGTCCAGGGGTTCGCCAGGCTGCTTGAGCAGCGCTTCGAGCAGGCGACTTTCGGAAACGGTAAGGGTCTGTTCCTGCTCATCGATGCTGACCACGCCACGGACCGGGCTGAAGGTCAGGTCGCCAAGTTCGATCTGGCTGGACACGGCCGTCGGATGACTGCGGCGCAGCACGGCGCGCAGCCGGGCGGTCAGCTCGCGTGGGTCACAGGGTTTGGCCAGGTAGTCATCGGCGCCCAGCTCCAGGCCAAGGATACGATCCAGCGGTTCACCCCGGGCCGACAGCATCAATACCGGCAGCTCCGGGTGATCGTTGCGCAACTGTTTGAGCAGTTCCAGGCCACTGCCGTCGGGCAGCATCACGTCCAGGATCACGGCCGCCGGGGCGGTCTCGACCAAGGCTTTGCGGGCACTCTGGCCGTTGTGACAGGCGCGGACCTGAAACCCTTCCTGGCTCAACCAACTTACGAGGAGCTCACACAGCTCCTGGTCATCATCAATCAGTAACAGCTCGCTCATGACTCACTCAATTTAGCCATTGCCGACGTTGTCTACGTCCACCGCTGGCAAAGATACCGCAGAGCAAGGCCAATAGCGCTACCCCGGCACCAATGACGAACCATTGCTGTTGATCGGTCAGCAGGCGCGGCAGCGGGCTGGCCTGGGCTTCCTTGAGTTGCAGCTTCAGGCGCTGGTTCTCCTGGCGCAGCCGGCCCACCAGCGCGGTCTCGCGTTCGCCGTTGGTGTTTTGGAGTTGCTGGGTGAGTGCTTCACGCATGCGCTCGCTGTCTTTCAAGCGCTGCTGCAATTCGGCGATCTGGCCTCCAGCGCTCAGGGACAAGGGCGCCGAATGACTGCCCTCGGTGCTTTCCTCGCCATGGGCGGGCGCCCCGATCGCCAACGTGACCAACAACAGGCACAACGGACCTTTGCGCATTGCAACTCCTGAATTCCAATCGAGATTAGACAGGTTGTCGGCAGGCGCACGGGAAAAATGAGCAATCGAGCGCAATGAGCCGCGAAGGCTCATCGCGTCAGGGGATTTACGGCAGGACTTGCTTGAACGGCTTGACCACGACATTGGCATAGACGCCGGCCGCCACGAACGGATCGGCCTCGGCCCAGGCTTGCGCGTCGGCCAGGGAGTCGAACTCGGCCACGATCAGGCTGCCGGTAAAACCTGCGGCGCCCGGGTCATTGCTGTCCACCGCCGGGTGCGGGCCGGCCAGTACGATGCGACCTTCGGCCTTGAGCTGTTGCAGCCGCTCCAGGTGTTCAGGGCGGGCGGCCAGGCGTTTTTCCAGGGAGTCGGCGACGTCGGTGGCAATGATTGCGTAGAGCATGTCAGTCCTCGGTTTTTGGCGTGGTGGGGTCGGCATCGTGCAGGTGACGGGACAGGTAGATGCCCTGGCCAATCAGGAACAGCAAGGTCATGCCCAGGCTGCCGAAGACCTTGAAGTCGACCCAGTATTGCTGGAACGTGAATGCAACGAAGAGGTTGGCGGCGCCGCAGAACAGGAAGAAAACGATCCAGGCGATGTTCAACCGGGTCCAGATCACCTCTGGCAAGCTCAGGGCATGGCCCATGATGCGCTTGACCAACAGGCGGTCACCAATGAAGTGGCTGCCGATAAAGGCCAGGGCAAACAGCCAGTTGACCACCGGTGCTTTCCATTTCAGGAAGGTCTCGCTGTGGAAGGCCAGGGTCAGGCTGCCGAAGACAAGGCAGGCGATCAAGGTCAGCCACTGGCTTTTTTCCAGCTTGCGCTGGGACACGAACAGCGCGCCATAGACCACCAGGGAACTGATGATCAGCACGGCGGTGGCGCTGTAGATACCGCCAACGGTCAACGAGTGACCGGCGATGTCGACGGTCCGTGGATCAAGTTTGTAGACGATGAAAAACAGCAGGAGCGGGATGAAATCGATGAATTGTTTCACAGTGGCAGCCAGAAGCAGGATGTGGCGGCATAATAACAAACATCCTTGGCCGCGATAGGGCCAGCTGATTTGAGGTAACAAAGTCTCGTGAATGTTGATTTGCACTGCCACAGCACGGCCTCCGATGGCGCCCTGGCGCCCGCGGTTCTGGTGGCGCGGGCGTACGAGCACGGCGTGCGAGTCCTGGCCCTCACCGATCACGATACCCTCGAAGGCCTGGACGAGGCGCGCAGCGCCGCCACCGCGCTGGGCATGCAGCTTGTCAACGGCGTTGAGCTGTCCTGCACCTGGGGCGGGGCGACCATCCATGTGCTGGGCTACGGTTTCGATGTGAATGCGCCGGCGCTGGTCCAGGCCATTGCGCAGTTGCGCGACGGTCGCTGGCTGCGCTCCGAGGAGATCAGCCGCAAGCTGGCCCTCAAGGGCATGCCCGGTGCGCTGGACGGCGCCCGGCAAATCCAGCAGGCCCTGGGCGACAGCGGCAATGCGCCGGCCCGACCGCATTTTGCCGACTGGATGGTGAGCGAAGGTTACGTCAAGGATCGTGCCGAAGCCTTCCGCAAATGGCTGGGGGCCGGCAAGCTGGGGGACGTCAAGCAGCATTGGCCTACCCTCGAGGAAACGGTCGCGACGCTGCGAGCCGCCGGGGCGTGGATCAGCCTTGCACATCCCTGGCACTACGATTTCACTCGCAGCAAGCGCCGCCGCCTGATAGCCGACTATATTCAAGCAGGGGGCCATGCCATCGAAGTGGTCAATGGCCATCAGCCGGCCGAGCAGGTCGGCAGCCTGGCGATCCTCGCCCGGGAGTTTGGATTGCTGGTGACCGCCGGCAGTGATTTCCATGGCCCGGGGGGCTGGTCCGAGATTGGCGAATACCGCCCGTTGCCGGAAGATCTGCCACCACTATGGTGTAGATTCAAACATGATCCCGTTATCGCCGCCGTCTGAACAGGTAGAACACGTGAGTCAATTTTTCCAGATTCATCCGGAAAACCCGCAAGCGCGCCTGATCAAACAGGCGGTAGAGATCATCCGTGGCGGTGGTGTAGTGGTTTATCCCACCGACTCGTCCTACGCGATTGGTTGCCAGATCGGCGATAAAAATGCGGTGGAGCGCGTAAGACGCTTGCGCCAGTTGGATGACAAGCACAACTTCGCGCTCATCTGTAGCGACCTGTCGCAGTTGGGGCTGTTCGCCAAGATCGACACCGGCACCTTCCGCCTGCTCAAGGCTCATCTGCCAGGGCCTTACACATTTATTCTCAACGCCACGCGGGAAGTCCCGCGGCTGTTGCTGCACCCGAAAAAACGCACCATCGGCCTGCGTGTGCCGAGCCACCCGATTGCCTTGGCGCTGTTGGCTGAGTTGGGTGAACCGCTGATGAGCGTGACGTTGATCATGCCCGGCGAGACCGAGCCGTTGACCGATCCCTATGAAATGCGCCAGATACTCGAGCACCAGGTGGACCTGATCATCGACGGCGGTTTCGGCGGTATGTCGGCCTCTACCGTGATCAACCTCGCCGATGGCGAGCCGCAAGTGGTGCGTGTCGGCTGCGGTGATCCGACGCCATTCATGGTCGAGGCCTGAATGTCCGTTGTGGAAACCGCCGTCGAAAGCCTCGACAGCCAGGCCGGTGCGCAACAGGAATTGCCCTTCGCCATGGTTTACGGCCAGGCGGTCATGGAAATGCCCCTGGACCTGTATATCCCGCCGGATGCGCTGGAAGTTTTTCTCGAAGCCTTCGAGGGCCCGCTCGACCTGTTGCTGTACCTGATTCGCAAGCAGAACATCAACATCCTCGACATCCCTGTGGCGGAAATCACCCGGCAGTACATGGGCTACGTCGAGCTGATGCAGTCGGTGCGCCTGGAGCTGGCAGCTGAATACCTGGTGATGGCCGCGATGCTGGCCGAAATCAAGTCGCGCATGTTGCTGCCGCGTTCGGCCGCGGTCGAAGAGGAAGAAGACGATCCCCGGGCCGAGCTGATCCGCCGCTTGCAGGAGTACGAACGCTTCAAGGTTGCCGCCGAAGGCATCGACGGCTTGAGCCGGGTGGGGCGCGATGTGGTGGTGCCCAAGCTTGATGCGCCTGAAGCGCGGGCGCGCAAGTTGCTGCCGGACGTGAGCCTGGAAGAGCTGTTGATGTCCATGGCCGAGGTGTTGCGCCGAGGCGATATGTTTGAAAGTCACCAGGTCAGTCGCGAAGCGCTGTCCACCCGCGAGCGCATGAGTGATGTGCTGGAGCGGCTCAAGGGCGGCGGCTTCGTGCCGTTCGTCGAGCTGTTCACCGCCGAGGAAGGGCGGTTGGGGGTGGTGGTGACGTTTATGGCGGTCCTGGAATTGGTCAAGGAATCCTTGGTCGAGCTGGTGCAGAATGAGCCGTTCGCAGCGATCCATGTGCGGGCCCGAGCCGAATAACGAGCAAATCAATGAATCTGACTGAACCCCGCGAGCTGGCGCCCTTGCTTGAAGCTTTCCTGTTGGCTTCTGGAAAGCCGCAATCGATGGAGCGCCTGTTTGAACTCTTCGAAGAAGGCGAGCGGCCTGAGCCAGCCGTGTTCAAGAAAGCCCTGACGCTGTTGGGCAAATCCTGCGAGGGACGGGCTTTCGAGCTCAAGGAAGTGGCGTCCGGTTATCGCCTGCAGATCCGCGAGAAATTCTCGCCCTGGGTCGGGCGCCTTTGGGAGGAGCGGCCGCAACGCTATTCCCGGGCGATGCTCGAAACCATGGCGCTGATCGCCTATCGCCAACCGATCACCCGGGGCGAGATCGAAGATGTGCGGGGCGTGGCGGTCAACAGCCATATCGTCAAGACGCTGCTGGAGCGCGAGTGGATCCGTGTCGTCGGCTATCGCGATGTGCCGGGCAAACCGGCGATGTTCGCCACCACTAAGGCCTTTCTCGATCACTTCAACTTGAAGAACCTCGACGACCTGCCGCCGCTTGCCGAGCTGCGGGAGCTGGAGCCAGAACCGATGCTTGAGTTCGACGACGCCCCGGTGCCCCAAAGCCTGCAAGAGTTGGCCGATGCCAGTGCCGAGCCTGAGGAGCCGAAGGAGGAGACCAGTTTCCATTCGTTGTTGCTGGAGCTGGACACCATGGAGGAGGGCCTGAAGACCGACTTCGACGATTTGCTGCGTGACGCTCCGGATAGCGAAGACGGGACGGAACAACAGCCGCAGCAAGGCGATGCAGTTGAACTTGCGGTCGAGCCTGAAACCGAACCAGAAGACGATATTCTCGGCGTTGCGCAGGCACGGGAAAAGCTGCTCGCTGCGGTTGCCGCCCTCGAACCGCGCGAGCCCGAACCCGAGCTGAGCGACGAAGAGGCCGAGGCTCGCGCCCTGGCCGAAGCGATTGAAAACGAGCGGCGCCAGTTCGACGATTGACCCGCTTGCCCATGCCGGCCTTGCGGCGTGACAGGAATTATCATGAGCGCCACCAAAGACCCCTGCATCAGCCTCTGCAAGTTCGACGATGATATTTGCATCGGCTGCGGGCGCAGCAAGCGCGAAATCAAGGCCTGGAAAAAACTCGACAAAGAGGACAAGCGCGTCGTACTGGCCGAAGCGGCTCTGCGCCTGATCAAGCTTGGCGCCACCGGTCGGCGGAAAAAGCGCTGAGCGCTGTACGATCAGCTAGTCTCTGATGCGCGAATGTCTCAACGAGCGTATGATTCGCGACCCTTTGGCGATCCCTTCGCCGAATGACCTGTTTTCAAAGCGTCAGGCCACGCCTGACCCGACCACACCGGGAGGTGCCCAGAAATGAAAGACCTAGACCAGAATGACAGCCAGGAAATCGGCCCAGCAGGCGAGAAGCTGCAAAAAGTCCTTGCCCGTATCGGCGTCGGTTCGCGCCGTGACGTGGAAGCCTGGATCACCCAGGGCCGCATCAAGGTCAACGGCAAAGATGCCACCTTGGGCCTGCGTGTCGACATGCACGACGCCATCACCATCGATGGCAAGGTGATCAAGCGCGAAGAGGCCGCCGAAACGGTGCGCCGCGTGATCATGTACAACAAGCCCGACGGCGAAATCTGCACCCGTGACGACCCGGAAGGCCGCCCGACGGTGTTCGACAAGATGCCGCGTCCGAAAGAAGGCCGCTGGATCAACATCGGTCGCCTGGACATCAACACCACCGGTCTGCTGATGTTCACCACCGACGGTGAACTGGCCAACCGTTTGATGCACCCGTCCTACGAGATGGACCGCGAATACGCCGTGCGCGTGCGGGGTGAAGTCGATGACGAAATGATCGAGCGCCTCAAGGCCGGCGTTGTGCTGGAAGACGGCCCGGCGCGGTTTACCGACATCAAGCAGGCCCCAGGCGGTGAAGGTTTCAACCACTGGTACCACTGCGTGGTGATGGAAGGCCGGAACCGTGAAGTGCGCCGGCTGTGGGAATCCCAAGGGCTGGTGGTCAGCCGCCTGAAGCGCGTGCGTTTCGGTCCGGTGTTCCTCAACTCCGACCTGCCGATGGGCCGCTGGCGCGAAATGACCCAGCAGGAAGTCGACATCCTGGCGGCTGAAGTGGGCCTCAAGCCTGTGGCGATGCCGCAGATGACCGCCAAGAGCAAGGACAAGCTGGATCGCATGCAGCGCAAATCTTCGCGTCCGATGGGCAAGACCGAGCGCGTGCGTACGCTGCGCCCTGCTGCCGACGGCGTAGCGACTGGCCCACGGCCTTCCCGTGAGCCTCAGCTCGAAGGCGAACGCCCGGCCCGCAAGCCGGCGCCGCGCCAGGACGGCGAGCGCGGCCCGCGTACGCCACGTCCGGCCAACGGCCGTACCGAGCGTGGCGAAGGTCGCGGCGCTCCGGCAGGTCGCGGCACACCGGTCGCCGACCGTCCGGCCGACACCAAGCGCCCGGCCAAGCCTGCACCGAAAAAGCGCCCGGGCATCATCCTGGCCGACCGTGACGCACCATCGGGCAAACGCCGTGGCGCGCCGGCCGGTTCCGGCCAGCGTCCAGGGTTTGGACGCCGCAAGCCGGAGTAAGGCAGCTGTGAGTTTCTAGCTGCAACTGCAAGAAAAAACGCCAACCGTTGGGTTGGCGTTTTTTTTTGCTTGGCTCGAGGTGACGCGGCGCAGACAGGCCGCCATCGCCAGCAGCCCCTAAAGCACAAACCGCCCATCAAACATCGGCTTATTGTCCAGCGCCAGCACACCGCCTTCGAAGATCAGGTCCAGATGATGGCTGCCCTTGGCCCCGCCGCCCAGCCCCAGGTGCAGGCCGCAGTGGCGTTCTTCGAAACCGGCATTGCGGGCGTACAGGCTCTTGACGCCTTCGTTGGTGCCGATTCCCAACTCCTCGATGCGCCGGTTCGATGGGTTGGCGTCCAGGTATCGGTTGAAATCGTGTTCCAGGCCCGGCACGTCGGTGGCAATTTTCTGAATAGTCGAATCTTCGATCCACAGCTCCAGCGGCGATTGCAGCACACCGTATTTGCGGGCGAACGGAATCGTGCTGAGAAACGTCCCGACGAATTTCACCTGGCCATTGATGGCGTCGCTGTGGGTAGCAATTTCGCCGGGGGCGAGGTCGTAGTTGCCGACGCCATTGATGTCGGTCCACTTCTTCACGCCGTTCAACGCCGTGTCGAAATACGAGCCGTAGCCATCTTCGAAACTCAAGGTCGCGGCTTGGGACATGCGGCGGATGAGGTGGCTGTTGAGCCCGGCGATGCGTTGGGGGATGACGCTGAAGGTGTCGTAGAAATAGTCGCCGTAGTCCTTGAACAGCAGCGATTTCTTCCAGTTCTCCGCCATCACGCTTTGCAGCGAACGGACAAAGTCCGGGCCGTCGGGACGTGGATTGGGCAGGGTGGAAGAGTCGTAGAAGAAAATGTACAGATCGCTCTCGGCAATGGCCTGTGACAGGCGTTCGGTAGTTTCCAGATCCAGGCGCATGGCGCTGAACTGGAACGGCGAGCCGCTGCCAGCCTGTTCGGCGATGGCACCGGTCAATGCTTCGTAGTCGGCGGTGTGGCCGAGCAAGACCTTGGCGGGCTGGATGCCGGCCAGGGCGGGATGGTGTTCGAGGTAGTAAAGGAAATGTGAGATGGCTCGTTGTGTGTCCATGCTTATTCTTCCCTGACGAATGATTGGCGTCCTGACAGCAAAGTGGCGGAGCCGACCGGCCGGATCAGCTCCGCCGGGTATCGCTTACAGAGGCCACATCGCCGTGCCGAACGGAACGACGGCGTCGGCTTGCATCATTTCAACGGCGGCTTCATGGGTCGGCGCCTCGAACCATTCATCCAGTTGCAGTTCGGTTTCCAAGTCTTTGTCCAGTGTTTGCATAGTGAATCTCCTAGATGACTTTTGCGGAAAACGCGGGCCGATTCGTGAGCAGAACCCGAGCGAACCGGCGCCGCAAAAACTCGCCGGCACGATGCCGTGGCAAGTGGGGGAAAACCTAGTCGAGGGTTTTTTGGAATGCAAAAAAATAATTGATTTTTTTTGTTTGAACTTTTTATTCCAATTTACGGAGGGGGATTTACCCTTTTGAAAACAGCCGTCTGGGGTTGTTTTTTTGTTAGGCAGCTACCTACCGTCAATTTGCGGTCATCCTTCGGAAATTTCCTGCATGGAAATTTTACGTTACGGCTTGTAAAGGAATGCTGACGGTTTTGACCGTTCGAGCGAACAGGTGTTGGCATCTGGGAAGGCTGTAAGAAAAAGCTGCCGAGTGGCCCGGCGTGACGCATTTTTTGATACTTCGCAGCGCTTGTTTCATGCCCGGGGGAAGGGTCAGATGCGCGCCAGACCTCAAGTGCGGGGTGAGACACTGATCGGGTGGTGTCTGGCAGCAAGGGGACTGCAGTGTACAATGCGCCGCGTTTTACTGTGACCCTTCGCGTACCCACGCACTTTCAAGGTTATCCGCCTTGTTCACTCCGCCACGCCACAAGCGTGTCGGGTCCGATTTCGTCACAGATAAAAACAAATAGGTGACGCATGACCGTTGTAGAAAATACGCATTCAGGCGAGCTGAAGCGCGGCCTGAAAAATCGCCACATCCAGTTGATCGCCCTCGGCGGCGCGATCGGCACCGGCCTGTTCCTCGGCTCGGCGGGGGTGCTGAAATCAGCCGGCCCGTCGATGATCCTCGGCTACGCCATCTGCGGTTTCATCGCCTTCATGATCATGCGCCAGCTTGGCGAAATGATCGTCGAAGAGCCCGTCGCCGGCTCCTTCAGTCACTTTGCCCATAAATACTGGGGCGGTTTCGCCGGTTTCCTGTCGGGCTGGAACTGCTGGATCCTCTATATCCTGGTGGGCATGTCCGAGCTGACCGCGGTCGGCAAGTACATTCATTACTGGGCGCCGGACATCCCGACCTGGGCGTCGGCGGCGGCGTTTTTCGTCCTGATCAACGCCATCAACCTGGCCAACGTGAAAGTCTTCGGCGAGGCCGAGTTCTGGTTTGCGATCATCAAGGTGGTGGCGATTGTCGGCATGATTGCCCTGGGCAGCTATTTGCTGGTCAGCGGCAACGGCGGCCCGCAAGCCTCGGTGACCAACCTGTGGGCCCACGGCGGATTTTTCCCCAACGGCGTGAGCGGCCTGGTCATGGCGATGGCCATTATCATGTTCTCCTTTGGCGGCCTGGAAATGCTCGGCTTCACCGCTGCCGAAGCCGATAAACCGAAAACCGTGATTCCCAAGGCCATCAACCAGGTGATCTACCGGATCCTGATTTTCTACATCGGCGCGCTGGTGGTGCTGCTGTCGTTGACGCCGTGGGACAGCCTGTTGACCACGCTCAATGCATCCGGCGATGCCTACAGCGGCAGTCCGTTCGTCCAGGTGTTCTCGATGCTGGGCAGCAACACCGCGGCGCACATTCTCAACTTCGTCGTGTTGACCGCGGCGTTGTCGGTGTACAACAGCGGCACTTACTGCAACAGCCGCATGTTGCTCGGCATGGCCGAGCAGGGCGATGCGCCCAAGGCCTTGGCGAAAATCGACAAGCGCGGCGTGCCGGTGCGTTCGATCCTCGCATCGGCGGCGGTCACGCTGGTGGCGGTGCTGCTGAACTACCTGGTCCCGCAGCATGCGCTGGAGTTGCTGATGTCGTTGGTGGTCGCGACGCTGGTGATCAACTGGGCGATGATCAGCTACTCGCATTTCAAGTTCCGCCAGCACATGAACCAGTCTGGACAGACGCCGCTGTTCAAGGCGTTGTGGTATCCGTATGGCAACTACGTCTGCCTGGCGTTCGTGGTGTTCATCCTGGGCGTGATGCTGTTGATCCCCGGCATTCAGATCTCGGTCTATGCGATTCCGGTCTGGGTGGTGTTCATGTGGGGGTGCTACGTGATCAAGAACAAGCGCAGTGCCCGGCAAGAACTGGCGATGGCGGCCGCTGCCAAGTAACAATCCTGAAATACGACAAACCCGGCCAAGTGCCGGGTTTGTTGCATTAAGGCAAGACACCTGAAAATTCGCGGTATCCTGTGGAGCCTGATACCGGACACTTTCCATGCTGGTGATTTCCAACAACGTGCACCTCCCCGACGCGGAGATCGAGCTGACGGCTATCCGCGCCCAAGGCGCCGGCGGGCAGAACGTCAACAAGGTTTCGAGCGCCGTGCACCTGCGCTTCGACATTCCGGCCTCGTCCTTGCCCGAGTTCTACAAGGAGCGGCTGCTGGCGCTGCGTGACAGTCGGATTACCAGCGAAGGCGTGTTGATCATCAAGGCCCAGCAATACCGCACGCAGGAACAGAACCGCGCCGATGCCCTGGAGCGTCTGGTCGAGCTGATCCTCAGCGCCACCAAAGTAGAAAAGAAGCGCCGCCCGACCAAGCCGACCTTGGGCTCAAAAAAGCGCCGCCTGGAATCCAAGACCAAGCGCGGTTCGATCAAGGCCGGTCGCGGCAAGGTGGATTTCTAATTCTTTTCCCGTTCTTCACGGTAGCGAGGTGCCTGGCGATACAGGTAGACGCTTAATGCCAGCCCGCCCAACGCCGCCAGCGCGGCGAACAGGAAGATCGAGGCAAAGCCGAACCCTGCGGCAATCGCTCCGGCCAGCGGACCGGTGATGCCCAGCGACAAGTCGATGAACAGCGAATAAGCACCCACCGCCGCCCCACGACTGGAGGCTGGCACCAGGTTGACCGCTTCCACGCCCAGCGCCGGGAATACCAGCGAGAAGCCGAATCCACTCAACGCCGCGCCCGCCAGCGCCCACTGTGCATCTGGCGCCAACCACAACAGCAACAGACCGAGGGTTTCCACCGACAAGCAGGCGATGGCCACCCGGAACCCACCGAGACGGTTGATCAGGTTGCCGAACAGCAAGCGTGCGCCGATGAAGCTGGCGCCGAACAGGCTCAGGCACAGCACGGCGTTATCCCAGTGCTGTGTCGCGTAGTACAGGGTGATGAAGGTCGCGATGGTGCCGAACCCGATGGACCCCAGGGCCAGCCCGCAGCCGTGGGGCAGCACACGTCCCAGCACGTGCATGAAGGGCAGGCGTTCGCCAGAGACGATGGGCGCCGCGGTCTTGCGCCAAGCCAATGCCAGCCCCAGCAGGCCGAGCGCAATGATGCTGACACCCATGCTCCAAAGTCCCAACGCATTGACTAGCCAAACCCCCAGCGGGGCACCGATCGCCAGCGCGCCGTAACTGGCAATTCCGTTCCAGGAAATCACTTTGGCGGTGTTCGCCGCCCCGACTCGGCCGATGCCCCAGCCAATCGAACCCGAGCCCACCAGACTTTCGGCACTGCCCAACACCAGGCGACCGATCAGCAGGCTGATCAGGCTGAATGTCGGCAGGTGTGGCGTCCAGGCGGACACCAGCATGAACACACCGCTCAGACCGCAGCCGGCGAGGCCGAACATCACCGCGCGCTTGCTTCCCAGGTTGTCGATGATGCGTCCCGCATAAGGACGGCTGAGCAAGGTGGCCAAGTACTGGACGCTGATCACCAGCCCGGCGATCACCGCGCCGAAACCCAGTTCGCCATGGACGAACCCGGGCAGCACGGCCAGGGGAATGCCGATATTCAGGTAGCCGATGAAGGTGAACAGGACGATGGAGACGACTTGCAGCGTGACCGCCAAGGGGCGCTGGGGATCTGGCATGGGTAAAAGGTCCACGGGGCAGCTGGATAGATAGGCTGCTTATGATAGCGGCGACCGTGGGGGTGGCGCCTGGAAAAGTAAAACTATTTGCCGGACGGCGCCTCAGCTGTGTTGTTGCCAGCGACCAGATGTGTGGTCACCAACGCAGCAAGGGCATTTTCCTCCGTGCCGAACCGAGCCAGCAGGGCGGCTTGTTTCTCGGGAGAAAGACGGGTCCAGATATCGACCATTTTTTCCGCTGTGCCGATCAGCACGCTGGCCTGGGCTTCGCTGAAAGCAGGGGTGTCATCGGTCATGGTACGGGGCTCAGGATTCAGGCGGTGTGGAAAGCGCATCTTAGCGCTTTCCACACAGTCTGGTGGTGCGAGTGAATCAGTCTTCGCTGTCAGCCTGGCGGCTTTCAGTGGCTTGCGGCGGCTCGGGTTGCTGGGCGTCGGGTTGCCCCCCGGCTTGTAGCGTGGTCGTCTGCTCAGGTTCGTGCAGGCTTGGGAAGGGGAGATTAGGAATCTCGTGCATATCGCGCTCCTCGCAAGGTCTGTTGATCGATCGGGTTAGATCCGCGCTTGTACAAAGCGTGGGCAGGATACCCCAGGAGAAATGACAAAAAGACTTTTAAATCCCGACGCACGACAAAAGGGATTGTCTGGACAAGTCATGACCACTGGGGGAAACGACGCCGCTACCGATGGTCGCCGAGGCTCAAGAACAGGGCATGTGGGCCGATCCCATGTTCATATCCTCCACGCTCAGTCGCGACAGTGTCCCCTGGACATGGAGGTCCTTTATTTGAAGAGATCGATTGCATGTTTCTACAAAAATCCCTGAGAGCTCAGATTCTTGCCTTGCTGACGGGCAGCCTGCTGGCAACGTTGTTGATCGCCCTGGCGTCCTTTCATTTCCTTTCCGATGGCATTCACAATTATCGCAACCTGATCGATGGCCCGTTGCGTGCGTCGCAATTGATCGATGAGGCCAACCTGCAATTCAAAGTTCAGGTCCAGGAGTGGAAGAACGTCTTGCTGCGTGGCAAGCAACCGGCGGAGCTGGATAAATACTGGAAGCAGTTCGAGGCGCGTCAGGGCGACGTCCAGAGCCTCTTGGGCGAATTGATCAAGCACGAAGGGGTTCCCGCTCCCATCAGATCACGCATCGAACGTCTGCGGGGCGAACATGCCCAGCTAGGTGCGGGCTATCAAAAGGGCCGTGATGCGTTTGTGGCGGCAGGCGGCGACGCTTCGGCGGGTGACGCAGCGGTCAAGGGCGTGGACCGTGCGACCAGTGAGCAGATGAGCGAGCTGGTGGTAGAGCTGCATAAACTGGGCGATGAACAATCGGCGCTGATCAGTGCCGGTGCCGATCGCACGATCATGCTGGGCACGGTGATCATGCTTGTCTCGGGGCTGCTGGTCTGGCTGCTGAGCCTGTGGCTGATCAACCGCAACCTGGTACAGCCCATCCGTAACCTGATCGAATACGTGACTCAACTGAGCCGCGGGCGTTTTGGCGAACGCGTCACCAGCACCCGCCAGGATGAGTTGGGCGACCTGGCCCTGGCGGCGAATACGCTGCGCGATTTCCTCGCCGAAACCTTCACGCGCCTGCAACGCAGTGCGACGGAGCTGGACAGCGCCAGCGGTGAGCTCAATGCCATCGCCAGCCTGATGAGCCAGGGGACGAGCGAACAATTCGAACGCACCGATCAGGTGGCGACGGCGATGAACGAAATGTCCGCCACCGCCCAGGAAGTCGCCCGCCATGCCGCCGACGCCGCTCGGGCCGCCGATGAGGCCGATCACTCGGCGCAACAGGGCGAGAAGGTGATGCAAGGCACCATCCACACCATCACCCAGATGCGCGGCGAAATCGCCAACACCGCCACGGTCATTCGTCGCCTGGAAACCGACAGCGGTCGCATCGGCAAGGTGCTGGAAGTCATTCGCGGAATTGCCGAACAGACCAACCTGCTGGCCCTCAATGCCGCCATCGAAGCCGCTCGAGCCGGTGAGGCAGGGCGTGGTTTTGCGGTGGTCGCCGATGAAGTACGCAGCCTCGCCCAGCGCACGGCGTCGTCGATCATCGAGATCAACCAGATCATCCAGACGGTGCAAACCGGTGCGGTGGACGCGGCCCAAGCCATCGAAAGCGGGCAGTCGCGCAGCGAAGAAAGTGTCGAGCAAGTGACTCAGGCCGGCGAAATGCTCGAACGCATCACTCATGCGGTCGAAGCGATTCGCGACATGAACCGCCAGATTGCCACCGCTGCGGAGGAACAGACTTCCGTTGCCGAAGACATCTCGCGCAACCTGACTGAAATCACCTGCATCGCGAGCACCAACCTGGACAACGTCCAACGTACCGAAGCGGCGAGCCGGGATCTGCACGGGCTGTCTGGGCAGTTGAACGAAGTGACGGCGCGGTTGAGTGCCTGAGCGCATTGACCTGACGGGAGTAGGCGTGTTTGGTCTGGGGACATGGTTGACACCTGTGGCGAGGGAGCAAGCTCCCTCGCCACAAAGGCTTATGCATACCTGAGGTGCATCAATCTCAATAATCGCGCCGCTTGCGAAACGCCCAGCGGCCGGCGATCACGGTGAAAGTCGCCACCAGTGCGACCAGGATCCAGAAGCCGTGGTCATCACCGGCCAACGGCACGCCGCCGACGTTCATGCCAAAGAAACCGGCGATGATGTTGATGGGCAGCGCGAGCACCGTAACCACGGTCAGGGTGAACAAGGTGCGGTTGCTTTGCTCGTTGAGATTGGCGGCGATTTCTTCCTGCAACAACTTGATCCGCTCGCCGAGAGCGGTGAGGTCGTTGATGATCAACGCGAACTCCTCGGTGGATTTGCGCAGCTCCTTGACGTCTTCTTTCTGCAGCCATTGCGGCGGGCGGTTGAGCAGGCGCAGCAACGAACCGGGCTCCAGCGCCAGCAAGCGTTGCAGGCGCACCAGTACCCGGCGGTGGCTGCCCAGTTCGGCGCGGTTGTTGGATACGCGCGACGACAGCAATTGATCCTCGATCTGATCGACGCTGAGGCTGGTCTTGCGCACGATCTGGGTCAGCACCTCGCCCTGGTCGCGCAGCAAATGCACGAGCAGTTCCAACGGTGAGCGAAAGCACTCGCCAGCCTTCACCGATGAGCGCAGCTTGTCGACCGAATGCAAAGGCTGCAATCGTGCGCTGATGATCAAGCGACTGTGGACGCACACCCACAGTGTGGAGACATCCGAGGACACCAAGTTGCTGAGGTTGAACACCACGTCGTTCACCACCGCCAGCAGCGCCGAGTCCACGTGCTCGATGCGCGTCGAGCGCGAGCCTTCGTGCAGGGCTTCGAAAAACTCATCGGGCAAGGCCAGATGGTTTTTCATCCAGCGCTCACAAGCGGCATGAGCCAGGTTCAGGTGCAGCCAGAGGAATTCATCGGCATCCTCCGGTTGCTGCAGGCTTCGCAGGGCCTGGGCCGAATCGATCTCTCGCCCGCGTTCGCCGGGGCGGAAGCGAAACCCGTAGAGCAGGCCGAACAGGTCCGGATCGCGGTGGCTTTGATCGATGCTGTGATTCATGCGGGCTCGCTGGCGGGAGTGCCTGTCGTGGCGATGACAGGTTCACTAGAGCGGCATCATTGCAGGGTTTTTTGATGGTTTTGTGACAGTTGCGCTGTGTTGCCTGGATCGGCAGCTATTTACAGTGTGCGCAAAAGAGCCGCGCAACTTGAAAGTTGCGCGGCTCTTTCTTTTACCAAAGGATCAAGTGTCTTGCTTGTCGGACAGGACTTTGCCGGTAGTTGCGTCGAAGTCCACGTCAAACTCTTTGCCATCGGCCGTTTTCAGTTCCACTTCATACTCATAGCCGTTGAAGTGATTATCCAGGTCGGTGTCGGTGATGGTAGCGCCCGGGTGCAACTTCAGGGCTTCGGCATTCATCGATTCAAGGGATTTGATCTTGCCGTCCTTGACCAACTGGGGAATCTGGTCGATGCGGACATCAGCCTGGGCCAAGCCAGCGGTAAGGGTCAGTGCAGCGGCAGTAAACAGGGCAGTCAACGTTTTCATGAGGTCTTTCCTTGGTGTCGTTAAAGGGTGAGTCGTTTAAGTGGTTTCAGATTATCTCTGGCAACTTAATTCACCCTTAATTCGAAAAACTTGCAGCGACTGCACCGATCCGACCCAGATTCCTCAGTAACCGTTCTTCCCCAACAGCTGCGTCACACTGCCTGTCTCGGGACGCTTGAAGTACTTGAGCAGTTCGCTGGCCCGATTGGTGAAAATGCCATCTACGCCGGCCTCCAGCACTTTCTTGAAATCCACCGGCTCATCCACAGTGTAGACGTGCACCAGCAGGCCCTGATCGTGGGTGTATTGATTCATCCATGGCTGCACCAGGTCCGCATAGCTCTGGCTGCCGCCACCGGACAACGCCGCTGAAGGCCCGGTGCCAATGGCGCCGTGGGCCTTGGCGTATTGGACCCATTGCTCGAACTCGGCCTTGTCCTTGGGCTCTTGCTTGGCGTAATACGCTGCTTTGTCGGATTCGCCGGACTCGGCAAACGTTACCTTGGACTTGGGTTCGATATTGCCTTCGCCGACCCACAGCAGCAGGATTTTTGGCACCTTGGGCATTTCCTGATGCAGCAGTTCCAGGCTGCTCTTCTCGAAAGTCTGCAAGACTACTTTGCCCTTGCCCTGGCCCACGCCGATGGCGCCCTTGGCCAGCTTGGAGCCTGCCGGGCTCAACCAGCCGCGATCTTGCAGCTTGTCCTTCAGGTCACGCTCGATGCCTGGAAACAGCTTGGGCTCCTTGGTCTCGATGTACAGCCCCGGTTTGTGCTGCGGGTTGCCCTCGGCAATGTTGATGACTTCATCCAGCGTCAGGATTTTCAGGCCCGCGAATGAAGGACGAGCGCGGTCCGGGTAGGCCGCGTTGAACCAACTGCCGGCGTCCAGCGTCTTGAGCTCGGCCATGGTGAACTCATTGGCGGTCTTGTCCTTGCGCTCGGGAAACCTGGTCGCGACATCGGTGGTGCGCAACAGGCTGTCGTCGTGCAAGACGAACAGCACGCCGTCCTTGCTACGTTGCAGGTCCAGTTCCAGATAATCGGCGCCCAGGTCACGCGCCAATTTGTAGGCCGCGGCGGTGGACTCCGGGGCATCGAACGATGCGCCGCGATGGGCGATGACCGCCGGGTGGGGGATACCTTGCAGGGTTGCCAGGGCCTTGGGACTTGGGGTTTCGGCGGCGTGTGCCGGACCGAGTCCGAGCACCACACTCAGCATCAACGCGCTACGGGTCAAGGTGACAGGCATGTTCGAGATCCTTTCGTGGGGTAAAAATCACTCTTTTATCAACTGAACGCGTTCGGCGCTATCGCCAGACCGACATAAACCTGCGTGATACAGATCTTCCCCTCGTTTCGAGCGCCCATGCGGACCGTTTGGCTCAGGGTTATTTCCTGCATCACCGGAATCGAAGTCCAGCGACATTTATTACAAAAAAACTTCCGCGTGCAGCGATTCGCTCCGTGGAAACGACCGCAGGCGTTTGTTTTCCCCTGGCTTGTCTGGCTCGGCTAAAAATCGAGCAATATGGCTTAACAGTTCCAACGGTGCCTTTGTTTTTCTGGGCTCTTACTATGAGCAGCAGAGCGAAACGGCTCGCTCGTATTCCATATCAAGGGACTGACATGACTAATCGATACACCGGGTGGATGACTAAGTTAGGGGTTCTATCTTTCATTGCTTTTGCTGTTCAGGCGCAGTCTTCAATAAGTGAAGATAACAGCCAGGCCTATGAGTATTTGAATGTCACGGAACTCAATCAAAGACTGACTGACAACCAACTTACTTCGGTAGAGCTGGTGAACTATCTGAACAATCGGATCCAGGCTCTGGACAAGGAAGGCCCTCACCTCAAAGCGGTTCTCGAACTGAATCCTCAGGCTCTGGCAGACGCAGCGTTACGTGACAGTGAGCGCGCGAGCGGTAGCATTCGAGGCCCACTGCACGGTATTCCGGTATTGATCAAAGACAATATCGACACCGCAGACTTGATGCAGACCACCGCCGGTTCTCTGGCGATGGCAGGGTTGCCGGCCGCGCAAGATGCGTTCGTCATCCAGCAGCTGCGCGACGCCGGCGCCATCATCCTGGGCAAAGCCAACATGAGCGAGTGGGCTGGCATGAGGGATCCAGAAGCGCCACGGGGTTGGAGCGGTCGGGGTGGACAAGGGCTCAACCCCCACGTGTTAAGCGCAGGCCCCTGCGGTTCCAGCTCTGGCCCGGCTTCCGCTCTGGCTGCGGGGTTTGCGCCACTTTCAGTCGGCACTGAGACCAATGGCTCGATCATCTGCCCGTCTGCTGACAATGGGATCGTTGGTCTCAAGCCCAGTCTTGGCTTGGTGAGTCGCTCCGGTGTCATTCCAATTACCCGGCGGCAGGATACCCCCGGGCCGATGGCCCGTACGGTCTACGATGTCGCTTTGCTGTTGAACCACCTGGCGGGCGCCGATCCAACCGACCCGCCTACCGCCGATGCTCCCCAAGACACGGATTACACCAGCGCTTTATCTACCGAGGCGTTGCAAGGGAAACGGATTGGCGTGGTCCTGAATAATGAGGAAACGCGCAGCGCTACCTTTCCACTATGGCCAACCGTTATGACTACCCAGGATCGTTCGCAATGCGACTTAGGTAACGGGATGGTGCACGACCTCGGTGTTCAGTTTTGCACAGCGCTAAAAGCCATTCAGGGTAAAGGAGCGACCCTCGTTCCAGTGACCTTGAGCCTTCCAGACATGAGTGATTATTTTCAAGTAATGATGGCTGGGATGAAGCTCGAATTGCAGGCTTACTTGAACACTCGCAGCGGTTTGCCAATCGCGACCCTGAATAATCTGATTACTTTCAACGAGCAAAATCCGGGGGAAGGCAACTATGGCCAGCGGATGCTCGAGCAAGCCAATGCGCAAACGTGGAGTGAAGAACAAATAGATGCCGTATGGCTGCCGATCCAGGCCAGCTTTAAAAGCATGATCGATGCACGATTTAACGATGACACGCTGGATGCCATGGTGGCCGACTTTGACGGCGGTATTTCCCAGCCGAGCGCGGCAATAGCGGGTTACCCTGTTATCACGGTACCCTCGGGTGTAGAACCGGGCGGTGTGCCAACGTCCATATCGTTTATCGGTTCCATGTGGGGAGACGCCGGGTTATTAGCGCTTGCTTATGCCTATGAACAAGCCTCGTTGAAACTGGTCCATCCAACGTTCAGACCCTAGTCGAGGTATTGGCCTGATGACCGGGACTGGTCGATTGTTCTTTCGACGCTTTCCGGTTCGTCAGGCTCGTTTAGTCGAGGATGCGTCGAATGGCATATTGCGATGCTTTTTCAGGTCGCTTTACAGTAATCTTGGCAACAGCAATTCCCCAACAGAGGGAAGCTTTTAAACCAGCATTCGCTTGTCTTGCGTGTAAACCATCGATCAGACGTCCTGCGGGACGCATCCATGAGGTTTACCATGCGCACCACTTCGACACTCATCTGCCAGGCCGCCGATCAACTCAAGGGTTTTGTCGGCCTGAACCGTAAGACTGGCCAGTACATTGTGCGTTTCAGCGAAGACTCTTTCGGTATGGATGTGGCCGACGACGGCATCATCCCCACCAGTGAATTTGTCTGGACCCCAGCGGCCGATGACACCCTGACCCTCAAGCGTGGGCGGATCCAGTTGCTGCTGGACCAGAATATCGACGACCGTATCAACATTACCGAACCGTTGCGGGTGTACATGGCGCGCAGCGATCTGCCGGAAATCCTGGCGATGCGGCAGTTGGTAGAGGGCTGAGCCAAGAGTCTCGAGTTGGCCAGGGAACCGGTTCGGTGTTGTCTGTTGGAGGCTATGCCTGCGCCATGGCGCAGGCTTCGACAAACGCGCGGACCAGCGGTGGTACGCGTCCTTCCAGCGCAGCACGCTCGGGCTGGAACAGCGTCGCGACAAAGAACGGATGATCGCGCAACTCTACAGCGCGCAAGTCGGCGGCCGAATCCCGGGCGACGGCATGCAAGCGTTCGCTCAGCAAGTCTCGCTCGAAGTGTGGATTGACGCCGAAACGGCAGTGGTAGCCCTCGAAAACCGTCCGGCGACCATAGGCCTTGGCAATCAACGAGTCCGCTTCCAGCTGCAAGCTGTCGATGGTTTCGACCAGGGCACAGCTCAGCGGCGTCAGCAGTGCTCGTTCCGCTTCTGGTGAGGTTTCACCATGAACGGCATCGACCCAGCCCATTACGTTGCGGGCATATTCCAGCACAGCATGTTGAAAGCCGCCGCAGGTGCCCAAGAAAGGGCGACGCTGTTCGCGGGCAAAACGAATGGCACGCAAGGCGCCGTCTTCGTTTTGGTAAGGGCTGCCGGGCACGCACCAGACACCGTCGAAGTGCTCCAGCACAGCGTTCTCGGTAATGAGCGGCGTTGCCAGCCATTGTAAACGGATGGAATGACCGGTTTGCTTGGCAGCCAGCTCAAGTGCGAGGGGGATCGCCCGGTGCGCGGTGATGTGTGGGTCGTGGTCGCCGACCAGGGCGATGTTTAACGGATGCTGATTTTCCATGGGAGGCTCGCCGCTTGTTGATTCCTGGGCGCCACTATAAATTGGCGTTTGTGCAATCAATATTGGCGTTTACCCAAGTGATGAATGCAGCGACGCACTATCGTCTCGACTATCCCGACCTGTCGCTGATCCTCGCGCTGGTCCGTGGCGGTTCGCTGGCCCGGGCCGCTCGGCTATTGCACGTGGACGTATCGACGGTGTTTCGTTCGGTCCGTCGGCTGGAGGCGGCCCTGGGCCAGCCATTGTTTGAAAAGAGCCGTGCTGGATATTTGCCCACAAGCCTTGCCCAGGCGTTGGCGGAGCAGGCCGAGCGTGCCGAACAGGCGTTGGAGGCCGCGCGCGTCGGCGTGGAGCAGGGTGGCCAGGTGGTCAGCGGCACGGTGCGCCTGACGTGTACCGATGCGGTCCTGCAGGCATTGCTGTTGCCCGCGCTGGCGCGATTCATGCCCGCTTATCCAGCGTTGACGCTGGAGCTGAGCACCTCGAACGACTTCGCCAACCTCAGCCGCCGCGATGCCGACATTGCCTTGCGCCTGACCCTTGCGCCACCGGAACATCTGGTGGGGCGCAATTTGGGCCATGTGGTTTATCGGGTATGTGCTGGCGACGCGTATCTGCGCTCGACGAGTCTGCGGGACCTGGCGTCGATGACTTGGATCGCACCGGACGATTTCCTGCCCGATCACCCCACCGTGGCCTGGCGCCGCCAGCACTTGCCCGGCGTGGTGCCGGCCTATCGTTGCAATAGCATGCTTTCGGTCACCGAACTGGTGCGGGCTGGTTTGGGGGTGGCGGCACTGCCGGACTTTTTGATTGATGGCAACCACGGCCTGACGCCCATTGGCGAGCCATTGGCCGGGCACGACACGGCGCTCTGGCTCCTGACCCGACCGGACTGCCGCGCGTTGCGCTCGGTGGTGACGCTGTTCGATGAACTGGGACGCACTCTGCGGCGCAGCTGAGGTTCAGCGCTGGTAACAGGCCAGGAACATGTCCAAGGCCGATTCGATCACCTGGGCCTGTTCAGGCGATGCAAGGCTCGGTTGCCCCATGGAAATCTGCGGCCAGAACGCGAATGTCTTGATCAGCCCGTGCATCTGTTGGGCAGCAAATGCCGGGTCAACTGGTTTCAATCGGCCGGCGGCCTGGGCCATGCGAATCCAGACGGCCAAGCCTTCTTCGCGCTCGCCCATGCGCGCAACCATGTCTTGGGCCCGCTCAGGGGAGTGGATCGTTGCGGCGATGGCGATGCGCGCCAGGTCGAGAAAATTCTCGTCCGCCAGCATGTGCAGTTTGGCTTGAAGCAGCGTTCGAAGCTGATCGCGTAACGGCTGATCCGGGCTGTACGGGGTGAGCTGCTCTGCCGTGATGCTGTTCCATAGTCGATTCAGAATTTCGGCGAACAGCGCTTCCTTGCTGGGGAAGTGGTTATACACCGTGCGTTTCGAGACGCCGGCAGTCGCCGCGATCCTGTCCATGCTGGTGATCTCGAAACCGCTGTTGCGAAACTCCGCAATTGCGGATTGAAGGATGGCTTCGCGTTTTCGCTCAGTAAGGCGCTGCGGTACGGTCATGGGCATTCGTCGGTAGGAAAAAAAGAACTTACACCCGGCAGTTTACTTGTCCAGGCGATTCATGCAATCTAGAAACTACACCATGTAGTGTAGTTTTTCAGTCGGGCGGCTGTGCGCGCATCGCAACAGCCATCCAGCGTCCCACAACGGCGAAGCGCAACGTGCCGACGCCCTTGGAGTCATCGCACCATGACCACACCTTTTTCTTCGACCGAAAATCCCTCATCGCGGCATGAACAGGGCAAGTACCGCAATCATGCCGTTACGCCACGTGAGGGTTTTGGCACGACCTTGCGCGTCATCTGGAACATGATCTTCCATAAACCGCGCAACACGCGGCCCGCGGGCACCATCGACGTTCGACCGTTGACTCGCGCCGCTCTGCTGGCGGCGCCGAACCACAGCGTCTTCCGTCTCGGCCATTCCACCGTGTTGCTCAAGCTACGGGACAAATTCTGGCTGACCGACCCGGTCTTCTCCGAGCGCGCCTCGCCCGTGCAGTGGGCCGGCCCGAAGCGTTTTCATCAGCCGCCCATCAGCCTCGAGGAGCTGCCACCGATCGAAGCGGTGATCCTTTCCCATGACCATTACGACCACCTCGACCAGCACGCCATCCTGAAACTCGCTGCCAAGACTCGCTATTTCCTCGCACCGCTTGGCGTGGGCGATACCTTGGTCAAATGGGGTATCGACGCCGGGAAGGTGCGCCAGTTGGATTGGTGGCAAGGCACCGAGGTGGCGGGCATCGAATTCGTTGCCACACCGTCCCAACACTTTTCGGGGCGCGGCCTGTTCGACAGCAACGGCACGCTATGGGCCTCATGGGTAATGATCGATGGCGACAGGCGAATTTTCTTCAGTGGCGACAGCGGTTACTTCGACGGTTTCAAACGCATCGGCGAGCAAT
Organism: Pseudomonas sp. SWRI92; assembly: GCF_014268685.1. Taxonomy (NCBI): domain Bacteria; kingdom Pseudomonadati; phylum Pseudomonadota; class Gammaproteobacteria; order Pseudomonadales; family Pseudomonadaceae; genus Pseudomonas; species Pseudomonas sp. SWRI92. Next base: position 161,227 of record NZ_JABWQY010000004.1, read on the forward strand.
ACGGGCCCTTCGACCTGACGCTGATGGAGACCGGCGCCTATAACGTCGATTGGCCGCATGTCCACATGCAGCCGGAGCAGACCTTGCAGGCCCACATCGACCTCAAAGGCCGCTGGCTGCTACCAATCCACAACGGCACGTTCGATTTGGCGATGCATGCCTGGTATGAACCCTTCGACCGCATTTTGGCCCTCGCCTGGGAGCGCAACGTTTGCATCACCACGCCGCAAATGGGCGAAGCATTCACCCTGACGCAACCGCAACGTGGCCGAGCCTGGTGGCTGGACGTGGAGCCGTCGGCTTATCAGAACCAGACCGGCATGGCCTGACGCCCCGACTCGTTTATTCGATCATTGCGTAGTCCGGCCGCTCCATCGGATCTGGCGTGGCGCCCTTGATATTCATGCCGCGTCCCGGAGCGAAACCCGGGAAGAACACCAACCCTTCGGCCTCCAGCCGGAAGGCCAGCGCCAGGCGCGTCACGTCAAGCAGCTCGCCACCGGCCTCGAAGCGTCGAATGGCCCGGACCGAGACGCCGGACTGTCGCGACAGCTCTTCGACACTCCAGCCCAGCATGGCTCGGGCCTGCTGGCTGTGAGCAGGGGTGAATTGATAGACAGCGATGCGTTCCAGGGTGGTTTTGATTGCGAGAGAGGCCATGGGGGGCTCCAAAGCTGTGGGATGAAAAAGAACTGTGTTTTTGTACAGTTGTTTTGAATCCCGATCAATCTCATTTTTTTGATCAATGACCGGCGGTCTTCTCCAGCCAGGCGCTTGGGGCGTGACCCAGCACACGACGAAACATCGTGGAGAATGCCGCAGGGCTGTCGTAGCCGAGATCCAAGGCTATGCGTGTTACCGAATCCCCTTCAGCCAACCGGGCCAACGCCGACATCACACACGCCTGTTGCCGCCACTGACTGAAGCTCAACGTGGTCTGCCGGCTGAACAGGCGATTGAACGAGCGCAGGCTGATATGCACTTGCGCCGCCCATTCCACGGGCGAGGCATGGGCGTCGGGGCGTTCCAGGAACGCCTGGCACAGGCTGAGCAGGCGCGGATCCTTGGGTAGCGGAAGGTGCAGCGGAAGGTGGGCGCTGCGCAGCAATTCATGCAACAGCAGATCGATCAACGCACCGTCCCGTCCAGCCTCGTCGTAGTCCGGCGCAAGCTCGACGGCTTCCATCAACAACTGACGCATCAGGGGCGATACGCTGATGACCTGGCACCGCGTGTCCATGGCAGTTACCGCGTCCGGTTCGATGTACAAGCTGCGTGTACTCACGCCCAGCATCAGCACCTCATGGGCAACCCCGGGCGGGATCCACACCGCCCGTTGCGGCGGCACCACCCAGTTGCCGTCCGCCGTGCTGACCCGCATGACCCCGGTGGCGCCGTAGAGCAATTGTGCGCGGCGATGGCGATGCAACGGCAGCACTTGCCCATGAGCGTAATCGGTGCCGATGGCAACCACGCTCCGGGGTATCGCATCCAAGAGATCGATCGAACTGTTGCGCATCGGTTGGCCACTCATGATTGGCGTAAACGCGAATATTATTGGCCTGTTTGCTACAGCGGGCCAAGCGTCGCGTCCCTATCGTGAAGGCCTTTCCATTCCCGGATTCGCCTCGATGTTTTATGTATCGCTTTTATGCTTCGGCTGCCTGAGTGGCGTGACGGCCGTGTTGTTTGGCTTCGGCGGCGGATTCGTCGTGGTGCCCTTGCTGTACCGCATGCTCACCGTCAGCCACGGTGCCGACGACCCCATCGGCCAATCTGCAATGCACATTGCCGTGGCTACCTCGACCTGCGTCATGATCGTCAACTCACTGATCGCCACCGTGAAGCATCACCGCGCTGGGAACATCGTTCGTCACTACGTGTGGCCGTTGGGCGGCTTCATCGGCCTGGGCGCTATCGTCGGAGCTGTTGCCGCGATGTGGGCAAGTAGCGAAGTCATTCGCTATGCCTTCATCATTTATTTGGGCGTGACCATTCTGGACTGCTTGTTCCGACGCGGTTTTCTGACACAGTCTGACGCCGTAGTCCCACGCCGATTGGGCTGGGCAGAGGTCTCGGCGGGCGGGATCAGCATCGGCACCATCGCCACTTTTCTGGGCGTGGGCGGCAGCGTCATGACGGTGCCGTTATTGCGCCGTTGCGGGCTGAACATGTCCCGCGCGACGTCCATGGCCAACCCGTTGAGCTTGCCGGTTGCGGTGGCCGGGACACTGACTTACATGGCCATGGCCGGGGTTGCCGAGTTTGATTCGGGGCCGTGGTTTGTCGGTTACGTCGACTTGATGGCGTTCGCTGTGCTCACACTGGGCGCGCTATTGGGTATCCGTCTGGCAACGCCATGGATCGGGCGGATACCGGATGGGGTTCATGCCTGGGTCTATATTGGATTGTTGGTCGTTGTGATGCTGGGCATATCAATACAATAAAATCTCCATGCAGCGTTGCTCGATGTCTGGTTGAAGGAGGGTGGCATGTCGATATCCGACAGTGACTGGAAGCATTACAACGAGCTCAGCGAGCTGGCGTTGGAACGCTTCTGCCAAGGCGTTCTTTCGGATGCCCAGACGGTGGCTCAGAACGAAGCCTTATCAGCTCACGCTCGATACCGCACGCTCTAAGGCCTCATGCGAGATCGGGACAAGAGCTTGGCGGTGGCGTTCAACGTAGGTCGACATCGAGACATCTCTTTATCTTTGAGATTGCTGATTGCGTACGACCTGCTGAGCGATCAAGAATTGACGGTTCTGAGTGAAGAGTTACTGAAAGGGTCTCTGACGCTGTTCGCCGACCCTTCGAGATTGAATGGGCCGACGACGCCTAGCGTTTCTAATATTTCCGAGAATTTGAATGCTGATCTTCAACTGCACCGAAGCGGCCAGCAACTTTTTCAGCCGTGTGAGCAAAGGTAAGAAAGTCACCCCGGTAGAGAAACCACCATCACCTGTTATCGAGGACGATGAGCTGGGTGAGCTCGACGAACAATGTCTGGTTCATGTGATCACTGTGCAACGCAAACAGGTGTTGTTCGTCATCCACGTGCGAACCCGTTACTGCATGATTTTCGCCGGGGCTAAAAAAGCGGACGTTGAAGGTTTTGTTCAGCGTTTTTCCGAACGATGGATCAATGGCCTGATGCGTCACGCGGGGCAGCACGACCTTCTTCGCTGGGTCGATGATGAAGCGATGATGGAGCGCTTCCAGGAAAGTTGTCGTGAGTACATCTTTTATAAACGTGGCCACCGTGGTGCGCAAAAGCACCTCAACGAGATTTCCTGGATTTTTGAGGACTGTGCCGCCGAATGGGGCACGTTACCCTCTGATGAGTTCTCTGCAGGCCGCTTCGACGGCAATATGAACGACACCCCCAGAAGCAGTAAGGGGCATAAGGATTATTACTACCCGGACGAGGAAATGATCGTTCACTGGTTGCGGCGTTATGGCGGTTTGGATGAGTCCGCCGCCCAGGCCGCACGTGAGCGGCGCATGGAAGTGAAGCGGGAGATGCGGGCGTACGAACGGCAACTTGCTCAAGAAGCGCAATGAAGAAGGCGTAGCGCTACAGCTAGCCTAAGGCGAAATCACTTATCGGCCAACCCCGGTGCCTCCCGAATAATGAAGTGATCCAGGTTCTCGATATTGGCACTGAACACCCCGAACGTCTGCTCGGGGTTCTTCTTGCTCGGCACCTGCTTCAACTCCGGCGTGACGCCATAAAAGAAGCAATACAACGGCGCGTCACTGTCGATGGCATACTTGATCTCTGCCAGGAACGCTTTGCGCTTGCGGTAGTTATCGATCAGCTTCTTGCTCAGGTAAACGTTGACCGAGTAAGGCTTCTTCTTCGCCTCGTCCGGTTGCTTGAACCAGACCTTTGCTTCGAAATCGATGCGAAAGCTTAGCGTGTAATCCTTGATCTCCTTGATCTTGCCCCAGTAAATCAAACCCTTGTTGTCCTGCAAGTAATCAATCTTCTTGAAGAACGACCCATAGGGCGCCGTGTGCTCGCCAATCTTCAGCGGCTTGCTCTTGAGCAGGTCCTTGTCGGCGAAGTTCGAGACGAAACACTCCACCGGGTGGGCGAAGACGCTGGTCTTGTCGGGTGTCGAGTCCTGGGCGGATTGGGCGTCATCGCCGTGGGACGATAGGGTGGGGGGCGTAGGTCGAGTCGCGTCAACATCCTTCGGCAGATCCGAAGGCTTGCGCACGTACTGACGCCGAGTCAGCAACAGCTCCGACGGAAAATGCTCCTCGCGGCCGTCATCCGTTTCCGCCTCGCCGTTTTCTACACCCAATCCCGGCGTTTTCGGACTGACATAACGACAGCCCTCGATATGCCGGGTAGTAGGCTGGTTCTTGAAATGCGGCGTGCGGATGTAATTGACGTTCTTGGCGTTGAACGTCGTCAGCCGATTCTCCTCATCAAACGCCGCCCGACAGCTATCGTTGGGGCACTGAAAGCGCTCCTTCGCCGAATCGAAGGCCATGGTCTCATCGAAATTCAAATCCCGAACGTCATAGATCGAAAGCTTGGCATCGAGGCTGAGGCAGTAGGCAGTGTCGAATTTCATCGGGGCTCGGGTCCGTGAGAGGAAGTGTATTAATACCGAAGGGCAGGGCGGGATGCATCCGAAGTTTCAACACACCACAAAATCCCTGTGTGTGGATTTGCTCGCGACTCCCAAAATCAATCCGGCCATCAAGCCTGCCGCCCACGCTGCGCCCTGATATGAACTGTGGCGAGGGACCGGCCGCCGCGTCTTCGACGCTGCGCTGTCGCGCAGGGAACTGGAGCGCCGTCTACGACATATCTGTTTTTGATCGTTCCCACGCTCTGCGTGGGAACGCATCCCGTGACGCTCTGCGTCACCTTCCAGAAGCGGAACGCGGAGCGTCCCTGGCAACATTCCCACGCAGGAGCATGGGAACGATCGATATGTATTTTCAGCCTTAAAAATCAGATAGTTGCAATTTGTTCCATGAGAGCTTGCTCCCGCTGGGCTGCGCAGCAGCCCCAACTCCAAATCCCAAACAAAAAACCGCCGCCCGAACACGGACGGCAGCTAATGATTGAATGCTCAAAACCCTCGCAAAACCCGAGAGGCTTTCCGCCACCAGGACTCATGCTGACTAAACGGATCATCCACCAGCACCGCCGGCATATCCCGCAAGCGAATCCAAGGCTCATCTTGCCAGTGCAGCATGCAGAGCGACATCTTCGGCCAATCCAACACGCTCAACATCGGCCGTTCCACCTTATGCGAGTAGCGCTCATCCCGCAGGGTTGGCACTACCTGATGCGTGATCCACTCACGCAGCAATCGATACTCAGGGCAGTAGTGATAAACCAGCAACGCATAGACGCCCGACTCGCTCAGCATCAGGCGCTCTTCGGTCAAGCCGTGGACATGCACGAGCATCATCCGGCGCTGGTCAGCGTCAAGCTTGCGGGTCATGCGTTCATCGAGGTGCTTGCTCATCAAGCGACCCAAATCGGAGGCGCTGAACCAAGCCTGGTTTTCAACCAAGAGGGCATGAAGATGGACGTTGTGACGGGTAAAAACCGCCGGAATGTAAGCATCAGACATGATGGGTCTCCGAGGTACACGGAGAACAGAGCTGCGTTTTCGTGGGCATAACGACCTCTACGTTAGAAGGGTATGGCGCGAGCCCGACGTAGAGGATGTAAGAAATCCCAACTAGCTTCTTCTTCACACAGAACTGCAAATGTCCTTAGACAGTACGCGGTTCTATGTTCGGCGATTAGCTACTACGTTGGGCGTTTCTTAGGCACCTGCGACCAAGATAGGTAACGAGGCGATACGGCGTCAATACGGAACGATTCTGAGTTTTGCGTAGGGTAAAGGTAGCGTACCGGTCCCAGAGTTAAACGCAGTTTTGGCCCCGTAGAAATACAAAAACCCCGTTTTCACGGGGTTTTTAGTTACGCGTGGAGCCTAGGATTTTTCTTTCAAATCAATCCCAGCTCAAAGCCCCACCCGTCTGATACTCAATAACTCTCGTCTCAAAGAAATTCTTCTCTTTCTTCAAGTCCATGATCTCGCTCATCCAAGGGAACGGATTCGTCGTCCCCGGATACTCTTCCTTCAACCCAATCTGCGACAAACGACGGTTGGCGATGAACTTGAGGTAGTCCTCCATCATCGCCGCGTTCATGCCCAGTACGCCGCGAGGCATGGTGTCGCGGGCGTATTCGATTTCCAGCTGGGTCCCTTGCAGGATCATCTGGGTTGCTTCTTCCTTCATCTCGGCATCCCACAGGTGTGGGTTTTCGATTTTGATCTGGTTGATCACGTCGATGCCGAAGTTCAGGTGCATGGATTCGTCGCGCAGGATGTACTGGAACTGCTCGGCGACGCCGGTCATCTTGTTGCGGCGGCCCATGGAGAGGATCTGGGTGAAGCCGCAGTAGAAGAAGATGCCTTCCAGGACGCAGTAGTAGGCGATCAGGTTGCGCAGCAACTCTTTGTCGGTTTCCGGGGTGCCGGTTTCGAACTTCGGATCGGAGATCGAACGGGTGTATTTCAGGCCCCAGGCGGCTTTTTTCGCGACCGATGGGATCTCGTGGTACATGTTGAAGATCTCGCCTTCATCCATGGCCAGCGATTCGATGCAGTACTGGTAGGCGTGGGTGTGGATCGCCTCTTCGAAAGCCTGGCGCAGGATGTACTGGCGGCACTCCGGGTTGGTGATCAGGCGGTACACGGCCAGGACCAGGTTGTTGGCAACCAGGGAATCGGCGGTGGAGAAGAAGCCCAGGTTGCGCATCACGATGCGGCGTTCGTCGTCGGTCAGGCCTTCCGGGTCTTTCCAGAGGGCGATGTCGGCGGTCATGTTGACTTCTTGCGGCATCCAGTGGTTTGCGCAGCCGTCCAGGTACTTCTGCCAAGCCCAGTCGTACTTGAAAGGCACGAGCTGGTTGAGGTCGGCGCGGCAGTTGATCATGCGCTTTTCATCGACGGCGACACGGGCGGAGGCGCCTTCGAGTTCGGCGAGGCCTTCGGCAACGTCGAGTTTGTCGAGGGCGGCCTTGGCGCGAATGATCGCGGCCGAGTCGCTGGCCGTCACGGCGCGGGCTTCGAGCGCGGCGGCACCGCCGGCGCTGTCGAGGCGGTCCATGTTGGCTTCAGAAGCGTGGCCGGCGTTGGCGCCTTTTACCGCGACTTCGCCGCCGTCTTCTTTGTCGAATTCGTCCCAGCTCAGCATGACGTGTCGTCTCCTGCGTGAGGGCCAGATGCCCATTGAAAGGCCTACTGGCCGCGGTGGATCTTGGAAAATCGTTTGTTGCAGCAGCTGACGCAGGCAATAAACAGAAAAATGTACGGATTCACTGAAGCGGCTGTGAACGCACCGGCGTGTCGACCGTTGCGTGGGCTTCAGGCTGGCTTTGACCCCTGTAAGGGAATATTGCAGGCCCGTATAAGGCGGCATTATAAGGACTTTTTTGCCTACGTGGTGCGGCGAAATAGCTCACAGAAGAGGTGGCGGGGGAGATATCCCCGTGGGAGCGAGGGTTTACAAGGCTTTGGCCGTTGAAGATTTTTTTTGCATGGGTTGGAGGACGCATATTTTTGATCAGAAAATGATCGGTTTTTGCGGTTCTGCACTACATGTTGTGGTTTATGAGGGTTTTTTGTTGCTCCAGACACAACCAGGCCCGACCGGAATCGGGCCTTGGAAAACGCCAGTTGTGATCAATCGGCGGAGCAGCCGTTGCCCATGACGCGGTAGCGCAGGATATGGCGCTGCCCGTTGGAATCGGCGTATTCCATTTGGGCCGGGACCACTTCGCAGACGTCCGGGATCGTACTCATGGAGATGACTTTGGCAACGTCCAGGTGGGTGGAGTAGCTGTAGTCCTCAATCGCCGGTTTTTGCTGCGCGGCATTGAGTGGGGTTTCGCCAGCCATTGCGGTGGCGCAAAGGCTGCCGAGGACCAGAACCCATAAAGCTTTCATTTGAATTTCACCTTTTGAGGTCGAGTTGGCTCACGCAGCCTTTTTGGGGCTGCGTGTGGAACAGATGTTGGGAAAGTTCGATCAACGGCCTTCGTGGGGGCTGTGTTGCGTCAATCTTTGTTGCCGGTTGGCGAGGCTGATTTTAGGAGACGAGGGCAGGGCTAAACAGGCTCGGTTTTGATAAACACTATTGATCGTTCTGGCAATAATCGGCTCAAGAAGCGCTAAGACCCTGGCGGATCCCGAGCAAGCTGGTTCTCGCAAAGGAGCGTTTCCAGGGCGCAGTTGCACGTTAGTACCGACATTTTGTAGGGACTTGTTACTACCATCGTCGAATGGTTCTATAGGCCCGCCCCAAGCTACAACGGAACCATACAAAAACAACTATTGTCACCGAGGTAAGAAAGATGAGTGCGGCTTCTGTGTATCCCGTTCGTCCCGAGGTAGCGGCCAATACGCTGACTGACGAGGCGACCTATAAAGCCATGTACCAGCAGTCGGTCGTCAACCCGGATGGCTTCTGGCGCGAGCAGGCCAAGCGCCTCGACTGGATCAAGCCTTTCACCACGGTGAAACAGACTTCTTTCGACGATCACCATGTCGACATCAAGTGGTTCGCCGACGGCACCTTGAACGTTTCCTACAACTGCCTCGACCGTCACCTGGCCGAGCGCGGCGATCAAATTGCGATTATCTGGGAGGGCGATGACCCTGCCGAGAGCCGCAACATCACCTATCGCGAGCTGCACGAAGAAGTCTGCAAGTTCGCCAACGCCCTGCGCGGCCAGGACGTGCATCGCGGCGACGTGGTGACCATCTACATGCCGATGATCCCTGAAGCCGTGGTCGCGATGCTGGCCTGTGCCCGGATTGGTGCGGTTCACTCGGTGGTGTTCGGCGGTTTCTCCCCTGAAGCGCTGGCTGGCCGGATCATCGACTGCAAATCCAAAGTGGTGATCACCGCCGACGAAGGCATTCGCGCCGGCAAGAAGATCCCGCTCAAGGCCAACGTCGATGACGCGCTGACCAACCCGGAAACCAGCAGCATCCAGAAAGTCATCGTGTGCAAGCGCACCGGCGGTGGCATCAAGTGGAACCAGCACCGGGACATCTGGTACGAAGACCTGATGAAGGTGGCCGGCACCGTTTGCGCACCAAAGGAAATGGGCGCCGAAGAAGCCCTGTTCATCCTCTACACCTCCGGTTCCACCGGCAAGCCCAAGGGCGTGCAGCACACCACCGCCGGTTACTTGCTCTACGCGGCGCTGACTCACGAGCGCGTGTTCGACTACAAGCCGGGCGAGGTCTACTGGTGCACCGCCGACGTGGGTTGGGTCACCGGCCACAGCTATATCGTCTACGGCCCGCTGGCCAATGGCGCGACCACACTGATGTTCGAAGGCGTGCCGAACTACCCGGACATCACCCGGGTGGCCAAGGTCATCGATAAGCACAAGGTCAACATTCTCTACACCGCGCCGACCGCCATCCGCGCGATGATGGCCTCAGGCACCGCCGCCGTCGAAGGCGCCGATGGCAGCAGCCTGCGCCTGTTGGGATCGGTGGGCGAGCCGATCAACCCGGAAGCATGGGGCTGGTACTACAAGAATGTCGGCAAGGAGCGTTGCCCGATCGTCGACACCTGGTGGCAGACCGAAACCGGTGGCGTGCTGATCAGCCCACTGCCAGGCGCCACGGCGTTGAAGCCGGGTTCGGCCACGCGTCCGTTCTTTGGCGTGGTGCCGGCGCTGGTGGACAATCTCGGCAACCTGATCGAAGGCGCCGCCGAAGGCAACCTGGTGATTCTCGATTCCTGGCCAGGCCAGGCCCGTACCCTGTACGGCGACCATGATCGTTTTGTCGATACCTACTTCAAGACCTTCAGCGGCATGTACTTCACCGGTGACGGTGCGCGTCGCGACGAAGACGGCTACTACTGGATCACCGGTCGGGTGGATGACGTGCTGAACGTGTCCGGCCATCGCATGGGCACCGCCGAGATCGAAAGCGCCATGGTCGCCCACCCGAAAGTCGCCGAAGCGGCGGTGGTGGGTGTGCCGCACGACATCAAGGGGCAGGGCATTTATGTCTACGTCACCCTCAATGCCGGCGAAGAAACCAGCGAGGCCCTGCGCCTGGAGCTGAAGAACTGGGTGCGCAAGGAGATCGGGCCGATTGCTTCGCCGGACGTGATCCAGTGGGCGCCAGGGCTGCCGAAAACCCGTTCCGGGAAGATCATGCGCCGTATCTTGCGCAAGATCGCCACGGCGGAGTATGACGGGTTGGGTGATATCTCCACCCTGGCCGACCCAAGCGTCGTTGCGCACCTGATCGAGACGCACAAGACCATGAACGTGGCCTGACGGTCGCGTGTAGCACCGAAAAGCCCTGCCCGGTATTTGCCGGGTGGGGCTTTTTTTATGGGCGCGCTGGGAGGGCTTGAAGTGTGGTGCCTTTGTGGCGAGGGAGCTTGCTCCCGCTCGGCTGCGCAGCAGTCGTAAACCGGCCAATGCGGTATGACTGAAGGATCGCGGTGCCTGGCTTTTGGGGCTGCTGCGCAGCCCAGCGGGAGCAAGCTCCCTCGCCACGGGTTCGGTGTGTGAATAGATAGGATGATCGGTCGGTGCGGTATGACTGAACGACCGCGGTGCCTGGCTTTTGGGGCCGCTGCGCAGCCCAGCGGGAGTAAGCTCCCTCGTCACGGGTTTGGTGGATGAATAAATATCGGCGTTTAAAGTGAGATATATCCGAGCGTTACCGGTGTTTCGAAATGTGTAACCAAAGGCGCCACAACGGGGCGATGTGAAACGCCAAGCCGCGATATAGGGCGGCTCCAGGCGTCTCGGAAAACAAGCCGACACGCTGTGCTTGCCGGATTAGAAGGGTTTGCGAATAATGGGCCCGCTATTTGCAGCATGGATCGGTTCCCTTTCTTTTGCTCTTGCATGATTTTGCGGGGCTGTCAATGTGCTCGAACAGCTTTCTCGGTGCTTCTGTAATTTGTTGTCGCATTGAAGAAATATCGGCTTCGGGCCTGTCGTTAGAATGCCGATCACTCGCTCGTCGTGGCTTGCGTTGAATAAACGTGAGCTTCCTAGGACGCAGCACCAAAGTTCGTTCCACCCATTCGCATATTGGGCTGTTGCTCACTCTGCCGTTTTCGCCCTTTACCGATGGAGTCCCAAGATGAAGAAACTTGTGCTGCTTGGCGCCCTGGCACTGTCCGTGCTGTCCCTGCCGACTTTCGCCGATGAAAAACCGCTGAAGATCGGTATTGAAGCGGCTTACCCTCCGTTCGCCTCGAAAGCCCCGGACGGCAGCATCGTCGGCTTCGACTACGACATCGGCAATGCGCTGTGCGAAGAGATGAAGGTCAAGTGCGTGTGGGTTGAGCAAGAGTTCGACGGCCTGATTCCGGCGCTTAAGGTGCGCAAGATCGACGCGATCCTGTCGTCCATGTCGATCACTGAAGATCGCAAGAAGTCCGTTGATTTCACCAACAAGTACTACAACACCCCGGCTCGTCTGGTGATGAAGGCCGGTACCCAGGTCAGCGACGGCCTGGCTGAGCTCAAGGGCAAGAACATCGGCGTGCAGCGCGGTTCGATCCACGAGCGTTTCGCCCGTGAAGTCCTGGCCCCGCTGGGTGCCGAGATCAAGCCGTACGGTTCGCAGAACGAGATCTACCTGGACGTGGCCGCTGGCCGCCTCGACGGCACCGTGGCCGACGCTACGCTGCTTGATGACGGTTTCCTGAAGACTGACGCGGGCAAGGGCTTTGCGTTCGTCGGCCCGGCCTTCACCGATGAGAAATACTTCGGCGATGGCATCGGTATCGCGGTTCGCAAGGGCGATGCGCTGAAAGGCAAAATCAACGACGCAATCGCTGCCATTCGCGAGAACGGCAAGTACAAGCAAATCCAGGACAAGTACTTCGCCTTCGATATCTACGGCAAGTAATTACGTCCCGCCACTCGTGCGAAATGGCGCAAGCAACAGGATCTCTGCGGTTTGCGCCATTTTTTCATCCCACTTTCGAGGACCTGAATCATGTTGAAAGGCTACGGGGCTGTCATCCTCGATGGCGCATGGTTGACGCTTCAGCTCGCCTTGTCGTCCATGGCCCTGGCCATCGTCCTGGGGTTGATTGGTGTCGCGTTGCGCCTCTCGCCGGTGCGTTGGCTGGCGTGGCTGGGCGACCTGTACTCGACGGTCATCCGGGGCATTCCCGACCTGGTGCTGATCCTGCTGATCTTCTACGGCGGCCAGGACCTGATCAACCGCGTCGCGCCAATGCTCGGCTATGACGACTACATCGACCTGAATCCGCTAGCGGCCGGCATCGGCACCCTGGGTTTCATTTTCGGTGCCTACCTGTCGGAAACCTTTCGCGGTGCATTCATGGCAATCCCCAAGGGGCAGGCCGAGGCGGGCTTGGCGTATGGCATGAATGGGTTCCAAGTGTTTTTCCGGGTCATGGTTCCGCAGATGATTCGCCTGGCGATCCCCGGGTTCACCAACAACTGGTTGGTGTTGACCAAGGCCACTGCACTGATTTCGGTGGTGGGCCTGCAAGACATGATGTTCAAGGCCAAGCAGGCGGCGGATGCCACCCGCGAACCTTTCACCTTCTTCCTGGCAGTGGCGGCGATGTACCTGGTGATTACCAGTGTCTCGTTGCTGGCATTGCGTCACCTTGAGAAGCGCTACTCGGTAGGCGTAAGGGCGGCTGATCTATGATCTTCGACTACAACGTCATCTATGAAGCCTTGCCGCTGTACTTCAGCGGCCTGCTCACCACCCTGAAGCTGTTGGCCCTGTCGCTGTTCTTTGGTCTGTTGGCCGCGCTGCCCCTGGGGTTGATGCGGGTGTCCAAGCAGCCGATCGTCAACATGACGGCGTGGCTCTACACCTACGTGATCCGCGGCACGCCGATGCTGGTGCAGTTGTTCCTGATCTACTACGGGTTGGCCCAATTCGAAGCCGTGCGCGAGAGCTTCCTCTGGCCGTGGCTGTCCAGCGCGACGTTCTGCGCGTGCCTGGCGTTCGCCATCAACACCAGCGCCTACACCGCGGAAATCATCGCCGGCAGCCTGCGGGCCACGCCCAACGGCGAGATCGAGGCGGCCAAGGCCATGGGCATGTCGCGCTACAAGCTGTATCGCCGGATCCTGCTGCCGTCGGCCCTGCGCCGGGCGCTGCCGCAATACAGCAACGAAGTGATCATGATGCTGCAGACCACCAGTCTCGCGTCCATCGTGACCCTGATCGACATCACGGGTGCCGCGCGCACGGTGAATGCGCAGTACTACTTGCCGTTCGAGGCTTACATCACGGCCGGCGTTTTCTACCTGTGCCTGACCTTCATCCTGGTGCGCCTGTTCAAGTTGGCCGAGCGCCGCTGGCTGGGTTACCTGGCCCCGCGCAAGCACTGATAACGCATCGATCCGATCGACTGCTCAACGATTGACGTTTTGTGAGAACCGACCGCATGTACAAGCTTGAAGTCCAAGACCTGCATAAACGCTATGGCAGTCACGAAGTGCTCAAGGGCGTGTCCCTGAAAGCCGCCGCTGGCGACGTGATCAGCATCATCGGCTCCAGTGGCTCCGGCAAGAGCACCTTCCTGCGTTGCATCAACTTGCTTGAGCAACCCCATGCCGGCAAGATCCTGCTCAATAACGAAGAGCTGAAGCTGGTCGCCGGTAAGGATGGCGCCATGAAGGCCGCGGACCCCAAGCAGTTGCAGCGCATGCGTTCGCGGCTGTCGATGGTGTTCCAGCATTTCAACCTGTGGTCCCATATGACCGCGCTGGAAAACATCATGGAAGCGCCGGTGCATGTATTGGGCGTGGCCAAGGCCGAGGCTCGCGAAAAGGCTGAGCACTATTTGAACAAGGTCGGCGTGGCGCACCGCAAGGACGCCTACCCGGGTCACATGTCCGGCGGCGAGCAGCAGCGCGTGGCGATTGCCCGTGCGCTGGCGATGGAGCCTGAGGTGATGTTGTTCGACGAGCCGACCTCGGCCCTCGACCCGGAGCTGGTGGGCGACGTGCTCAAGGTGATGCAGGCCTTGGCCCTGGAAGGCCGGACCATGGTGGTAGTGACGCATGAAATGGGTTTTGCCCGTGAGGTGTCGAACCAACTGGTGTTCCTGCACAAAGGCATCGTCGAAGAAAGCGGCAATCCGCGCGAAGTGCTGGTCAATCCGCAATCGGAGCGCCTGCAACAATTCTTGTCGGGCAGCCTCAAGTAATTGCTCCCGTTACGCACCTGATTTGGATCATGCTGCGCGCCATGCGCCAGATGGTCTAATTTGGTTGCAGCCGCTTTTGGCTTTAACACTGTTTTTGCTTCGGATTGCCCGCCATGACTGCCCATCGAATAGGTTTCCTGATTTGGCCCAGCACAAAAGCCTTGACGCTGGCGCTGGCCGAGGAGGCCTTGCGCGTTGCTCAGCGAGTGCATCCGGACGTGGTCTACGAACTGTCGTTCCTGCAAGCCGAGCCGCCAGCCGAAGGCGCGTGGCAGTTACCGGGCGAGCCTTGGGCCGGCAAGCTCGAGGGCTTGCAGAAGCTGTTCCTGCTGGCGGATGAGCCACCGACCGCGCTGGCCTCGCCGCTGAGCAGTGCACTCAAGCAGCTGGTGCGTGCCGGTTGTGTCATCGGTGGCCTGTCTGCCGGTGTCTATCCGCTGGCTCAGTTGGGCTTGCTCGACGGTTATCGCGCCGCCGTGCATTGGCGCTGGCAGGACGATTTCTCCGAGCGCTTTCCCAAGGTCATCGCCACCAGCCACCTGTTTGACTGGGATCGTGATCGCCTGAGCGCTTGCGGCGGCATGTCGGTGCTCGACCTGTTGCTGGCGGTGCTGGCCCGGGATCACGGTGCGGAACTGGCGGGTGCGGTGTCGGAAGAGCTGGTGGTCGAGCGCATTCGCGAGGGCGGCGAGCGCCAGCGCATCCCGTTGCAGAACCGCCTCGGCTCCAGCCATCCAAAGCTCACCCAGGCGGTGCTGCTGATGGAGGCCAACATCGAAGAGCCGCTGACCACCGACGAAATCGCCCAGCATGTGTGCGTATCGCGCCGGCAACTGGAGCGGATCTTCAAGCAATACCTCAACCGCGTGCCGAGCCAGTATTACTTGGAGCTGCGCCTGAACAAGGCGCGGCAGATGTTGATGCAGACCAGCAAATCCATCATCCAGATCGGCCTGTCCTGCGGGTTCTCCTCGGGGCCGCATTTCTCCAGCGCCTATCGCAACTTCTTCGGCGCCACGCCACGGGAAGACCGCAACCAGCGCCGCAGCAGCAGCCCGTTCGAATTGTCCTCGGTGCCGTCCGAACGGGGCTAGGTCTGGCGCAACCCCTTTATAAGTAGGGCATGTAACCCTGTGGCGAGGGGATTTATCCCCGCTGGGGTGCGAAGCAGCCCCAAAGCCATTCAACGCGTTGGGTCAGGAATAAAACGGTTGGCAGCTTTTACGACTGCTGCGCAGCCGAACGGGGATAAATCCCCTCGCCACAGGGTGTGCTTTGCATGGCCGAGGGAAATGTGGATGCAGGCGCCTCAAATACACCGGCAACGTTTAAACTGCGCCTTTGCGACGCTATTTGTCGCATTGCCGTAAACCCGCGCAAAACGTGGGTTGGCGCTATAAGAAGTTGTCGCTTGGCGGCAAGGCCGGGCCGAAAACTGTCCTTACAATCCTTACCAAGCTCGCCAGTTCCAGGCGGGTGTTCCTCTTCAGGAGACTCCGATGTCCGTTGAGCAAGCCGCGGTACAACGCGCCGATTTCGACCAGGTGATGGTTCCCAACTATGCACCTGCTGCCTTTATTCCTGTGCGTGGTGCCGGTTCCCGCGTGTGGGACCAGTCCGGTCGCGAGTTGATCGATTTTGCTGGCGGTATCGCAGTCAACGTACTCGGCCATGCCCATCCGGCGCTGGTTGGCGCCCTGACTGAACAGGCCAACAAGCTGTGGCATGTGTCCAACGTATTCACCAATGAACCGGCGCTGCGACTGGCTCATAAGCTGATTGACGCAACCTTTGCCGAGCGCGCGTTCTTCTGCAACTCCGGCGCCGAAGCCAACGAGGCCGCCTTCAAGCTGGCCCGTCGCGTTGCGTTCGACCGTTTCGGCAGCGAGAAATACGAAATCATTGCCGCGCTCAACAGTTTCCACGGGCGCACGCTGTTCACCGTCAACGTTGGCGGGCAGTCGAAGTACTCCGACGGTTTCGGGCCTAAAATTACCGGCATCACCCACGTTCCTTACAACGACCTGGCGGCGCTGAAAGCGGCTGTTTCGGACAAGACCTGTGCCGTGGTGCTGGAACCGATCCAGGGCGAGGGCGGTGTATTGCCGGCCGAACTGGCCTACCTGCAAGGCGCCCGCGATCTGTGCGATGCACACAACGCGCTGCTGGTCTTCGACGAAGTGCAGACCGGCATGGGTCGCAGCGGTCACCTGTTCGCCTACATGCACTACGGCGTGGTCCCGGACATCCTCACCAGCGCCAAGAGCCTGGGCGGTGGTTTCCCGATTGCCGCGATGCTCACCACCGAAGCGCTGGCCAAGCACTTGGTCGTCGGCACCCACGGCACCACCTACGGCGGCAACCCGCTGGCATGTGCGGTGGCCGAAGCGGTGATCGATGTGATCAATACCCCCGAGGTGCTCAAGGGTGTCAACGCCAAGCACGATAAGTTCAAGGCGCGCCTGGAGCAGATCGGCGAGAAGTACGGCCTGTTCACCCAAGTGCGTGGCCTGGGCCTGCTGATTGGTTGCGTGCTGAACGACGCCTGGAAGGGCAAGGCCAAGGACATCTTCAACGCCGCCGAGCAGGAAGGCCTGATGATCCTGCAAGCCGGCCCGGACGTGATTCGTTTCGCGCCGAGCCTGGTGGTGGAAGACGCCGACATCGACGCCGGCCTGGACCGTTTCGAGCGGGCCGCGGCGAAGCTGACGCAAGCCTGATTCGCCAGTCCGAACCGACTCCAATGAATGAGCGGCGCGCTGCCGCTCATTCATTGAGTATTTTTTCTCTGTGTATCGGCCTCGCGGTCGACCCGTTTATTTCAAGTTAAGGAGTGACACCATGCTGGTGATGCGCCCCGCGCAAATGGCTGATCTGGGCGAGGTACAGCGTCTGGCTGCGGACAGTCCGATCGGTGTCACTTCCTTGCCGGATGACGTGGAACGCCTGAGCGACAAGATCGCCGCAAGCGAAGCCTCGTTCTCCGCCGAAGTCAGTTTCAACGGCGAGGAGAGTTATTTCTTCGTCCTCGAAGACACCGCCACCGGCAAGTTGGTGGGCTGTTCGGCCATCGTCGCGTCGGCCGGCTATTCCGAGCCGTTCTACAGTTTTCGCAACGAGACCTTCGTCCATGCGTCCCGCGAGCTGAAGATCCACAACAAGATCCACGTCCTTTCCCAGTGCCACGACCTGACCGGCAACAGCCTGTTGACGAGTTTCTACGTGGTGCCGGAACTGGTCGGGTCGCCGTGGGCGGAGCTTAATTCCCGCGGCCGCCTGCTGTTCGTTGCCAGCCATCCGGAGCGGTTCGCCGATTCGGTGGTGACCGAGATCGTCGGCTACAGCGACGAGAATGGCGACTCGCCGTTCTGGGACGCCATCGGCCGCAACTTCTTCGACCTCAACTACGCCGCTGCCGAGCGTTTGTGCGGGCTGAAAAGCCGCACCTTCCTTGCTGAGCTGATGCCGCATTACCCGATCTATGTGCCGCTGTTGCCGGACGCCGCCCAAGAAGCCATGGGCCAGGTTCATCCTCGGGCGCAGATCACCTTCGACATCCTGATGCGCGAAGGTTTCGAGACCGATCACTACATCGATATCTTCGACGGCGGCCCGACCCTGCATGCGCGCGTTTCGGGCATCCGTTCGATTGCCCAGAGCCGCGTGGTGCCGGTCAAGATCGGCGAGCCGGTCAAGGGTGCCGGCCGCCAATACCTGGTGGCCAACGCCCAGTTGCAGGACTACCGCGCCGTGCTGCTTGAGCTCGATTACGCGCCGGGCAAGCCAGTGACCCTGGACATGGAAGCGGCCGAAGCCTTGGGCGTCGGCGAGGGCGCCAGTGTGCGCCTGGTAGCGGTTTAACGCCTTAAGCTGAGTTTCGCGGGTGGCGTGAGCGGCCCGTTTGAGGAGATAGCATGATCGTTCGTCCTGTACGCAGCAGCGATTTACCCGCTCTGATCGCCCTGGCCCGCAGCACCGGTACCGGCCTGACCACCTTGCCGGCCAACGAAGAGCGCCTGGCGCATCGGGTCGGCTGGGCCGAGAAGACCTTTCGCGGCGAAGCCGGGCGCGGCGATGCGGACTACCTGTTCGTGCTCGAAGACGATGACGGCCGCGTGGTCGGCATTTCCGCCATCGCTGGCGCCGTGGGCCTGCGTGAGCCCTGGTACAACTTCCGGGTCGGCCTGACGGTCAGCGCTTCCCAGGAACTGAACATCTACCGGGAAATCCCGACGTTGTTCCTGGCCAACGACCTGACCGGCAATTCCGAGCTGTGCTCGCTGTTCCTGCACGCCGACTTCCGCAGTGGCCTCAATGGCCGGATGCTGGCCAAGGCGCGTCTGTTGTTCATCGCCGAATTTCCACAGCTGTTCGGCAACAAGATCATCGCCGAGATGCGCGGCATGTCCGACGATAACGGCCGTTCGCCATTCTGGGAAAGCCTGGGTCGGCATTTCTTCAAGATGGAATTCAGCCAGGCCGACTACCTGACCGGTGTGGGCAACAAAGCCTTCATCGCCGAGCTGATGCCCAAGTTCCCGCTGTACACCTGCTTCCTGTCCGAAGATGCCCGGGCCGTGATTGGCCAGGTTCATCCTGACACGGAGCCGGCGCTGTCGATGCTCAAGAGCGAGGGCTTCAGCTACCAGGGTTACGTTGACATCTTCGATGCCGGCCCGGCCGTCGAATGCGAGACCGGCAAGATCCGCGCGATTAAAGACAGCCAGGCGCTGGTGCTGGCCATCGGCACGCCGGGCGATGACGCCACGCCGTTCCTCATCCATAACCGCAAGCGTGAAGACTGCCGCATCACCGCAGCACCGGCGCGCTTCGCCGCGGGCACACTGGTGGTCGATCCGCTGACCGCCAAACGTCTTCAACTCAACGCCGGCGATCAAGTGCGTGCCGTGGCGTTGTCTGCCGCTCGGGAGTCGAAATAATGAAATCGCTGTACATCGCTGGAAGTTGGCTGGAAGGCCAGGGCGACGTCTTTGAGTCGTTGAACCCGGTGACCCAACAGGTCTTGTGGTCTGGCAAAGGCGCCACGGCCGCGCAGGTGGAGTCCGCTGTGCAGGCGGCGCGCCAGGCGTTCCCGGACTGGGCGCGGCGCTCGCTGGATGAACGCATCCAGGTACTGGAAGCGTTTGCCGGCAACCTGAAGACTCATGCTGACGAATTGGCCCGTTGCATCGGTGAGGAAACCGGCAAGCCGCTGTGGGAATCGGCCACCGAAGTCACCAGCATGATCAACAAGGTGGCAATTTCGGTGCAGAGCTACCGTGAGCGGACCGGCGAGAAGAGCGGCCCCCTGGGCGACGCCACCGCCGTGCTGCGCCACAAGCCTCACGGCGTGGTGGCGGTGTTCGGCCCCTACAACTTTCCCGGCCATTTGCCCAACGGTCACATCGTGCCCGCGCTGCTGGCAGGCAACTGCGTGTTGTTCAAGCCCAGCGAGCTGACGCCTAAAGTCGCCGAGCTGACGGTCAAGTGCTGGGTCGAGGCCGGCCTGCCAGCGGGCGTGCTGAACCTGCTGCAAGGCGCGCGGGAAACCGGTATCGCCCTGGCGGCGGAACCGGGGATCGACGGGCTGTTCTTCACCGGATCCAGTCGCACCGGCAATTTGCTGCATCAACAGTTTTCCGGTCGGCCGGACAAGATCCTGGCGCTGGAGATGGGCGGTAACAATCCGCTGGTGGTGGATGAGGTGGCCGACGTCGATGCGGCGGTCTACACCATCATCCAGTCTGCCTTCATTTCCGCCGGCCAGCGCTGCACGTGCGCACGCCGTCTGCTGGTGCCGGAAGGGGCGTGGGGCGATGCCTTGCTTGAGCGCCTGGTGCAAGTCAGTTCGACCATCGAGGTGGGCGCCTTCGACCAGCAGCCGGCGCCGTTCATGGGCTCGGTGGTGTCCTTGGGCGCGGCGAAAGCGCTGATGGATGCGCAGAATCATTTGCTGGGCAAGGGCGCGGTGCCGTTGCTGGCCATGACCCAGCCCCAGCCACAGGCTGCGTTGCTGACCCCGGGGATTCTCGATGTGACTGCCGTGGCCGAGCGCCCCGATGAGGAACTGTTCGGGCCGCTGCTGCAAGTCATCCGCTACAAGGATTTCGCAGCAGCGATCAGCGAGGCCAACAACACCCAATATGGCTTGGCCGCCGGCTTGCTGTCGGATTCGCAAGCGCGCTACGAACAGTTCTGGCTGCACAGTCGTGCTGGTATCGTCAACTGGAACAAACAGCTGACCGGCGCCGCCAGCAGCGCGCCGTTCGGCGGTGTCGGCGCCTCGGGCAACCATCGCGCGAGTGCCTACTACGCGGCGGATTATTGCGCGTATCCGGTGGCCTCGCTGGAAACCCCAAGCCTGGTCATGCCGGCGAGCCTGACGCCTGGTGTGCGGATGGCGTAAAACCGCTATCGCGGGTTCGCTCGCGATAGCCGCGCCGTAGTTGTTATTGATGCCTATAAAAAACAGATTCTCGTGGAGCCTCGCTGATGAAATCCTATGAAGTCAACTTTGACGGTCTAGTGGGGCCGACCCATAACTACGGCGGGCTCTCCTACGGCAACGTTGCGTCCCAGAGCAACAGCCAGCAGTCGTCCAACCCCAAGGAAGCGGCGCTGCAGGGCCTGGCGAAGATGAAGGCGCTGATGGAAATGGGTTTCCAGCAAGGTGTGCTGGCGCCACAGGAGCGTCCGGACGTGGCGGCCCTGCGTCGGTTGGGTTTTGCCGGCAGCGATGCCCAGGTCATCCAGCAGGCGGCGAAGGAAGCGATGCCGCTGCTCGTCGCCAGTTGCTCGGCCTCGAGCATGTGGGTCGCGAATGCCGCCACCGTCAGCCCAAGTGCCGACACCGCCGACGGCCGCGTGCATTTCACCGCCGCCAACCTCAATTGCAAATACCACCGCAGCATCGAACACCCGACCACCAGCCGTGTGCTCGGAGCGATGTTTGCCGACCAGCAGCACTTCGCTCATCACGCTGCCTTGCCGGCGGTGGCGCAGTTCGGCGATGAAGGCGCGGCCAACCACACGCGTTTCTGCCGCGCCTATGGTGAGGCTGGTGTCGAATTCTTTGTGTTCGGTCGCAGTGCTTTCGACAGCCGTTATCCATCGCCGCACAAATACCCGGCGCGCCAGACCCTCGAGGCGTCCCGCGCGGTCGCCCGCCTGCATGGCTTGAGCGAAGAGGGCGTGGTGTACGCCCAACAGAATCCGGCGGTGATCGACCAGGGCGTTTTCCACAACGATGTAATCGCGGTGGGCAACGGCGAGGTGCTGTTCTATCACGAGGACGCATTCCTCGAGACCGAGAAGATGCTGGCCGAACTGAGCAGCAAACTTGCCAAGGTTGGTGGGAAATTCCAGTCGGTGTGCGTGCCGCGTTCGGCCGTTACCGTCGATGATGCGGTGCGTTCCTACCTGTTCAATAGCCAATTGCTGTCGCGTCCCGACGGTTCGATGCTGCTGATCGTGCCGGAGGAATGCCGCGGCAACGAACGCGTCTGGCAATACCTGCAAGGCCTGACCGGCGCTGGCGGCGTGATCCGCGAAGTGAAGGTCTTCGACCTCAAGCAAAGCATGCAGAACGGTGGTGGCCCGGCGTGCCTGCGGTTGCGCGTGGCGCTGAACGAAACCGAGCTGGCGGCGGTGAATCCAGGGGTTATCATGACCGCGCCGCTGTACGATTCGCTGACCCACTGGGTCGATCGCCACTACCGCGACCGGATGACCGAAAACGACCTGGCGGACCCGCAATTGCTGCTTGAATGTCGGTCGGCACTGGATGAACTGACACAAATCCTTAAACTTGGCTCGGTTTATCCCTTCCAGATCAATTGAAAGCGCGCGCGACCTGACTACAGTCAAAGCAGGGCGCGTTGCCTTATCCCCAGACGAGAATGTAAAGACATGAGCGATACCCTGCAGCTGATCCTTGAAGACACCGACGGCACGCAACTGGAAACTTCCTGCACGCGCGTCGCAGTGATGTGGCAAGGCAAGGAACTGTGGATCCAGCAGGATGGCCGCGGCCAGTTGCTGATCGGCGTCGACGTCGAAGAAGGGGATGAGGAATACGCCAACCTGCTGCTGCGTCCATTGGCGACCAACCTGGTCAGCCTGCAACTGGAAATGGAACCGGCCGACGTCGGCGATGATGACCATGTCCATGGCCCGGATTGCGGCCACGACCATTAAGGAACCCGCGCTATGCTCGCCCTCGGCAAACTGCTTGAACTGACGCTCGCCGGCCGTGAACCGGCGGAGAAGACTCAACTGACTGTCGAAGGCGTACGGATGCGCTGGTTGAGCGAGGGCGCGCTTGAGGTCAAGCCGCCCGAAGCCTGGGATAACGGCCTGGACCTGCTGCTATCGGCCGGAATCCACGGCAACGAAACCGCGCCGATCGAATTGCTCGACCGCCTGCTTCATGGCATTGCCCGCGGCGACCTGAAGCCTCGGGCGCGCATTTTGTTCCTGTTCGGCAACCCCGAGGCCATCCGTCGTGGAGAGCGCTTCGTCGAGCAGGACGTCAACCGGCTGTTCAACGGTCGCCACGAATTGAGCGGCGGCCCCGAAGCGTTGCGAGCGTGTGAACTTGAACGACTGGCCGCGAGTTTCTTCAGCGTGCCGGACCGCAGCCGTCTGCATTACGACCTGCACACTGCGATTCGTGGCTCGAAGATCGAGCAGTTCGCCCTGTATCCCTGGAAGGAAGGCCGTCCGCATTCACGTCGCGAACTGGCGCGCCTGCGCGCGGCGGGCATGGAGGCGGTGTTGCTGCAGAACAAGCCGTCCATCGTCTTCAGCGCCTACACCTACGATCAGCTCGGCGCCGAGTCTTTCACCCTGGAATTGGGCAAGGCCCGGCCGTTCGGACAGAACAACGGGGTTAACGTCAGCTTGCTGGAAACCCGCCTGCAACAGATCATTGAGGGCAACGAGCCGGAGCTGGATGAAGGGCTCGATGGCTTGCAACTGTTCAGCGTCGCCCGGGAAGTCATCAAGCACAGCGATAGCTTCCGCCTGAACTTGCCGGCGGACATCGAGAATTTTTCCGAGCTTGAAAAAGGTTATGTGCTGGCCGAGGACATCGCCCAGACTCGTTGGGTGATCGAAGAGGAGGGGGCCCGGATCATCTTCCCGAACCCCAAGGTCAAGAATGGCTTGCGTGCCGGGATTCTGATCGTGCCGGCGACGGACGAAAACCTGGCCTGAATCCAGCGTTGACTCGGTCGTGGGAGCAAGCAAGTCCGCCCCACGATCGAATCGGCGTCAGACTGCCAGGGCGCGCTGCTCACTGCGGCGCAATGCCCGGGTCTTGTGCAGCGTATCAGCGCAGGTCTTCGCCGCTTCCTGGCCCTTGTGCACGAAATGCTCGAAGAAGAACTTCTGATGTTCTTCGCCGGCATGAAAGTGATGTGGCGTGAGCACGACCGAGAACACCGGCACTTCGGTTTCCAATTGGACCTGCATCAGGCCGCTGATCACCGATTGGGCGACGAATTCGTGACGGTAGATGCCGCCATCCACTACCAAGCCTGCAGCAACGATGCCGGCGTACCGGCCGGATTTTGCCAGCAGCTTGGCGTGCAGCGGAATTTCAAAGGCGCCGCCAACCTCGAAGAAGTCGATGTCGCTTTCCTGATAACCCTGGCTGATCATCTCGGCGACGAAGCCTTTACGGCTCTGGTCGACGATTTCCTTGTGCCAGCAGGCCTGGATGAACGCGACGCGCTCGCCCGGATGGGTTTTGGTTTTGCTGTCGATTGCAGTGGGTTGCATGTTCTGGTTCCTGTTTGTGTGAAAAACAGGGCGTCATGAATCGAAGGGGATTCGAGGGTACGCCGCGCACAAGACAGTCGCAGGCGGCCCTTGGGTGTCAATCCCGTTCTCTCTTCATCCGGACTATGACCGTCGGCCCCGGGATCGCACCGGGTCTGCTGACCTTGTCGCTGCACCGCAAGAAAGTGGTGAGTGCCAAGCGCTCGCGGGCTATGCGCATTGCGCGCAATTACCGCCGGTGGGGAGTTGCACCCCGCCCTGAGAACGTTTTTGTCGCCGTGGTTGGCGGCGGAGGATTTTTAACACATATTTCGGTGCAACGCATGGGCAACTGGCTTGATTATTCATCGCCATGCCCGCAGTAATTGTCATCCGAAAGGGCATTCCCCCATCTGAACCCGAGGCCAGATTCATGAGCGTTATCGACCTTCGCAGCGACACGGTGACTCAACCTTCCGCCGGCATGCTCGATGCCATGGCCAATGCGCCAACGGGCGACGACGTCTACGGTGAAGACCCGACCGTCAATCGCCTCGAAGCCGAACTCGCCGAGCGCCTTGGCTTCGCGGCGGCGCTGTTCGTGCCGACCGGCACCATGAGCAACCTGCTGGGGTTGATGGCTCATTGTGAGCGCGGCGACGAATACATCGTCGGCCAGCAGGCCCACACCTACAAATACGAAGGGGGCGGTGCGGCGGTGCTCGGTTCGATCCAGCCCCAGCCTCTCGAGGTACAGGCCGATGGCTCGCTGGACCTGACGCACGTGGCTGCGGCGATCAAACCCGATGACTTCCACTTTGCCCGCACCCGCCTGCTGGCCCTGGAAAATACCATGCAGGGCAAGGTGCTGCCCCTGGAATACCTGGCCCGGGCCCGGCGTTTTACCCAGGAACATGGCCTGGCCCTGCACCTGGACGGCGCGCGGCTGTACAACGCCGCGGTCAAGCTGAACGTCGACGCGCGCGAGATAACCCAGCATTTCGATTCGGTGTCGGTGTGCCTGTCCAAGGGCCTG
The DNA here is from genome assembly GCF_014268685.1 of Pseudomonas sp. SWRI92. Taxonomy (NCBI): domain Bacteria; kingdom Pseudomonadati; phylum Pseudomonadota; class Gammaproteobacteria; order Pseudomonadales; family Pseudomonadaceae; genus Pseudomonas; species Pseudomonas sp. SWRI92. The sequence goes on from NZ_JABWQY010000004.1 coordinate 186,278, forward strand.
GGTGCGCCCATTGGCTCGGTGCTGTGTGGCAGCGTCGAGCTGATCGGCAAGGCCCGGCGGCTGCGCAAGATGGTCGGCGGCGGCATGCGCCAGGCCGGGATCCTCGCGGCGGCGGGGCTGTATGCCCTGGAGCATCAGGTCCAGCGCCTGGCCGATGATCACGCCAATGCCCAGCGGCTCGCCGACGGCTTGCGTGCGGCAGGCTATGACGTCGAGCCCGTGCAGACCAACATGGTCTACGCACAGCTTGGCGAGCGGGCCGAGGCGATCAAGGCATTCGCCGCGGAACGTGGCATCAAGCTCAGTGCCGCGCCCCGTTTGCGCATGGTGACCCACATGGACGTCAGCGCGGGGCAGATCGACCAGGTCATCGACACTTTCGTCGACTTTTCCCGCAACTGATCGCCCCGGCGAGCCAATTGACGGTTTCTATCGCATAAACACGCTGTACCCCACGCAAAGGGCCGATATAATGCGGCCCTTTGCCGTTGCTTCGTCTGTTGACGTTTTGCACAGGCCTTTGGCCGCAGCCTCCGTGGAAGAACCTAATGAAAAGCGCAGAAATCCGTGAAGCCTTCCTTCGCTTCTTCGAAGAGCAAGGCCACACCCGAGTAGCCTCCAGCTCTTTGATTCCGGGCAACGACCCGACCCTGCTGTTCACCAACGCGGGGATGAACCAGTTCAAGGACTGCTTCCTGGGCCAGGAAAAACGTGCCTACACCCGTGCGGTGAGCAGCCAGAAATGCGTACGCGCTGGCGGCAAGCACAACGACCTGGAAAACGTCGGCTATACCGCTCGTCACCACACCTTCTTCGAAATGCTGGGTAACTTCAGCTTCGGCGACTATTTCAAGCGCGACGCCATCACCTTCGCCTGGAACTTCCTGACCTCCGAGAAATGGCTGAACCTGCCCAAGGAAAAGCTCTGGGTCACGGTCTACGCGACGGATGACGAAGCCTATGACATCTGGACCAAAGAGGTCGGTGTCCCAGCCGAGCGCATGGTGCGCATCGGCGACAACAAAGGCGCGCCTTACGCTTCCGACAACTTCTGGACCATGGGCGATACTGGCCCGTGCGGCCCTTGCACCGAGATTTTCTACGATCACGGCGCCGACATCTGGGGCGGCCCACCCGGCTCGCCGGAAGAAGATGGCGACCGCTACATCGAGATCTGGAACAACGTCTTCATGCAATTCAACCGCACCGCCGATGGCGTGTTGCATCCGCTGCCAGCGCCGTCGGTGGACACTGGCATGGGCCTGGAGCGGATCAGTGCGGTGCTGCAGCACGTTCATTCCAACTATGAAATCGACCTGTTCCAAAGCCTGTTGAGCGCTTCGGCCAAGGCCATCGGGTGCTCCAACGACAACCAGGCTTCGCTCAAAGTGGTGGCGGACCACATCCGTTCGTGCGGCTTCCTCATTGCCGATGGTGTGCTGCCATCCAACGAAGGCCGTGGCTACGTGCTGCGCCGAATCATTCGCCGCGCCTGCCGTCACGGCAACAAGCTGGGCGCCAAGGGCAGCTTCTTCTATCAGATCGTCGCCGCGCTGGTGGCCGAGATGGGCGAGGCTTTCCCGGAACTCAAGTCCCAGCAGGCGCACATCGAGCGCGTGCTCAAGGGCGAAGAAGAGCAGTTTGCCAAGACCCTGGAGCAGGGCCTGAAGATCCTCGAGCAGGACCTGGCCGAGCTCAAGGGCAACGTGGTTCCGGGCGATGTGGTGTTCAAGCTGTACGACACCTATGGCTTCCCGATGGACCTGACCGGCGACATCGCCCGCGAACGCAACCTGACCCTCGACGAGGAAGGTTTCGAGCGCGAGATGCAAGCCCAGCGCGTGCGTGCGCGTTCCGCCAGTTCTTTCGGCATGGACTACAACAGCCTGGTCAAGGTTGACGTGGCGACCGAGTTCACCGGTTACGCCGCGACCACCGGCTCGGCCAAGATCGTCGCGATCTATAAGGACGGGCAATCGGTCGACATCCTGAGCGAAGGCCAGGAAGGCGTGATCGTGCTGGACAAGACGCCGTTCTACGCCGAATCCGGCGGCCAGATCGGCGACAGCGGTTATCTGCAAGCGGGCAGCTCGCGTTTCGACGTGCGTGACACCACCAAGACCGGCGGCGCCTTCCTGCACCACGGCGTGCTGGCGTCGGGCAGCCTGATGATCGCCGCTCCGGTGGCGGCCCATGTCGACGCCGAGGTTCGGCATGCCACGTCGCTGAACCACTCCGCCACGCATTTGCTGCACGCCGCGTTGCGCCAAGTGTTGGGCGAGCATGTCCAGCAGAAGGGCTCGTTGGTAGATAGCCAGCGCCTGCGCTTTGACTTCAGCCATTTCGAAGCGATCAAGCCGGAGCAACTCAAGGCGCTGGAAGACATCGTCAATGCCGAAATCCGCAAGAACTCCCCGGTAGAAACCGAGGAAACCGACATCGAGACCGCCAAGCGCAAGGGCGCGATGGCGTTGTTCGGCGAGAAATACGGCGACAGCGTGCGCGTGCTGAGCATGGGCAACTTCTCCGTTGAACTGTGCGGTGGCATCCACGCCAATCGCACCGGCGACATCGGCCTGATGAAAATCATCAGTGAAGGTGGCGTGGCATCCGGCGTGCGGCGTATCGAGGCGGTCACTGGCGCTGCGGCGCTGGCGTACCTCAATGCGGCGGAAGAACAACTCAAGGAAGCGGCGACCCTGATCAAGGGCAGCCGCGACAACCTGATCGACAAGCTCTCGGCCGTGCTGGAGCGCAACCGCCTGCTGGAAAAACAACTCGAGCAGTTGCAAGCCAAGGCTGCCAGCGCTGCGGGCGACGATCTGTCGGCCCAGGCCGTGGACGTCAAGGGCGTGAAGGTGCTGGCCGTGCGTCTCGATGGCCAGGACGGCAAGGCGCTGCTGGCGCTGGTCGATCAACTGAAAAACAAACTCGGCCGCGCAGTGATCCTGCTCGGCGGTGTCCATGAGGAAAAGGTCGTTCTCGTCGCAGGCGTGACCAAAGACCTGACTGGCCAACTCAAAGCCGGTGATTTGATGAAGCAGGCCGCTGCGGCAGTGGGCGGGAAGGGCGGTGGTCGTCCGGACATGGCGCAAGGCGGCGGTACCGACGCCAGCGCCCTGGACGCGGCACTGGCCCAGACCGTTGCATTTGTAGAGCAGGGTATTTAAGGCAGCGCTCCGGGCTCGCCAAGCGTGGGCCCGACCGCTGTTGATTGATTATTGGGCGCCCTTCATGGGCAGAGGCGGCTTTGAAATGGCTTTGATCGTACAGAAATTTGGAGGCACCTCGGTCGGCACCGTCGAGAGAATCGAACAAGTCGCCGACAAGGTTAAGAAATTCCGTGACGCGGGCGACGACCTGGTGGTCGTGCTGTCGGCAATGAGCGGCGAGACCAACCGTCTGATCGATCTGGCCAAGCAAATTAGCGGCGACCAGCAACCGGTCCCCCGCGAGCTGGACGTGATCGTGTCCACTGGCGAGCAGGTGACCATTGCCTTGCTGGCCATGGCCCTGATCAAGCGTGGCGTGCCGGCGGTGTCCTACACCGGCAACCAGGTTCGTATCCTGACGGACAGCGCGCACAACAAAGCGCGTATCCTTCAGATCGACGATCAGAAAATTCGCGGTGACCTGAAGGCCGGTCGCGTTGTGGTCGTCGCCGGCTTCCAGGGCGTGGACGAGCACGGCAATATCACCACCCTCGGTCGTGGCGGTTCCGATACCACCGGCGTGGCGCTGGCGGCAGCCCTCAGGGCTGACGAGTGCCAGATCTACACCGATGTGGATGGCGTCTACACCACCGATCCGCGGGTTGTCCCCGTGGCTCAGCGCCTGGACAAGATTACCTTCGAAGAGATGCTGGAAATGGCCAGCCTCGGTTCCAAGGTGTTGCAGATCCGCGCGGTTGAATTCGCCGGCAAGTACAACGTTCCGCTGCGCGTTCTGCACAGCTTCAAAGAGGGTCCGGGCACCCTCATTACTATTGATGAAGAGGAAACCATGGAACAGCCGATCATTTCCGGCATCGCTTTCAACCGCGATGAAGCCAAGCTGACCATCCGTGGTGTGCCAGACACTCCCGGCGTGGCCTTCAAGATCCTCGGCCCGATCAGTGCCGCCAACATCGAAGTGGACATGATCGTGCAGAACGTCGCGCACGATAACACCACCGACTTCACCTTCACCGTGCACCGCAACGACTACCAATCTGCTGAAACCGTGCTGAAAAAGACGGCTGTCGAGATTGGTGCCCGGGAAGTGGTGGGCGATACCAAGATCGCCAAGGTCTCGATCGTCGGTGTCGGCATGCGTTCCCACGCAGGCGTGGCCAGCCGCATGTTCGAGTCCCTGGCCAAGGAAAGCATCAATATCCAGATGATCTCCACCTCGGAAATCAAGGTGTCCGTGGTGATCGAAGAGAAGTACCTGGAGCTGGCCGTGCGCGCCCTGCACACGGCTTTTGAACTCGACGCTGCTGCCCGACAGGGCGAGTAAGGCGTTGTCCTGAGGGCGCGGCATTGACCGCGCCCTTTGTTTTTCTGAATGGCGTGCCCCAAAACTGTTCTTTTGCGCGCGCTGGTCAATACTAGGCCTGTAGGCTGCGACCGTTTCGGTTGTAGGTCCCATGCCTTTTTTGCAGATTGTTGTCCCTGAACTGAATTGGGTGAGGAGAAAGGTATGCTGATTCTGACTCGTCGGTGCGCAGAAAGCCTGATTATTGGCGATGGCGAAATCACCGTGACCGTGCTCGGCGTCAAAGGAAACCAAGTACGTATCGGCGTCAACGCACCGAAAGAGGTCGCTGTGCATCGGGAGGAAATTTACCTGCGTATCAAGAAAGAGAAGGACGACGAACCAAGCCATTAATTTTTATCGATTTTTATGTTTGCAAACGGGGATGAAGGTGGTTAATATACGCCCCGTGTTGCGGAGAGCTGGCCGAGTGGCCGAAGGCGCTCCCCTGCTAAGGGAGTACACCTCAAAAGGGTGTCGGGGGTTCGAATCCCCCGTTCTCCGCCATTATTCGTTTAGTGCGCTGTAGTCTGGCTTGATCGGTAAGTGATTGAAATTACTGAAAAAAGCGCTTTACAAAAAGATTCGGCGACCTATAATGCGCGGCAACAAATGCACTCGTAGCTCAGCTGGATAGAGTACTCGGCTACGAACCGAGCGGTCACAGGTTCGAATCCTGTCGAGTGCACCATTTAAGAGTTGCTTGCAGCAATGCAAATAACTTGGCTTCAACCAGTTGTGATCTGGTATAAAACCACAATCTGCACTCGTAGCTCAGCTGGATAGAGTACTCGGCTACGAACCGAGCGGTCACAGGTTCGAATCCTGTCGAGTGCACCAAACACCAAAGAGCCCGCATTCAATGCGGGCTTTTTGCTGTCTACGATTCGCCTTTTACACAGCCTTTCTCATCGAATACAACTTCTGCACTGCGGCCTTTCTTCGCTTTGTAGGTATACCGCGTACTCGAATTCCGAATCTTGATCGTGTCGGGCTTGCCCAGCGCGCTGATGACGTCCTGCTGGCTCATGCCGGCGATGATGCGTTGGTTGATGATGGCTTCGCGGCGCTGGCCGGCGTTGATCAGATTCCCGCAGTTGTCTTCGAACTGGCCAACAATAGTCGGTTCCTTGCGCCTGGTTTTGTTGCTGGATGTTTGACGGGGTTCCGCTTCGGGCAGCATCGGCTCGGCGTGGCTCGGCGTGAACGAATGAATCTGCTGCAGCGACAGGGTCTCGCCTGCTTCGCAACTCAAACTCGTAAACGTAACCTGCCCAGCGACGTTTTCGCAGCGGTGCACGGTTTGCCCGGTAGCCCATAAAGGCATACAGGGCAGGGCGGCGAGCAAAAACAGACAGTGACTTGGCGACATCATCCTGGCGTCCTCCTTGACGTTGAAATCAAAGGGTAGCCGCTGGGTTTCTGCCTAGGCATGTGTTTTCTTTTCAAGATAAGTCGTCGTAAATGCAGAGGTTCAGCCTGTGTCCAGGTTTGTCTCGCAAGCGCTTGTTCTTGCCATGATTTTTTAACGTTTTACAGCTTCAAGCGGTGTATGATTGCGCCCGTCAGCCCCGCCGGGGCTTTGGAATATCTTCATGGACTTACCCAGTAGTTACTCAATATCCCGTTTTGCCAATCATGAACTGACTGATTGATCCTTCCGGCGTGTTCCACTGCTGGGAGTGGAGTTCGCCTATGACCGAAGTAGAAGTAAAAAAAACGCAGGAAAGCCTTCAGGATCGCCTCGCTCAAGTCGTTGAGCTGCTGCATCGCCAGCGGGTCGTCGAAGACCTGACGCATCGCCAGGAAGGCCCTCACTCCGACCGGGTCGGGAACCTGGTCCACCGGCAGAATCTCGTCGAGTTGCAGCGCAAGCTCGATGACCTGCACTCGGCCGACGTCGCCTACATCCTTGAAGCCTTGCCACTGGAAGAGCGTCTGACGGTCTGGCAACTGGTCCAGGCTGATCGCGACGGTGACATTCTGCTCGAAGTGTCCGACTCGGTCCGTGAGACCCTGATCGCCGACATGGATGATCACGAGTTGCTGGCTGCCGCGAAGGAGATGGACGCCGACGAACTCGCCGACCTTGCCCCCGAACTGCCGCGCGACGTTGTCCATGAGCTGATGGAAGCCCTCGATGGCCAGCAGCGTGAGCGTGTGCGCTCGGCGTTGTCCTACGACGAGGAGCAGGTCGGTGCGCTGATGGACTTCGAGATGGTGACCATCCGCGAAGACGTCAGCCTTGAAGTGGTCTTGCGCTACCTGCGTCGCCTCAAGGAGCTGCCGGGGCATACCGATAAACTCTTCGTGGTCGATTACGACGGCGTGCTCAAGGGCGTGCTGCCCATCAAGCGCTTGCTCGTCAATGATCCAGAGAAGCAAGTGGCCGAGGTCATGGCCAGCGATCCGGTGAGTTTCCACCCGGACGAAAATGGCTACGATGCCGCCCAGGCGTTCGAGCGTTATGACTTGATTTCCGCGCCGGTGGTGGACAAGAACGGCAAGCTGATCGGCCGTCTCACCATCGATGAAATGGTTGACCTGATCCGTGAGGAAAGCGAAAGCGAAGTCCTCAGCATGGCCGGTCTGCGCGAAGAAGAAGATATTTTCGCCTCGGTCTGGAAATCCCTGCGTAACCGTTGGGCCTGGCTGGCGGTCAATCTGATTACGGCTTTTGTCGCTTCCCGCGTCATCGGCCTGTTCGAAGGCTCCATCGAGAAGCTGGTGGCGCTCGCGGCGTTGATGCCGATCGTTGCCGGTATCGGCGGTAATTCCGGCAACCAGACCATTACCATGATCGTTCGCGCCATGGCGCTGGACCAGGTCAGCACCGGCAATACCTCGCGATTGATGCGCAAGGAATTGGCAGTGTCCTTGATCAACGGCGTGGTCTGGGGTGGGGTGATCGGCGTGGTGGCGTATCTGCTATATGGCAGCTGGTCGCTTGGCGTGGTCATGACTGCCGCGATGACGCTCAACCTGCTGTTGGCCGCGCTGATGGGAGTATTGATCCCGATGACCTTGGCCCGTCTGGGGCGCGACCCGGCAATGGGGGCCAGTGTGATGATTACCGCCGTGACGGACAGTGGCGGTTTCTTTATCTTCTTGGGTTTGGCGACGATCTTCCTGCTCTGAGCACCTCATAAAAGAAGCCCGCCTGATTGGCGGGTTTTTTCTGGGCGATGACTTTGCAATCAGATGCCGGATCCAAGGCAAAAAAAAGCCAGCACAAGGCTGGCTTTAATGTCTGGGCTGCGATCAGGACGCGTCTGCGGCCATTTCGACGTCGTGGGCAATCAGCGAAACGAGGGCGTTTTGCTGGCGATGGGAGAGTTGTCGGAAGCGTTGAAGCAACTCGCGCTCATGCAACGACAGCTCCGGGCTGTCCAGGCGCATGCTCAGCTCTTCACCCAAGGCACCTTCCTGAATCAGGCTTTGCTCTAGGCGCGCGATGATTTCGGAGTTCATGCTGCGGTGATGATTACGAGCCACCTCGGCAATGCGTTCCCGCATTCCGTCTGGCAGACGTACGACGAACTTGTCAGCCGTACGGCTGGAATAAATTGCCTGTTTCATTGGGCGCATATTTATTTAACCGGTTAGTTCAGGGGAGCGGTTCTCGGGATTGGCCGCAGGATGTCGATAGGACAAGGTCTGCAGCCAAATGTTCAACCTGAATTGTTAAGAGGCCCGCATCATGCCTCAAAATTGCCAGATCATTGGCGCCAATTCTGTGACAAATTCTGATCCGCGTAAAGGCGTTATGCCAGTACCCTTCGTCAAAAAATGCGGACTGGTTTGAAAAAACACACAGGTTCCGCATTTGTGACCACTGCATCGTGTCGTTGTGCCATACCGTTGGGCGGATAACCGGTACGGAGCGAAACCTCTGCCGTCCTTGTTCTTTATAGGATAGTGGCAAATGGCCGATTTACTAGGCCGGGATGCTTTGGCGCGGATGAATGGCGGCCGAATTCTCCAGGGACGCGGTCGCTGCGCGTACCGAGCCGCACCATTTGCCTACACTTAAAAAACATGGACGACATGACAAACGCAGGGCTGGCCGTTAACATGCTCGCCGTCCAACGCACCGCGTTTCTCGCGGTCGACTTGTGTCTCAGTAGCTCAATTGGATAGAGCATCCCCCTCCTAAGGGGAAGGTTGGCAGTTCGAACCTGCCCTGGGACACCATATTTTCTGCCCCGCCCTGCAAGTCTCTCTCGATCCCCTTAACGGAACGCCAATCGCTGCCGATAACCCGATGAGCCGGTTTTCGTGACGCCCCGAGGTTCTGGATTGGCTCGCGATGTGCGCTGCGAGTGTCTATCCTCTGCGCGCATCGCCGGGTTGCGGGGCGGTGTTTCATCGTTTTGCCGTTGAGTTCATCTTCTTATTTGCCTGGACATCCTCGATGCTCGCGTACCACCAAAAAAGTTTTCTGATCGTCGATGATTTCTCGGATTTCCGCAGTTCCGTCCGGTCTATGTTGCGTGAGCTGGGCGTCAAGGACGTGGATACCGCCGACACCGGTGAGGTGGCGCTGCGCATGTGCTCGCAAAAGCGCTATGACTTTATTCTGCAGGACTATCACCTGGGCGACGGCCGCAAGAATGGCCAGCAAGTGCTGGAAGACCTGATGGTCGAAAAGCTCATCAGCCATGAAAGCGTGTTCCTCATGGTGACTGCCGAAAGCAGCCAGGCGATGGTGCTCAGTGCCCTGGAGCATGAGCCCGATGCGTACCTGACCAAACCGTTCAATCGTTCCGGCCTGGCCCAGCGCCTGGAGCGCCTGGAGCAGCGCAAGACGCTGCTCAAACCGATCCTGCAAGCCCTTGATCGTGGCAAGCCGATGGAAGTGCTCAACGCCTGCATCGCGCTGTGCAAGCAGGATCCGCGCTACGGACCGTTGTGCCTGCGCTATCGAGCCGATGCGTTGCGTGACTTGAATCAGAACGAAGCGCTGGAGCGCCTATACAACACCATTCTTGCGGACCGCCCATTGCCATGGGCGTACGCGGGCCTGGGAAAATTGTTGTTCAAGCGCGGTCAGGTCCTTCAGGCCAAGGACGTTTATCAGAAGGCTCTGAAAGTATTCCCGATGATGCCGGCCTTATATGACGGCATGGCTGAAGTGCTGGTGGCCGAAGGCGATACGAAACAGGCGCAACACGTATTGGAAGAAGCGGTTCGCTTGTCACCGCTGGCGGTGCGCCGGCAATCGTTGCTGGGCAAGCTGGCAATGACCAATGAAGACTACGAGACCGCCTCGAAAGCTTATCGCCAGGCGGTCGGGCAGGGTGCGCAGTCGCGCTTCAAGGATCCGGAAAGCAATCTCGGCCTGGCCCACGCGTTGATCAGCAAGGGTAGCGAGAAAGGCCTGGACACGCGTACCCGGCTGGAAATCAACACGACGCTCAGCGCCGTGGCGAAGGATAATCCCAGCGATCCGGGGTTACAGGTTCGGGCCCGCTTGATGAAGGCCACGAGTCTGCTGCTCAACGATGCCGAAACCGCCGAGAAGCTGACCGAGCAGGCCTTGCAGCGTCTCGACGGCATGGAACAGTTCATGAGCGCCGAAGCCGCTTTGCTGGTTGCCAAGCAGTTGCAGATGCTTGGGCAGACCAGCGCCGGCGAGTCGATGCTCAAGAACTGCGCGGAAATTTATGGCGATGACCCAGCCGTGATGCAGGGTATCGCCAAGCTCACCGATGACCCCAACATCCTCAACCAGGGCAACGCCGCCGCCGAGCTGAACCGCGAAGGTGTGCGCGTCTACAAGACCGGCGCGTTGCCTGAAGCGCGAGAGCTGTTCCGTCGTGCCCTGAAGATGCAGCCCAAAAACATCAGTATTGCCCTGAACATGGCGCAGTCGTTGTTGCACGGCACCGATACCAGCGTGGAATCGGAGCTGCTGCAGGAATGCCGCGCCTGCCTGAAACTGGTGGGCATGATGCCCGACACCGATGCGCGTCATGCGCGTTATCAGAAACTGCGAAGCAAGGCATTTGGCGATGAATGACAGCGAACAGGCGCTCGATTTTTCCACGGTGATCGCGTCTACCGTGCACGACATGAAAAACTCCCTGACCTTGCTCATGCAGGCTCATACGCAATGGCTCGAGCGTTTGCCGGAACCTGATCGGCAGACGTCGGAGCAGGGCGTGATGGAGTTCGAATTCGCCCATCTCAATGGCTTGCTGGTGCAACTGCTGGGGTTGTACAAACTCGGCGTCAATCAGTTGCCGCTGCATCCGGCCTATCACGAGCTGGATGATTTCATCGAAGCGCAACTGGCCGGCCATCAGGACGTGTTCCGCAGTCGCGGGATCATGGCCACTTATGAAGTCGATCCGCTGAGCCCGCTGGGTTTCTTCGATCGCGAGTTGATTGCTTCGGTGCTCGATAACATGATCAACAACGCCATTCGCCACGCTCGGCAGACCGTGTTGATCAGCGTGAGCGATGAGGCCGGGCAACTGGTGCTGACCATCAATGACGACGGTGAAGGTTATCCGCCCGAAATGATCGAGCGTCAGGCCGAATACGTCCAGGGCATCAACCACAGCAGTGGCAGCACCGGGCTGGGCCTGTATTTCGCGGCGAGAATTGCCGGGCTGCATCAGCGTGGCGGTTTGAGCGGGCGTACCGAGATTGCCAATGGCGGTGTGCTGGGTGGCGGAGTGTTCAGGCTTTACTTGCCTTGAGCCCGTTGCGCCAATAGCGCCGGCGATGCGCATCGTCTTCTAAGCGCCGGTGTTTATTGTTTTCAGGCGCTTGATATTCCGAACAGCTGGAGCCTATTTTGTACGGGTTGCCGTTCGCGGCTCGCACATAACAAGGATTGCGTCATGACGACCGATGGCCAGCGTTCACTCGCGCAGCGACTGACCGGCATTGATGAGATTGAATGTGTCACGCCGGATTTGAATGGCGTGCCCAGGGGCAAGGTAATGACCGCCGAGGGCTTTTTGGAAGGCCGGCGGTTGCAGATGGCGCGAGGCGTGCTGCTGCAATGCATCATGGGCGGTTATCCGCCGTCGCGTTTTTACGGTAGCGACGATGGCGACCTGGCGCTGGTCGCTGATCCAAAGCAGGTCCATCGCTTGCCGTGGAGCCAGTCGCCGCGTGCCTTGGCTATTTGCGACGCCGATGAGCTGACCGGCGAAAGCTCGCGACTCTCCACACGTGGCCAGCTCAAAGCGGTGATCGCCCGGTATGCCGCCCGCGGCTTGGCGCCGGTGGTGGCTACCGAGTTGGAATTTTTCGTGTTCGCACCCAATCCGGACCCCACCCAGCCATTCCTGCCGCCGGTGGGGCTCGATGGCCGCCGCGAAGACGGCCAGTCCGCGTTCAGCGTGAGTTCCAACAACGGCTTGCGCCCGTTTTTCAACGAAGTCTACGCATGCATGGCGGCGCTGGGATTGCCCCGCGATACCTTCATGCATGAAATGGGCGTGAGCCAGTTCGAGATCAATCTGCTCCATGGCGATCCGTTGTTGCTCGCCGACCAGACGTTCCTGTTCAAGCACCTGCTCAAGGAAGTCGCCCTCAAGCACGGCCTGACCGTGGTCTGCATGGCCAAGCCCCTGGCCCATACGCCGGGCAGCTCGATGCATATCCATCAGAGCGTGGTCGAACTGGGCAGCGGTCGTAATGTGTTCAGTGACGAGGCGGGCGAGCCGACGGCAGCTTTCCGGCACTTCATTGGCGGGCAGCAGGCCGGCATGGCGGATTTCACCGCGCTGTTCGCACCGAACGTGAACTCCTACCATCGGTTGTGCCATCCATTCGCCTCGCCAAACAACGCGTGCTGGTCCCATGATAATCGTTCCGCCGGGTTGCGCATCCCCGCCAGTGCGCCGCAGGCCCGACGGGTCGAGAACCGCTTGCCGGGTGCCGACGCCAACCCTTACCTGGCGATTGCCGCGAGCTTGGCGGCGGGCCTCCATGGCATCGAAAACCAACTTGAGCCGAGCGCTGTGACCCAAGGCGAATTCGAGGTGCCGGATAATTTGTCCCTGCCGTGTACCTTGCACGCGGCCCTCGAACGTCTCAAGCGTAGCCAGTTGGCGAAGGAACTGTTCGGTGCCGAGTTCATCGAAGGTTACATCGCTTCGAAGACCATGGAACTGACCAGCTTCTTTGACGAAATCACTCCCTGGGAGCGCCGTGTCCTAGCGGCCCAGGCATAACGAACCGTTGCATTCGGGCTACCTTCAATAGATAGCCCTCACTCACCTCAAGGAGCCGCTCGGAACGCCGATGCGCCAAATCTGGAAACCTTTTCGAGCGCTTTATTTTTCCTCGCTGATGATGCTCATCGGCTCGGGCCTCCTGAGTACTTACCTGGCCTTGCGCCTGGCCGCCGACCACGTCGACAGCCTATGGGTCGGTGCGCTGATGGCCGCCAACTATTTCGGCCTGGTGCTGGGCGGCAAGATCGGTCACCGACTGATTGCCCGCGTCGGGCATATTCGCGCCTATTCGGCCTGCGCCGGAATCGTCGGCGCGGCGGTATTGGGCCACGGCCTGATAAATTGGCTGCCGGCCTGGATCGTGCTGCGGATGATTGTTGGCCTGGGCATGATGTGCCAGTACATGGTCATCGAGAGTTGGCTCAACGAGCAGGCCGAGGCCAAGCAGCGCGGGGTGGTGTTCAGCGGCTACATGATCGCCTCGTACCTGGGGCTGGTGCTGGGGCAATTGATTCTGGTCATGCACCCGGCCCTTGGGTTGGAACTGCTGATGCTGGTGGCGTTGTGCTTCGCCCTGTGCCTGGTGCCGGTGGCGCTGACCCAGCGGATTCACCCGGCACCCTTGCATCCGGCGCCGATGGAGCCGCGTTTCTTTATCAAGCGCGTGCCGCAATCGTTGACCACGGTCCTGGGCTCCGGGCTGATCGTCGGCTCCTTCTACGGCCTGGCGCCGCTGTACGCTTCTCAGCAGGGCTTGAGCACAGAACAGGTCGGTCTGTTCATGGGTAGCTGCATTTTTGCCGGGCTGCTGGTGCAATGGCCGCTGGGCTGGCTATCGGATCGTTACGACAGGGCGCTGTTGATCCGCTGCTTCGCGTTGATCCTGGTGGTGTGCGCGCTGCCGTTGGCGATCCTGCCGAAGGTGCCGCTGGAAGTGTTGTTCGTGGCGGGGTTCTTCTGTTCCCTGGTGCAGTTTTGCCTGTATCCATTAGCGGTGGCGTTCTCCAACGACCATGTCGAAGGTGATCGTCGGGTGTCGCTGACGGCCATGTTGCTGGTGACCTACGGCGTTGGCGCCAGTATTGGCCCGCTGGTGGCCGGGGTGCTGATGAAGTTGTATGGCAGCCAGATGCTCTACGGCTTTTTCGCCTTGTTTGCGTTGATCCTGGTGTGGCGGATCCGGCCGAAAGCGGTAACCAATCTGCATCAGGTCGACGATGCGCCGCTGCACCATGTGGCCATGCCGGACAACATGACCAGTTCACCTTTGGTGGCGTGCCTCGATCCGCGGGTCGACGAGCAGGTTGTGCAGGAGCAGATGCAGACGTCACCCAATCCGGACGTCGAGCCCGAGCCCGAGCCGGAATTGGAGCCGGTCATCGAAGGGGCCGACGATGAACCTCCACCCTCCGATTTCACTCGGGCAAGGCCTTGAGCCTGGCATAAAAAAACGGGCAATCCCTCGTAAGGATTGCCCGTTTTTTCATGCCCGCGAAAATTAGAAATCGTCTTTATCGAACCGACGGGCTTCACGCTGCAATTGATACACGAAACGCTCGACCTGACGCTGTACCAAGCCGCTGATATTGTGAAAGCGAACACCGGCAAAAGTAGTATTGATCCGCTCTTCAAAATGCAGATAGCGCAGTTCCACCGGCGCGGTCATGTTGCCGAAAGGCAAGGCGGCGATAAAACGCTCGTAGACTTGACCCAGTTGCAGCCGTTCGGTGATGTCGCCATCGAAGCGTAGCTTGCAGCCGGTCGCGGAGATATCCAGCAACTTGCCGTTCACCGGAGACTTCAGCTTGTCGCCCCCCAACTCCACGTTCACCAGCTGCGCCAGTTTCAGGGCGGCGCGGAAGGCATTGCGACGTTGGTGATAAACCACTTCATCAGGCAGGGCGCCGCGATAGCAGCGTCCGTCTTTGGACTCCTGGATGGTCAGCGCACCGTTGCCTTCCCACGCGATGCGCACGCCATCATGGAAACCCTCGACTCGAAACGGCTCGCCCGCCAGCAGGAAACGCTCGCCGTCACGGGGGATCATTTCATCCAGGGCCAGGGTATTGCTTTCGCGGTCGACATCCACCAGATAGCTCTGGAAACGCTGGCTGCGCTCATGGAAGGTGATGATCAACGGGTCATGGCTGTCTTGCAGCATCCGCAGGTTGCCGGAGATTTCCAGAGGGGTGCTGAGGACCTTCGGTGGCTGCGGAGCATCATCCGCGTTTGAGGCATTGAACACGGTGGGTCAATCTCCAGGCAAAATACGACTACAAAGAGCCGGCATTTTGCCAGCATGTAGCGCGCGTTGATAGTGCGCAGGCATCGTTCCCTTCATGCCTGGCTGAGCGGGCGGTGCTTGACCAGTTTTGCGGTCGAACCGCGAGCGTCATAAAGCGTAGGGATTTCGCCACCATTGAGGATGCGCAACTGGTTGGCCGTAGCGGCCTGCTGCATCTGGATGGATTGACCGATTCGAGCGTTGGCGGCCTGGCACTGGCTGAGCAAGTCAGTGAGCGCTGCGCTCTGGGATAACAGCTGATCGCCAATCGATGATTGACTCGCCAACTGCTCAAGGCCGCTATTGTCGGCGGGCAGGTTGAGGCTGGCGAGAATCTCGCTGCGCTTGCGGCCATGCTGATCGAGCAAAATGATCAATGCCTGTTTCTGCGCCAGAATATTTTCCAGCAGGGGCATGTCGCGACCGTGCAGTGCCAGGGATTCGGTCTGCAGCAGCTCCAGCAATTGTTGCGCTGGAGCGAAGTCGTCGTTGATCAGTTGCAATAAATGAGTGTCGTGCATGGCTGGCCTTGGGTCTTAAGCGTCCAAAAGCCTGGCGCAGGCGGCGGCCTAGCGCTGGGCTTCGAAATTGAGCAGTTTGCTGGCTACACGGTTGCTGTCGACTTGGTAGCTGCCATCGGCGATTGCTGCTTTCAACTGCGCCACGCGGGCGTTGTCGACGACAGGTTGATCGCGCAGCTTATCCGTGACCTTTTGCAACTGCTGAGCCTCATTGCTGAGGTGTACCGACTCCCCGTTGCTGACAGTAGAAGCTTTTTCGGCTGGCTTGGATTTGTCGGTTTCGACGGTTTCCTTGCTGGCGCTGGTACGGGTGGTGCCTGTCGTGGGCGAAGAGCTGTTTAGACGGTTGAAATCGATGACCATGGTAAAAAACCTCTGGGTATTTGGACGCTTGCCATGTTTTCGGCCATTCCCAAATAAACTTTAGGCTCATTTATCAAATGAACGTGCGCACATCTGCGCTTGCCTTTGCGTAGGCACAGTCTAGGGAACACCGAGGTCAAGCGCCAGCCTGTCACCCTCCTTACATAGCCACTTCCACTTGGCCCGGCGCGGTCACTTGCGCCTTGATGACCCGCTGGGAGTTGAGGTTTTTCACTCGAATCTGTTCACGCATGCCGCCGTTGGACAGGGCTTCGCCGGGCATCCGCACGGCCAGGGTGCCGCTGCGCGCGGTGATCACGACCTGATCGCCCTTGCGGACCACTTCGGCTTGTTCCAGGTGCACGAGGGTAACGACCTGATCAGTGACCATTGGTCGGACAAGTTTCTGCCCGATGGCCTGATCGACGGAGGTCAGGAAACCCTGGGTAATCTGGCTGACATCACGTTCACGCAGCACCACATCCTGAGGCTCGACAATCCCGGCGCGCTTGAGCGGGCGAGTGGTGGTGACAATCTCCCGAAACAGGCGCACTTGAGCGGGCACGAACACCGTCCAGGGCGCGGCACTGTCACAACGAACCTTCACTGTGACGCGGCCCAGGGGCCTGGCTGGGCTCTCCAGCGAGGCAGTCAATTCCTTGTCGCACATCGGCATCCGCATGCGCGGGTCGAGCTGGTTGACTTCGATCTCGTAACGACCTTCGGTTTGACTGGTTGCCAGATAGTCTTCTACGGTGAACTCAAGAAAGCCCTGAGTGACGCCGATAAGGAGATCAGGCAAGGTTACCGCAGCAGCACCGAGGGCAGGACCGCCCGAAGCGAGCAGGCAGGCAGCCAGCAACGCACCGAGCCAGTGGCGGCAGTGAGTGGTCAGGCGTCGAGAAAATGTCGTTTGTGCGTTCATGCCGGTTCAATAGCAAGCCCCGTGCCGTTTAGTGATGAATGCGCGTCGGACACATTAGCGTTAGGTAGGAGTCAGGGCATGGCGGGAGTGATGGATTCGGTAAACCAGCGCACACAGCTGGTCGGTCAGAATCGCCTGGAGCTGTTGTTGTTCCGTCTCGATGGCCAACAACTGTATGGGATCAACGTATTCAAGGTCCGCGAAGTGCTGCAATGCCCTAAGCTGACGTTGATGCCGAAGTCCAGTCCCGTCGTGTGCGGTGTGGCGAATATCCGGGGAGCGACCATCCCGATTCTCGACCTGGCAATGGCAACCGGTTCCGGCCGGCTGCTGGACCAGAGCAACCCATTCGTGATCATCACCGAGTACAACACCAAGACCCAAGGGTTTCTGGTGCGATCGGTGGAGCGCATCGTCAACATGAACTGGGAGGAGATCCACCCGCCACCCAAGGGCACTGGCCGCGACCACTACCTGACGGCGGTGACGCGAGTCGACAACCAGCTGGTGGAAATCATCGACGTGGAGAAGATCCTCGCCGAAGTGGCGCCGACCCCAGAGGCGATTTCGGTCGGTGTAGTGGATGCAGAGACCCAGCACAAGGCGATTTCGCTGCGTGTGCTGACCGTCGACGATTCATCGGTGGCACGCAAGCAGGTCACCCGTTGTCTACAAACGATCGGCGTCGAAGTGGTCGCCCTGAACGACGGACGGCAAGCGCTGGATTACCTGCGCAAGCTGGTCGAGGAAGGCAAGAAACCGGAAGAAGAATTCCTGATGATGATCTCCGATATCGAGATGCCGGAGATGGACGGGTACACGCTGACATCGGAGATCCGCAGCGACCCGCGTATGCAAAAGCTGCACATCATCTTGCATACTTCATTGTCCGGGGTGTTCAACCAGGCGATGGTCAAGAAGGTCGGTGCCGATGATTTCCTGGCCAAGTTCCGACCCGATGACCTAGCTTCCCGGGTAGTCGAACGCATCAAGTCAGCAGGTTAAAAGGTCGGGCGCGTTGTGCGCCCGGCAAGTCAATACAGTGAAAAGAGGCGGTATTTTGTCTACGGGTAATTTGGATTTCGAACAGTTCCGGGTCTTCCTGGAAAAAGCCTGTGGCATATTGCTTGGTGAAAACAAGCAATACCTGGTGTCTAGCCGTCTCAATAAATTGATGGAACAGCAGGGCATCAAATCATTGGGCGAACTGGTCCAGCGTATCCAGACCCAGCCGCGCAGCGGTCTGCGCGAGATGGTAGTGGACGCCATGACCACTAACGAAACCCTGTGGTTTCGTGACACCTATCCCTTCGAAGTATTGAAGAACAGAGTTTTGCCGGCGGCCATCAAGGCCAGCCCGGGCCAACGCTTGCGTATCTGGTCGGCGGCCTGTTCGTCGGGGCAGGAGCCTTATTCGCTGTCGATGTCCATCGACGAGTTCGAGAGGACGAACCTCGGCCAGTTGAAAATGGGCGTACAAATCGTCGCCACCGATCTGTCGGGGACCATGCTCAACAATTGCAAGACCGGCGAGTACGACAGCCTGGCCATTGGCCGTGGCCTGTCGCCTGATCGCTTGCAACGTTACTTCGACCCGAAAGGGCCGGGCAAATGGGTGGTCAAGGCGCCCATCAAGAGCCGAGTGGAGTTCCGCTCGTTCAACCTGCTGGACAGCTACGCCAGCCTGGGCAAGTTCGACATCGTGTTCTGCCGCAACGTGTTGATCTATTTCTCCGCTGAAGTGAAAAAGGACATCCTGCTGCGTATCCACAGCACCCTGAAGCCGGGCGGCTATCTGTTCCTTGGCGCGTCCGAGGCATTGAACGGCTTGCCGGATCATTACCAGATGGTTCAGTGCAGCCCTGGGATCATCTATCAGGCGAAGTGATGGGTGTGCTGCGGGTCGGCCGTTTACTCGTTGGATAAATCCGCCAATGGATGGCGCCCCTCCCATGCCTTGTGGAAATGCGCCTCGACTGCCGCTTCGGGCACATGGTTGATGTCAGGCCAGTGCCAGCGGGGTTTGTGATCCTTGTCGATCAACCGCGCCCGTACGCCTTCGCTGAATTCCGGATGACGGCAGCAGTTCAGGCTCAGGGTGTATTCCATGCGGAACACTCCAGCCAACGACAGATGGCGCGCGCGGCTGATCTGCTCCCAGACCAGGTGCGCCGTCAGCGGCGAGCCTTCGGTCATGGTCTTGGCCGCCCGGGCGATCAGCGGATCCGTATGGTCCAGCAGCAAGCTGAGGGCTTTCCAGGCGCAGCGCACATCACTGACGTCCAGCCATTCGTCGATTTTCTGCCGGCGCGGCAACCATTGCGCATCCGGTAACTGACCGACGGCTTCCTGCTCCAGCGCCTTGAGCAGGCTGTTGAGCTGCATCTCGGTTTGCTCCTGCCAGTTGAGCTGCAGGAGACCCTCGATCAAATCGTCCTGTTGCTCATCAAGCAGAAAGCGGTCGGCCAGGCCCAGGTCAATCGCATCCCGGGCGTTCATGTGGGCGCCGGTCAGGCCGAGGAACAGGCCAAGCTTGCCGGGCAGGCGCGACAGGAACCAGCTGGCGCCTACATCTGGATATAAGCCGATGCTGATTTCTGGCATGGCCAAGCGGCTGCTTGGCGTGACGATCCGCGTACTGGCGCCTTGCAGCAGACCCATGCCGCCGCCAAGCACATAGCCATGACCCCAGCACAACAAAGGCTTGGGGTAGGTATGCAGGTTGAAATCCAGCCGGTATTCCGCTGCGAAAAACTGCGCAGCCAGTGGCGGCACTTCGCCGGGTTGGGCGCGGCAGGCTTCCACCAGGCTACGGACCTCGCCGCCGGCGCAGAAGGCCTTGGCGCCGTTGCCGCGCAGCAATACACAGACCACCTGCGGCTCTCTGGCCCAGGCGTCGAGGCGATCGCGCAAGGCGTTGATCATGGGCAGGGACAGGGCGTTCAAGGATTTCTCGGCGTCCAGGGTGGCGATGCCCAGGCGCGCTCCGTTGATGCCGGTGAGTTCTTCGAAGTGCAGATTCATCGTGACCTCGATCAGAAAATTGAATGATCAGTATGACCGCTGTGTGGGAAAGTGCCGGACCAGCGTCAGATCAATTGACAAGCCCTGTAGGCTTTCCTAGGGTGCGCCCATTGTTTTTTTCGAGTGCAACCATGACTGCCGACGATCGTATCAAACTCGAACCGAGCTGGAAGCAGGCACTGCGTGCCGAGTTCGACCAGCCCTACATGACCGAGTTGCGCGAGTTCCTGCGCGGGGAATATGCGGCGGGCAAGGAGATTTATCCACCGGCCCCGCTGATCTTCAATGCGCTCAATTCCACGCCGCTGGACGAGGTCAAGGTGGTGATACTGGGCCAGGATCCGTATCACGGTCCGGGCCAGGCCCACGGCCTATGCTTTTCAGTACAGCCGGGCGTGCCGACACCGCCGTCGCTGGTAAACATCTACAAGGAATTGAAGCGCGACCTGAACATCGACATTCCCAACCATGGCTATTTGCAGCATTGGGCTGACCAAGGCGTGTTGCTGCTCAACACTACCCTGACCGTGGAACGCGCCAACGCCAATGCCCACGCCAAAAAAGGCTGGCAGCACTTTACCGATAAGGTCATCGAGGTGGTCAGCGAGCACCAGCCTCACTCGGTGTTCCTGCTGTGGGGCGCTCATGCGCAGAGCAAGCAGAAGCTGATCGATGCGACCAAACACCTGGTATTGACCTCGGTCCACCCGTCACCGCTGTCGGCCCATCGAGGCTTCATCGGCTGCGGGCATTTCAGCCGGACCAACAAGTTTCTCGAACAAAATGGTGAGAAGCCGATCGACTGGCGATTGCCGCCGGTCTGAGTGGCAGGCGGAAAAAGCCCGTCGGACGATCAGACCGAATCGGGCTTGCGAGTCCAATACCTGAATAATGGCTCCGCCAGAAACAGCACGAACAACAGCCGCATGACTTGCAATGCTGTTACCAACGGCACCGACAACTGTAGCGTTTCCGCCGTCAGGCTCATCTCCGCGATGCCGCCGGGCATCATGCCGAGCGTCAGCGACCGCAAGTCCAGATGGGTCAGGGTGCTCAGTCCGAGGGCTGCGAGGGTGGCGATGAGCATCGTCAACACCGTGCCGATCAAGGTGCGACCCATGAACGACGGTGCCCGGCGGAAGAACTGTCGGTTGAAATGACAGCCCAGGCCGCTGCCGATCAGCCATTGGCCGATCTGGCTGCCACCCTCGGGCAGGCCGATGTGCAAGTCCCAACCGATGCTCACCGCTGCGCTGACCAGCAGCGGCCCGAACAGCCAGGGGTTGGGTTGGCGCAAGCGTTCCCAGATCCAGGCGAGCAGGGCGCCCGCCGGGAACAGAATCGCCAGCCACAACCAATCCACTGTAGCGGCGTGGTGTAGCGGAGTGCCTTCGCCCAGCAGATACTTGAAAGCGGCCGGCACGCACAGCACCACCACCAGCACCCGCAGGCTCTGACCCGCTGCGACACGGCTGAGGTCCGCGCCGTTGCGAGCGCCGAGGTTGACCATTTCGCCGGAACCGCCAGGCATGCTCGAGAAGAATGCGGTGGCGCGGTCTTCGCCGGTGCGGCGCATCAGCCACACGCTCACCACGCTGGACACGCTGGTGATCAGCGCGCCGAAGAAGATCAGGCCGAAGTGGCTCAGGACTTGTTCCATCACCACCGGCGTAAAGTGCAGGCCGATACCAATGCCCACCACCCATTGGCCGCATTTGCGGCCGCCGGGGATTTCCATCAGTTGCCAGGGAGTCAGGCAGCGCACCAGGATGATCGCCAACAGCGAGCCGACCATCCAGGGCAACGGCCAGCCGATCAGGCTGGCCAGATAACCGCCGGCCAGACCGACCAGCGGTGTTCCCCACCATTGTCTGAAGGTTGGCGCCTCAGACATTGGCCAGGGCACGACGCTGGGCGCTGCGACGACGCCAGATGCGCAGCAGTGGCAAGAACAACATGATCGCCGTCAGGATCCAGCAACCGAAGGTGATCGGACTCGACCAGAGGATTTCCAGCGCACCGTTGGAGATCGACAGCGCACGGCGCAGGTTCTGCTCCATCAGGCCACCAAGGATGAACCCCAGCAGGACGGGCGACAGCGGGAAATCAAACTTGCGCAGGATGTAGCCGAAGATGCCGATACCGATCATCAGGAACAGATCGAACGTGGTGGCGTGCACCGCGTAGACACCGATCCCGGTGATGATCGCGATGACCGGCACCAGCGCCCAGTTCGGCACGGCCAGGATGCGTGTGAAGATACGGATCATCGGGATGTTGAGGATCACCAGCATGATGTTGGCGACGAACAACGACGCGATCAGGCCCCAGACGATGTCCGGTTGTTGCTGGAACAGCAGCGGGCCGGGCGTGATGTTGTACAGCGACAGCGCGCCGATCATCACCGCCGTGGTACCCGAGCCGGGAACACCGAGGGTCAGCATCGGCACGAGTGCGCCGCAGGCTGCGCCGCCGATGGCGGTTTCCGGTGCCGCGAGGCCGCGCTTGTCGCCTTGGCCGAACGTGCCACTGGTTCCGGCGATGCGTTTTTCAGTCATGTAGGCCACGGCACTGGCCAGGGTCGCGCCCGCGCCAGGCAATACGCCCATGATGAAACCGAGCACGCCGCAACGGATGTTCACCCAGAAGACCGAGGCCGCTTCCTTGAAGTTGAACATCATTCGCCCGGTGGCCTCCACCGCTTCCTGGCCGCGATGGGTTTTTTCCAGCAGCAACAGGATTTCGCTGATGGAGAACAGGCCCAGCACCAGCACGACGAATTGGATACCGTCGGTCAAATGGATGTTGTCACCGGTGAAGCGGTAGACGCCGCTGTTGGCATCGATGCCGACACAAGACAGGAACAGTCCGATCAGCGCTGCAATGAACGTCTTGAGCGGTCGATCACCGGCCATGCCGCCGAGGCAGACAATGGCGAACACCATCAGGACGAAGTATTCCGCCGGCCCGAATGCAATTGCCCATTTGGCTAGCAGCGGGGCAAACAGCACCATGCCACAGGTGGCGATGAACGCGCCGATGAACGAACTCCACGCCGACAGCGACAACGCCACCCCGGCCAGGCCTTGACGAGCCATCGGATAGCCGTCGAGGGTGGTCATCACCGTGGAGGCTTCGCCGGGGATGTTCAGCAGGATCGAGCTGATGCGTCCGCCGTATTCGCAACCCAGGTACACCGCCGCCAGCAGGATCAGCGCCGACTCCGGCGGCAGTCCCAGTGCGAAGGCAATCGGGATCAGCAGCGCCACGCCGTTGATCGGGCCCAGGCCCGGCAGCAGGCCGACCACAGTTCCGATCAGCGTGCCGCTCAACGCGGTGACGAGGTTGTACGGCGTCAGCGCAACGCCAAAACCCTGGCCTAGATAATTCAGGGTATCCATATCAATTCTCCAGGACGTCGAGCAGGCCCAGGGGCAGCGGCACGTCCATCAGCTTGTCGAACAACAGATAAAGACCGATGGCCATCAGGCTGATGATCACCGCGCTCGGAACCCAGCGACCGCCATACAGGCGCGCCATCGGCACACCGACCAGGATGCTCGCGACGATGAAGCCCAGGGGTTCGAAGGTCCCGGCGAATACCAGCAGCAGTGCCACGCAGATCCCAATCTTCTGCAGGGTTTCACGGTCCAGTTGCGGGTCGTCCTCGCTGTGCACGACCGGCGTAGGGCGAAACAGCATGTACAGCAGCGCCAGCCCCATCAGCGCCAGCAACAGCAAGGGGAACGCGCGCGGACCGACCGGTTCGTAGGAAAAGGCGGCCTGATAGGGCCAAGCCATCAGTGCCAGGCCGATACAGACCAGCAGTAGCACCGCGGCAAAAATACGTTGGATGGTGAGCATGACAAACTCCTGGGCGGCGCCGACAAAGCCAGCGCCGCCGCGAGAACAGAGACGGTTACTGGATCAGGCCGAACTCTTTGGCCAGCACCTTGTAATCAGCCACTTGCTTCTTCACGTAGGTGTCCAGTTCCGGGCCGGTCATGGCGAACGGGAACAACTCGCGCTGGTCACGCAGCTTGGCGAACTCTTCGGAAGCCAGCAGTTTGTCGAAGGCATTTTTCCACCAGGCGTAGTCTTCATCGCTGACCTTCGGCCCGAGGTAGAAGCCACGAACCACTGGCCAGACGATGTCGTAGCCTTGTTCCTTGGCGGTCGGAATGTCTTTCATTTCCGGCTCGTCCAGGCGTTTATCGGAGAACACCGCCAACAGACGCATGTCGCCACTCTGGATGTGCGGCATGGAGTCGGAGATGTCGGTACTGCCCACTTGGATGTGACCACCGAGCAGTGCAGTGGCAATTTCGCCGCCGCCTTCGAGGGCCACATAACGCAGTTCGCGAGGGTTGATGCCGGCGGCCTTGGCAATCAAGGCAGTCTGCATCCAGTCCTGGCTGCCGACGGTGCCGCCGGAGCCGATCACCACGGAACCGGGATCTTTCTTCAGCGCCTGGACCAAGTCATCGAGGGTCTTGTAGGGCGAGTCGCTTTTCACTGCGATGGCGCCATAGCTGGTGCCCACGGCAGCGAGCCAGCGTACTGCGCTTTCATCGAAGCGACCGAACTTGCCTTGTGCCAGGTTCAGCAACGAGCCGCTGGACCAGGCCACCAGTGTGCCGGCATCGGCCGGGCGCTGTGCAACCACCGCGTTGTAGGCCACCGCGCCGACACCGCCGGGCATGTAGGTGACGCGCATCGGTTTGGTCAGTAGTTTTTCGTTGAGCAGCGCGCTTTGGACCAGCTTGCACGTCAGGTCGAAACCACCGCCGGGGGAGGCTGGGGCGATGCACTCGGGGCGCTTGGGCTCTTTGGATGGATCAGCCGCGAGCAACTGCCCGGCGAACATCAGGCATCCGGCGGCCAGGGCTACTTTACGCAGTGATAGGTTCATTTTTGTCTCCACAGGAGTTGTTGTTGTGTGTTGCGAATGAGGCATTGCCAGGCGTTGGCGCTGTAGCTGACCAGCGACGATCAAAGGCGCGGCAGATCGCGCTGCGCGAGTGCACCGAGACGTCGATTGAAATCGGCGCGGGCAGCGGCACAGGCAAGGGTAGTCTGGTTGAGTCTGGAAAGACGGATGGGCGTTGACGCCTTGGGCTGCATGGACAGCATGGTGAATACTCCGCTTTATTGTTTTTATTGGTGAAAACGCTTCGAGGCGTTTTTCGCTCGCGAGGTGTGTCGCGACCGGCAGTCGTAACTGTCCGTGTCAGGACTCTAACGGCCGAACCTTTCGCTAACCTTTCAAAAGCTTTCAGAATGTTTTTTGCCTTCACAGTGGCGGATGCGGCTGTAAACTCCGCGCCAAAGAATGGCGCTGGCCATCCCCTGAATCGAGGAAAAACCCATGCGTGTCCTGCTCGTCGAAGACCATCTGCAGCTCGCTGAAAGTGTCGCCCAGGCCCTCAAGAGCACGGGCTTGACGGTGGACGTGCTACACGATGGGGTGGCCGCCGACCTGGCGTTGAGCAGCGAGGAATACGCGGTGGCGGTCCTCGATGTGGGGTTGCCGCGCATGGACGGATTCGAGGTGCTCGCGCGCTTGCGAGCGCGGGGCAAGACCTTGCCGGTGCTGATGCTGACCGCTCGCAGCGATGTCAAGGACCGCGTCCACGGGCTGAACCTCGGCGCCGACGATTACCTGGCCAAGCCTTTCGAACTCACCGAGCTCGAAGCCCGGGTCAAGGCGTTGCTGCGCCGTAGCGTGCTGGGTGGCGAGCGCCAGCAGCGCTGCGGAGGACTGGTCTACGACCTCGACACCCGTCGCTTCACCCTCGACGACGAACTCATGACACTGACGTCCCGCGAGCAGGCCGTGCTGGAGGCGTTGATCGCCCGGCCTGGTCGGGTGATGAGCAAGGAGCAGTTGGCGGCCCAAGTGTTCGGCCTGGATGAAGAGGCGAGCCCCGATGCCATCGAAATCTACGTGCACCGTTTGCGCAAGAAACTCGACGGCCATGCGGTGGCAATCGTGACGTTCCGGGGGTTGGGTTACTTGTTGGAAACCCGCGATGCATAAGCCCGACAGCCTGCGTTGGCGGCTGCTGCGCAACCTGGCATCGCTGTTGGTGGTGCTGATGCTCGCAAGCGGCCTGAGCGCGTATTGGAACGGTCGTGAAGCAGCCGATACCGCCTACGACCGCACATTGCTGGCTTCGGCCCGGACCATTGCCGCCGGCCTTTCGCAGCGAGACGGCACACTCAGCGCCGATGTGCCTTACGTGGCCTTGGATACTTTCGCCTATGACAGCGCCGGACGGATCTACTACCAGGTCAACGACATCCACCAGAAGCTGATTTCAGGTTACGAGAATCTTCCCGGTCCGCCGCCCGGTACGCCGCGCACCGATGACTATCCCGCGCTGGCACGTTTCTACAACGCTCGATATGAAGGCCAGAATGTGCGAGTGGTGAGCCTGCTCAAGGCCGTGAGCGAGCCGGAGATGAATGGCATGGCGGAAATTCGCGTGGCGGAAACCGAAGAGGCGCGGGTCAGCATGGCCCGGAGCCTGATGGCCGATACGCTGTTGCGGTTAGGCATGCTCGCCGTGGGTGCGCTGCTGTTGGTGTGGTTCGCCGTCAGTGCCGCGCTGCGTCCGCTGGAACGCTTGCGCACGGCAGTGGAAGAGCGTCAGCCGGACGACTTGCGGCCTTTGCCGCTGATAGAGGTCCAGCATGAGCTGTGGCCGCTGGTCAGAGCCCTGAATCATTTCACCGAGCGCCTGCGCGGCCAGTTCGAACGTCAGGCGCAGTTCATTGCCGATGCCGCCCATGAGTTGCGAACCCCCTTGGCCGCGCTCAAGGCGCGCCTGGAGTTGGGCTTGCGCGCCAGCGAGCCGCCAACGTGGCGCGAAACCCTGGAAAGCGCGGCCCAGGGCACCGACCGCCTGACCCATCTGGCGAATCAGCTGCTGTCGCTGGCACGAGTGGAAAATGGTGCGAGGGCGATTGCCGAGGGCGGCGCGCAGTTGCTCGACCTCAGCCAACTGGCCCGTGAACTGGGCATGGCCATGGCGCCGTTGGCCCATGCGCGGGGTGTCGCATTGGCCCTGGAAGCCGAGGAGCCTGTCTGGTTGCGGGGCGAACCGACACTGCTGAACGAGCTTTTGAGCAATCTGGTAGACAACGCCCTGGCCCATACGCCAGCGGGCGGCAATGTGATCCTGCGGGTCGCCGCACCGGCGATACTCGAGGTCGAGGATGATGGCCCAGGCATTCCCCTGTATGAACGAGAGCGGGTGTTCGAGCGCTTCTATCGGCGCAACCAGCAAGTGGCCGGCTCCGGCTTGGGGTTGGCGATCGTTGGGGAAATCTGCCGGGCGCATTTGGCGCAGATCACCTTGCATGATGGGCAGGAGGGGGGATTGAAGGTGCGGGTGAGTTTTATTCCTGGCTCAGACTGACTCTGAGTCGAGGGCCTGTGGCGAGGGGATTTATCCCCGTTGGGTCGCGAGCGGCCCTTAAAAGCTTGCGCCTGCTGCGCAGTCGAGCGGGATTAAGCTCCCCCGCCACATGAAAGTGTGGTGGTTGCGAAATTTGTCAGTAAAACATCGACCGCGCCTCTTCGATGTCCGCGCACCGGTCCTTGTCGTCGAGGTCCAGGCCCAGCTTCTTGACCGCGGGCACTCCAAACACGTCGATCTTGCTCAG
The DNA here is from genome assembly GCF_014268685.1 of Pseudomonas sp. SWRI92. Classification (NCBI taxonomy): domain Bacteria; kingdom Pseudomonadati; phylum Pseudomonadota; class Gammaproteobacteria; order Pseudomonadales; family Pseudomonadaceae; genus Pseudomonas; species Pseudomonas sp. SWRI92. Next base: position 213,779 of record NZ_JABWQY010000004.1, read on the forward strand.
CGGATGATTGCTGTCCCTGTGGCAATACAGCGAGGCGACCTGCACCAGGTCGACGTAATCGAGCTGCCTGGAGTCCCGGCTGAAATCCAGATACTGGCCCGGCAGTTTTACCAGCTTCTCCGGAAACTCCCAGACACTGAGCAGCTTGTCCCCCAATACGGGATGAATCGTCTCGATGACGTGGTTGAGGCTGACCGGGTCCGAGAGCAACTCATTGTTGTCCTCGGCATACGTCAGGATCGGCAGGACGCCAATCTGGTGGACCAGCCCACCCAATGCAGCCTGGTCAGGCTTGAGATGGGTGTAGCTGCGGCACAGCGCGTAACTGACGCCCGCGATCTCCAAGCTTCTGCGCCAGACTTCCCGCATCTTTTGTTCCACGACCTCGGAGCGGGCATGGAATATCTGTTCCATGACCAGGCCGATGGCCAAATTGCTGCTGTAGTTGACCCCCAGCCGCGTGATGGCCGTGTGTAAGTCGGTTACTTCCTGGGTAGCTCGCAGCAGCGGGCTGTTGACGACCTTTATCAGGCGCGCCGACAGCGCCGTGTCGCGGCCGATCACTTTGCTCAGGTTGCTGACGCTGATCTCCGGGTCTTCAGCGGCCCGGCGAATCTGCATGGCCACTTCCGGCAATGTCGGCAGGACCAAGTCGTCATTATCGATGGCCGCCACCAAGTCCCGCTGGACCTTATCCGCCAAATCGCTCATTTCGTTTCTCTAGGTGCTGCGAAAAATGTTGCGATCAACGCTGGATTTCGCGGTCGCGGTCCAGTTCGTAAGGCAAGTCCAGCAAGTGTAGCGCGGGTCCTTCCAAAGCACCGAGGTGCAGATTCCCATCTTCTGCCGCTTCGGCCTGCAAGACTGCCAGCAGTTCAATATTTCTTTCGGTGCGGGCGGCAATGACGACCTCGCCGATGGAACTGCCGTGGGTGGGAGAGAAAAGGGCGGTGCCAGGTTCTGGCAGTTCATCGGCTTCCAACTGCAGGCGATACAGTCTGCGTTTGAGTTTGCCCAGGTACTGCATGCGCGCGACTATTTCCTGGCCGGTGTAGCAGCCTTTCTTGAAGCTCACGCCGCCAACGGCTTGCAGGTTGAGCATTTGCGGAATGAACAGTTCGCGGGTGGCCGGCATGACTTGGCCTATGCCCGCGCGAATCTGGCCCAGCAACCATTGGTTCAGGTCGTTTTCGGCCAGCAGCGCGCGCAGGCGGGTGCGCAGCGTATCGGCCTGTTCGGCGCGAGCCCAGAGCTCGGCGCGGCCGGGAGAGACGCGAATGGCGATCAACGATTCATGGCGAGCCACGCTGTCAGTGTCGACCGGCAGCTCCAGGCCCAGGTCGCTGAGCGCTGTGTCGGCGTTTTCCAGTCCGAAGCGGACCCAGGCTGCGCTTTCATCGGTGAGCTTGGATTTGGAAAATACAGCGTATTTCTTCAAGTCCGCCAGTTGCGGCTCGAGCAGTTCGGTGGCCATCGCCATCAAGACCCCGTCACCTTCGAGCAGGATCCGGAAGCTCGATTGCATCCGGCCTTTCTGGGTGCACCGGGCGCCCAGGCTGGCCCGGCTGTCGCTCAGGTAGTTGAGATTGCAAGTCAATTGGCCTTGCAGGAATTTGCCGGCGTCCACGCCGCGGACCGCGAGTACGCCTTCGTGGGACAGGGTGCAGAAAAAAGCGGAATCAGCCATGGGTCATCGCAGGGTAAAAAAGTCTGGTGGACATCATAAGGGGGCGCCCTTGAAATGGGTAGTTTACAAAGGATTGGCGGCGCCCGACCAAAGCCGTCTGTTCCGCCACGGTCGGGCCTGTATACTTGCGCTCTATTTGAGGAGCGCTCCATGGTTGAAGATGTTGAACTGAATCGCCTCTACTGGCACAGCCGCCGCGGCATGCTTGAGCTTGACGTGCTGCTGGTGCCGTTCGTGAAGGAGGTCTACCCGCACCTCAATGAGGTGGATCGTGCGTGCTACGTTCGCCTGCTGGAGTGCGAGGACCAGGATATGTTCGGCTGGTTCATGGAACGCAATGAATCCGAAGACCCGGAGCTGCAACGCATGGTCCGGATGATCCTGGACCGTGTCCAGCCCAAGTAATTGCTTCGAATGCCGCTGGCACGTCTCCGGGCAGTTGCTGGCGGCCTACCTGCTGGCCCAGGCATTCGCCCTGGGTTCGTCGTTGCTGTCGAATCTCCCGCCCGTGTTCGCCGCCGTTGGCGTCGTGCTTTGCATATGCCACGGCGCCTGGGTATTGCCGCGATTTATATTGCTGACTCATCGCCAAGCCTTTCGTGGCTTGCGTCGTGATGCCGATGGCTGGCAGCTCTGGAGCGCCAGTGGTGGCTGGCAAGCGGTGCAGTTGCGGCCCGACAGTCTCGCGTTACCCTTGATCGTCGTGCTGCGCTTTCGCCTGCAGGGTGAGCGACGGGTTCGCTCGTTGTGCGTGCCCCGTGACGCCCTGGCGGCGGATGTTCATCGGCGCCTGCGCGTGCGGCTCAAGTTCAGCCGGCGTAGGTGGGCGGCACCAGAATAGTGTCCAGCGCTTCCGGCAGCAGGTTCGGGTAGTCGAGCGTGTAGTGCAGGCCGCGACTTTCCTTGCGTTCCATGGCTGAGCGAATCATCAGTTCGGCCACTTGCGCCAGGTTGCGCAGTTCAATCAGGTCGCGGCTCACCTTGTAGTTGCTGTAGAACTCATCGATCTCATCGAGCAGCAAGCGCACCCGATGCTGGGCCCGTTGCAGGCGCTTGTTGGTGCGTACGATGCCAACGTAGTCCCACATGAAGCGCCGTAATTCATCCCAATTGTGGGCAATGATCACGTCTTCATCCGAGTCGGTGACCTGGCTGGCGTCCCACGAGGGCAGGGCGGCGGGAACAGCGACCTGGGTCAATTGCTCAAGGATGTCTGCCGCTGCGGAGCGTGCATAGACAAAACACTCCAGCAGCGAGTTGCTGGCCATGCGGTTGGCGCCGTGCAGGCCGGTGAAACTGGTCTCGCCGATGGCGTACAGGCCTGGCACGTCGGTGCGGCCCTGCTGGTCGACCATCACGCCACCACAGGTGTAATGCGCTGCGGGCACCACCGGGATCGGCTGCTTGGTAATGTCGATGGAAAACTCGAGGCAGCGTTCGTACACCGTCGGGAAATGGCTCTTGATGAACGCTTCAGGTTTATGGCTGATGTCCAGGTAGACGCAGTCGATGCCCAGGCGCTTCATTTCATGGTCGATGGCCCGTGCAACGATGTCCCTAGGGGCCAGTTCCGCACGAGGATCGAAGCGCTGCATGAAACGCTCCCCATTGGGGAGCTTCAGGTGAGCACCCTCACCACGCAGGGCCTCGGTCACCAGGAAACTCTTGGCCAGCGGGTGATACAGGCAGGTCGGGTGAAATTGGTTGAATTCCAGGTTCGCCACCCGGCAACCCGAACGCCAGGCCATGGCAATACCGTCGCCGCAGGCGCCGTCGGGGTTGCTGGTATACAGATAGACTTTCGCCGCGCCGCCGGAGGCCAGGATCACGAAGCGTGCGCCGTAGGTGTCGACTTCGCCGGTGCCTCGGTTGAGGACGTAGGCGCCCAGGCAGCGGTCGCCGTCCAGGCCCAGGCGTCTTTCGGTGATCAGGTCGATCGCGACTCGCTGTTCCAGCAATTCGATATTCGGCCGCTGCCGGGCCTGGGCCAGCAAGGTCTTGAAGATGGCCGCGCCGGTCGCATCGGCGGCATGGATGATCCTCCGGTGGCTGTGGCCGCCCTCGCGGGTCAGGTGGAACTCAAACCCGCCATCTTCAGTACCGGATTGCTCGTCACGGGTGAAGGGCACGCCTTGGTCGATCAGCCATTGGATGGCCTGTTTGCTGTGCTCGACGGTGAACCGCACCGCGTCGGGATGGCACAGGCCGCCGCCAGCGTTAAGGGTGTCGTCGACGTGGGATTCAATGGTATCGGTGTCATCCAGCACGGCGGCGACACCGCCCTGGGCCCAGAAGGTCGAGCCGTTGGCCAGGTCGCCTTTGCTCAGCACTGCAATGCGCAAGTGCTCCGGCAGGGTCAGGGCGAGGCTCAATCCGGCGGCACCGCTGCCGATTACCAGAACATCGTGTTGGAACTGTTGGCTCATTAGAAGTTTTCCGCTCAAGGCGACCCGGTTTCGGGGTTGGCACCAGACATCCGCTACATCGGGTCGGGAAGCCACGCAGCCCACTAGTATATAGAGGGGGGGACCGGCACAATAGCCGGGCGTTCATGGCAATATGGAACCAGTGGGGCGGGAAAAGCGAGGCGCTTCGTCGCAGGACGGTTTTCCTGATGAACGACAAGGCGGCCGTTTCGTCGATTAAGCGCTGTTTATCTCGTCACGCAAGGCCAATGTTTGCTTCGAAGCTCTATAAATAGCGGGAACTTTTGCCAAGCGTCTACGTTCAATAGACGGTTGCCTGCAAAAGGGAACAGCGTCGGGTTGGTGCAGGACTTCGATTTGAGTCCTCCTCCGACAGGCCCGGCGACAGATTATTCGCGCAGCCGGGGAATCTCGTGCTGCGCTTTTCGTGCGTGCCGGATCAGAGCACGCCGGAAACTTGCTTGGAAGGGGGAGAACTTTTGCGAAAAGCCCGAGTCTATGTTTGCAAGCCCGGTCAATTAGTAATGCAAGCCTCCTTCGAGCTTATCGAGGAGTGTTCATGCTAACCCAGGAAGAGGATCAGCAGCTGGTCGAACGCGTTCAGCGCGGCGACAAGCGAGCTTTCGATCTGCTAGTGCTGAAATACCAGCACAAAATTCTCGGGTTGATCGTGCGTTTTGTGCACGACACCCATGAAGCCCAGGATGTCGCCCAGGAAGCCTTCATCAAGGCTTACCGCGCACTTGGTAATTTTCGCGGGGACAGCGCGTTTTACACGTGGCTTTACCGCATCGCCATTAACACGGCGAAAAACTATCTGGTTTCACGCGGCCGCCGGCCGCCGGATAGCGATGTAAGTTCCGAGGATGCCGAGTTCTATGATGGCGATCATGGCCTCAAGGACCTCGAGTCACCGGAGCGAGCGTTGCTGCGGGATGAGATCGAAGGCACTGTCCATCGAACCATCCAGCAATTACCTGAAGATTTGCGTACGGCTTTAACTTTACGTGAATTCGACGGTCTGAGTTACGAGGACATTGCGAGCGTCATGCAGTGTCCGGTGGGTACCGTGCGCTCCCGGATCTTCCGCGCTCGGGAGGCCATCGATAAAGCCCTGCAACCGTTGTTGCAGGAAAACTGAGACAGCGGCGACAGCCAAGAGAGGAACGCCATGAGTCGTGAAGCCCTGCAGGAATCGCTGTCCGCAGTGATGGATAACGAAGCGGACGAATTGGAATTGCGTCGGGTATTGAATGCCTTTGACGATGTTGAAACCCGTGAGACCTGGGCTCGTTACCAGATCGCCCGGGCTGTCATGCACAAGGACTTGCTGCTTCCGCGTCTGGACATCGCTGCGGCCGTTTCTGCTGCATTGGCTGATGAAGCCGTACCGGCGAAAGCCTCCCGTGGTCCATGGCGTAGCCTGGGTCGACTGGCTGTGGCCGCTTCGGTGACCGTAGCCGTACTGGCAGGTGTGCGCTTGTACAACCAGGATGAGATTGCCGGTGTACAGATGGCCCAGCAGTCCAACCAGCCAAGCTTGGCCACCCCACAGGTCAAAGGCCCTGCGGTACTGGCTGGCTACAGCGAAGGTTCGGAAGCTGCCGGCACCAACGGTGTCCTGCAAGGACAACCAGGCTGGCATGATCAGCGCTTGCCCAACTATCTGCGCCAGCATGCCCAGCAGGCTGCGTTGAAAGGGACTGAAAGTGCACTGCCATACGCTCGTGCAGCCAGTCTGGAAAACCGTTAAGGAGGACCATGCGCGCCATACCTCTCTTATCGCTTCTGCTCGGTGGCTGGTGCGTTGTTCCAGCCCATGCCGGTGAGGCTCAAGACTGGCTTAATCGTCTAAGCCAAGCCGAGCAACAGCAAAGCTTCCAAGGTACTTTCGTTTACGAGCGTAACGGTAGTTTTTCTACCCATAGCATCTGGCATCGCGTCCAGAATGGCAAAGTCCGCGAGCGGCTACTGCAGCTCGACGGTTCGGCACAGGAAGTCATGCGCATTGACGGACGTACTCAATGCGTCAGTGGCAGCTTGATTGCTGGGCTGGGAAATACGCCTGATGGCACTGCGCGTGCGCTCGATCCGCAAAAACTCAAGAATTGGTATGACCTTGCCGTCATTGGCAAGTCGCGCGTGGCTGGGCGACAGGCAGTGATCGTCGCCCTGACGCCCAAAGATCAGCATCGCTATGGCTTTGAGTTGCATCTGGACAAGGAAACCGGTTTGCCGCTCAAGTCGCTGCTGCTCAATGACAAGGGCCAGTTGCTCGAACGTTTTCAGTTTACCCGCCTGAATATCGCCGAACCTTCGGACGGCGATCTGCAGGCCAGCGCCGAGTGCAAGGCCGTTGCGCAAGACCCTGATAAAGCCCCCGTGGTAAAGACCGCCTGGCATTCGGACTGGCTTCCGCCTGGCTTCGAACTGACCAGCAGCGTTGCGCGAAAGGATCCGGACACCAAGGTCCAGGTCAGCAGCTTGATGTACGACGATGGCCTGGCTCGCTTTTCGGTGTTTCTCGAACCGTTGAACGGTGCTACAGCTACCGACACTCGCACCCAGTTGGGGCCGACGGCTGCTGTATCTCGTCGTCTCACCACGCCACAAGGCGAAATGATGGTCACGGTGGTTGGAGAAATTCCTATCGGTACGGCAGAGCGGATTGCGCTGTCCATGCGCTCCGACGTCGCGGCAGCGAAGTAGTACATGCTCAGGTGGCTTGATTGCGCATGAGGCCGGTAACGCCGAGGCTTGATCGAAATGCCGAAACTTCCTGTCAGCATTTTCATTTGCAAAAACACGATTTTTTTTCTATAGGTCAGAGCCGCTCGGCTCTGGCCTTGTCTGTTTGCGGAACAAATATACCGGCGTATCGTTACCCGGTGTTTTTGCTCCATATCGCTTAACCATGCTCGTCGTAACGGGAGCCGTATGTCGATACCACGCTTGAAAACCTATCTCTCCATATTTGCCACCGTACTGGTTCTCGGTCAGGCTGTTCCCGCGGTGGCGGTCGAGTTGCCGGACTTCACTCAATTGGTCGAACAGGCTTCGCCGGCTGTCGTGAACATCAGTACCACGCAGAAGCTGCCGGAGCGTCGGGTAATGGATCCGCAAGTGCCGGACCTGGAAGGCTTGCCGCCCATGTTGCGTGAGTTCTTCGAGCGTGGCATGCCGCAGCCGCGCTCGCCCGGTGGTGGCCGCCAGCGTGAAGCGCAGTCTTTGGGCTCAGGCTTCATTATTTCGCCGGACGGCTACATCCTGACCAACAACCACGTGATCGCCGACGCCGATGAGATTCTCGTGCGCCTGGCCGATCGCAGTGAGCTCAAGGCCAAGCTGGTCGGCACTGACCCACGTTCCGACGTGGCGTTGCTGAAGATCGAAGGCAAGGATCTGCCCGTGCTCAAGCTCGGCAAATCCCAGAACCTGAAAGCCGGTCAGTGGGTGGTGGCGATTGGTTCGCCGTTCGGCTTTGACCATACCGTGACCCAGGGTATCGTCAGCGCAATTGGTCGCAGCCTGCCGAATGAAAACTACGTGCCGTTCATCCAGACCGACGTGCCGATCAACCCGGGCAATTCCGGTGGCCCGTTGTTCAACCTCGACGGTGAAGTGGTAGGCATCAACTCCCAGATCTATACCCGCTCGGGCGGTTTCATGGGCGTGTCCTTCGCCATTCCGATTGACGTCGCCATGGACGTTTCCAATCAGTTGAAAAGCGAAGGCAAGGTCAGCCGTGGCTGGTTGGGCGTGGTCATTCAGGAAGTAAACAAAGACTTGGCTGAATCGTTCGGGCTGGAAAAACCTGCTGGCGCCCTGGTGGCGCAGATTCAGGAAGGTGGCCCGGCTGCCAAGGGTGGCCTGCAAGTCGGTGACGTGATTCTCAGCCTCAATGGCCAGCCGATCATCATGTCTGCTGACCTGCCGCATTTGGTGGGCGCACTGAAGGCCGGTGCCAAGGCCAACCTGGAAGTGATTCGTGAAGGCAAGCGCAAGAACGTCGAGCTGACGGTTGGCGCGATCCCTGAAGAAGGCAAGGAACTGGATTCACAGCCGAAGTCTGGCGTAGAGCGCAGCAGCAATCGCCTGGGCGTGGCCGTGGCTGAGCTGACCGAGGAGCAGAAGCGCACGCTGGAGCTGCAAGGCGGCGTTGTGATCAAGGAAGTACAGGACGGTCCCGCGGCGCTGATCGGCCTGCAACCGGGCGACATCATTACGCACCTGAACAATCAGGCCATCGGCTCCACCAAGGCGTTCACCGACATTGCCCAGGCACTGCCGAAGAATCGTTCGGTGTCGATGCGGGTCCTGCGCCAGGGACGTGCGAGCTTCATCACTTTCAAACTGGCCGAATGATCGGTTGATCGCTGAAAAAACCGCCTCGAAAGAGGCGGTTTTTTTTGTCTGGCGAATGCTCAGCCCATCATGTCCTTGACCATGCGCTCCTGTTCCATGAGCTCTCGCTGCCGGGCATCAATGCGCGACGACAGCGGGAAATTGGTGCCGGCGCGCCGTTTGGCGAAGTCCAGCTGCTGAATGGCCTGACGGTAATCGCCCACCAGCGCGAAGTATTCGGCACGTGCTTGATGCAGGCCGATGATATTGCCTGACAGCCCGCGGGTTTCCGCCACCATGTACCAGACGTCCGGGTCGTCCGGGCGGTTCTTGAGCAGAGTTTCCAGGGCCTTCTCGGCATCGGCGGGGCGGTTCTGCTTGAGCAGCAGTTCGACACGCACTTGGTTGAGCGGATAGTTGCCCGGGTATTGCACCAGTAACCGGTCGACGCGAGATTGAGCATCCGCCAGCTTGTTGCTGGTAATGTCCAGATCCACTTCGGCCAGGTTGTAGATGATCTCGTTAGGCGATTTCGCCAGCAACGGCTTGAGGTTTTCGCGAGCCTCATTCAGCTGGCCGCCCTTGATTTGCGCGATCGCCAGGCCATAACGGGCGACATCGTTCTTCGGGTTTTCATCCAGCAGTGCGCGAAAGCGCTTGGCGCCCAGGCCCGGGGTTTCTTCGTAGGTCAACTGGACCCGCGCGCGAATCAGTTGATAACGCATGCTGTCCTCGATGCCCCCCGGCCTGGCCTGTTCGGCACGGTTGCGGGTGTCGGCAATGCGCGATTCGGTGACCGGGTGAGTCAGCAGGAACTCCGGAGGCTTGGCGTCGAACCGGTATTGGCGCATCAAGCGTTCGAACATGGTCGGCATTGACCGCGGGTCGTAGCCTGCTTTTTCCAGGTTCTGGATACCGATGCGGTCGGCTTCCTGTTCGTTCTGCCGGGAGAAGCGGCGTTGCTCCTGGATGGCGGCGGCCTGGGTCCCGGCGATGGCGGCGATGCCGGCGTCACCGCCGCCGGCGGCGGCTATCACGATGCCGGCCAGCAGTGCGGCCATCATCGGCACCTGCATGCGCTGCTGGGCTTCGACGCCGCGAGCGAAGTGGCGTTGTGACAAGTGCGCCAGTTCATGGGCCATGACCGATGCGTACTCGCCTTCGGTCTGCGCGTTGAGGAACAGCCCGCCGTTGACCCCGACGATGCCGCCGGGTGCGGCGAACGCGTTGAGCTGGGGACTGTTGATCAGGATGAACTCCAGGCGCCGGTCGTTGACCTGGCTGGTTTCCACCAACTTGTAGACACTGGACTCGACGTAGTCCTTGAGCTGCGGATCGTTGAGTTGCGAGACCTGGCTGCGCAGCAGGGCCAGCCAGGCGCGACCCAGTTGATGTTCCTGTTCCGGCGAGACGATGGCAGAACTGGCATCGCCAAGTGACGGCAGGTCGTCGGCGAAGCCCGGTGAGGCGAGCAGGCAAGCGAGCGTCAGCAGGGTGGGGCGCAGAAATGTCATGCACGGAGCCTTAGTCGACAAAGACCTTACTGTAGCCGGACAGCGGGTCTGGGACCAGATATTCTAGGCGGCTCGACGACCTGTTGCGGAGTGAAACAATGACCGATGCTGTAGCCCACGATGCCGAGTTGGACGCCAGTGGCCTGAACTGTCCGTTGCCGTTGCTCAAGGCCAAGCTGGAACTCAATCGCCTGGCCAGCGGCGCCGTGCTCAAGGTGACCGCGACGGATGCGGGCTCCCAGCGCGACTTCCGGACCTTCGCCAGGCTTGCCGGTCATACGCTGCTGCGTGAAGAAGACGAAAACGGCGTCTACCGTTATTGGCTGAAGAAAGCCTGAAAACGGACAGCAATTCATAAGGATTTTTAATGTTCAAAGTGTTACGTGACTGGATCCAGCGCTACTTCTCCGATGAAGAGGCGGTGGTATTGGCCGTGCTGTTGTTCCTGGCCTTCACGGCTGTCCTGACATTGGGCGGCATGCTCGCGCCGGTCTTGGCGGGGATGGTGCTGGCGTACCTGATGCAGGGGCTGGTCACAACGCTGGAGCGCTTGCGGCTGCCAGGCTCCGTGGCGGTGGGGTTGGTGTTCGCACTGTTCATGGGGCTGCTGGTGGTGTTCCTGGTGGTGATCGTGCCCTTGCTCTGGCACCAGTTGGTAACCTTGTTCAACGAGCTGCCAGGGATGCTCGTGAAATGGCAATCGCTGCTGCTGCTACTCCCGGAGCGCTACCCGCACCTGGTCTCGGATGAGCAGGTGCTGCAAACGATCGAAGTGGTGCGCGGCGAGATCGGCAAGTTCGGCCAGTGGGCCCTGACGTTCTCTCTGTCCAGCTTGCCGCTGCTGGTGAACATCATGATCTATCTGGTGTTGGTGCCGATCCTGGTGTTCTTCTTTCTCAAGGACCGGGAAATGATCGGACGCTGGGTTCGTGGTTACCTTCCTCGCGAACGGGCGCTGATCACTCGGGTAGCCCAGGAAATGAATCGCCAGATCGCCAACTACATTCGCGGCAAAGTCATCGAGATTTTCATCTGCGGCGGCGTCACCTATATCGGTTTCGTCGCCCTGGGCCTCAACTACGCCGCGTTGCTGGCGTTGCTGGTGGGGATTTCGGTGGTGGTGCCTTACGTCGGCACCGTGGTGGTGACCGTGCCGGTGGCGCTGATTGCGCTGTTCCAGTGGGGCTGGAGCGACCAGTTCATCTATTTGATGGCGGTGTACGGAATCATCCAGACACTGGACGGCAACGTGCTGGTCCCGCTGCTGTTTTCCGAGGCGGTGAACCTGCACCCGGTGGCGATCATCTGCGCGGTTTTGCTGTTTGGCGGGCTGTGGGGGTTCTGGGGAGTGTTCTTCGCGATTCCCTTGGCGACGCTGTTCAAGGCGGTGCTGGATGCGTGGCCAAGCAAGGAACCGGTGGTGGCGCCGCTCTTGTAGCCGTCTTGGCCACATGGCGAGCCGGCTCGCCATGTGGCCAAGACAGGCAGTGACACCTCAGGCGTTATTCAGCGCCTGAGCCGCCGCCAGCACCGCGTCCACATGGCCCGGCACCTTCACGCCACGCCATTCCTGACGCAATACACCGTCCTTGTCGATCAGGAAAGTGCTGCGGTCAACGCCCAGGTACTCCTTGCCATACAGCTTTTTCAGCTTGATCACATCAAACAGCTGGCAGACGGCTTCGTCCTTGTCGCTGATCAGCTCGAACGGGAATTCCTGCTTGCACTTGAAGTTCTCGTGGGACTTGATGCTGTCCCGGGAGACGCCAAACACCTGGGTGTTGGCCGCCTGGAATTGTGCGTATTGATCGCGAAAACCCTGGCCTTCGGTGGTGCAGCCGGGAGTGCTGTCCTTGGGGTAGAAGTAAATCACCACCTGCTTGCCTTTGAGGGCCGCGAGGCTGACAGTCTGCCCGCTGGTGGCGGGCGCTTGGAAATCGGTAACCGGCTGGTCGACGGCAACGGCCATGAACGCTTCCTTACATTGGGTTTTGTGGACGCCACGGTTCGATCAATGCGTCCAGGTTCATCGCATCGGCGAAATCCAGGAACTGATCACGCAGCCAACTGATCTGGGTGCCGGCCGGCAAGGTCACGGTGAACGTGGCGTTGAGCATGGTGCCGCCCGTTTGCGGGGCCTGATAGGTGTCGCACGTGAGGTTTTCCAGCTCGACGTGGTGGTCCATGAAAAACTGGCACAGCTCGTTGATGATGTCCGGGCGGTAGGCCGAACTCACATAGGCCACGTAGGGCAGGGCCTGGGGACGGTTCTCCAAGGCAGCGCTGCGCACCACGTTAACGGTGAAGGCGTGCTTCTTGGCCAACACGGGCAGGCTACCTTCCAGGCGGGCGAGGGCGTCCCAGCTGCCGGAGATCTCGAGCACGAGCGCGCTGCATTCGCCATGACGGGTCAGGCGTGAGGTCACGACGGCGCAGCGATTTTCATGGCTGGCGCGGCACAGGACGTTAGTCAGCTCCATGGGGTTGGCGCCAAGGGCACTGATAACAAGGAATTGTTCGCGGACTGTGGGGGTGGACATGCAGCATTCCTAAAGCGATGAGCGGTCGGTATGTTTCAGCTCGACGGGGCGACAGCACTGGGAAAACGAACGGTTCAAGCCTTTTGCTTTTTTGTGGCGCTGCGCTGCGGGACATCACGCAAACACCTGTTCAAGAGCAGGATCGAGGCTTGTAGCGACGAAAACGGAGGCTGGAAACCGGCGTATGAGCTTATCGGTACCGATCAAAGGCTGAAGGGTAGCGAAAACCATCGCCAAGGGGAATGGGAGTTCGCTTGTACAAGCATCTTGGCGCCAGTACCATTACGGCTCTCTTTTTCCGGCAGGAGCGGTTTCATGATTGCGGGCAGTATGGTGGCACTGGTCACACCCATGGATGCACAAGGGCGTCTTGACTGGGCCAGCCTCAGCAAACTCGTGGACTTCCACCTTGAAAACGGCACCCACGCCATCGTCGCCGTCGGTACAACCGGCGAGTCGGCAACCCTTGACGTCAACGAGCACATCGAAGTCATCCGCGCCGTGGTCAAGCAGGTCAATGGGCGCATTCCGGTGATCGCCGGTACCGGCGCCAACTCCACCCGCGAGGCCGTCGAGCTGACCCGCAACGCCAAGGAAGCCGGGGCCGACGCCTGCCTGCTGGTCGTTCCGTACTACAACAAGCCGACCCAGGAAGGCTTGTACCAGCACTTCAAGCACATTGCCGAAGCGGTCGACATCCCGCAGATCCTCTATAACGTCCCCGGCCGCACCTCCTGCGACATGCAGGCCGAGACTGTGATTCGCCTGTCCACCGTCCCGAATATCATCGGCATCAAGGAAGCCACCGGCGACCTCGTGCGAGCCAAGGCCATCATCGATGGCGTCAACAAGGATTTCCTCGTGCTGTCCGGCGATGATCCAACGGCCGTCGAGCTGATCCTGATGGGCGGCAAGGGCAACATCTCCGTCACTGCCAACGTCGCCCCGCGCGAGATGGCCGACCTGTGCGAGGCCGCGCTCAAGGGCGACGCCGACACCGCACGGGCACTCAACGAAAAACTGATGCCGCTGCACAAGGACCTGTTCATCGAGGCCAATCCGATCCCAGTGAAATTTGCCCTGGTCGAAATGGGCTTGATGCACGAAGGCATTCGCCTGCCGCTCACCTGGTTGAGCAATACCTGTCAAGAACCGCTGCGGCAGGCCATGCGCCAGTCCGGCGTCCTGGTTTAATTGAGGAACTACAACGCATGAAGCGAATGGCCGGCCTTTCCGCACTTGCCTTGATTATCTCCAGCACCAGTGGCTGTGGATGGGTCTGGGGCCCGGATGGTTATTTCCGTGACCGTGGTAGCGACTACCTCGAAGCGCAACAGACTGCACCGATGCAACTGCCACCCGACGTCAGCGTCGCCAAGCGCCTGGATCCGCTGTTGCCGATCCCGCGCAACGTCGCCGACGACAGCGTCAAGGGCGAATACATCGTGCCGCGTCCACAGCCGCTGTCGGCCGTGGCCGATGCGAGCGACTACACCCTGCAAAAGAGTGGCGATTCGAGCTGGGTCATGGGCCAGCACCCGCCGGCCGAAGTCTGGCCCGTGGCGATCCAGTTCTTCCAGGACAACGGTTTCCGCCTGGATGAGCAGCGCCCACAGACCGGCGAATTCACCACCACCTGGCAACGCGCCGATGAACTGTCCGCCGCCATGGCCAAGCGCCTGAGCGCCGCCGGTGTCGCCGCCGACAGCGAAACCCGCGTACGGGTACGGATCGAGCCGGGTGTGCAGCGCAACACCAGTGAAATCTACGTCGTCAGCGCCGAGCGTCCCGCCGGCAGCACCGCCGACGTGGCCTTCACCAACCGCTCGGTCAATAGCGGCCTCGACGCCGCGCTGGTGGACGACATGCTCGCCAGCATGAGCCGCACCGCCGAGCAGGGCGGTTCGGTGTCGATGCTGGCCACCCGGGACTACGACACCCCAAGCCGCGTCAGCCTGAGCGAGGACGGCAGCGGTAACCCGGTGCTCAACGTCGGCTCCGACCTGGATCGTGCCTGGTCGAGCGTGGGTCGTGCGTTGGAGCAGGGCGAATGGCGAGTTGAGGACATCAACCGCAGCCTGGGCCTTTACTACATCAACCTCGCTGAAAAAGCCGAGAAGAAAGACGAGAAGCCTGGCTTCTTCAGTGGTCTGTTCGGCAGCGCGCCGGACAAGGAAGAAATCGAAGCCCGTGCCGAGCGTTATCAGGTTCGCCTGAGCAAGGTCGGCGACAACGTCCAGGTGACCGTCGAGAAAAACATCAACACCGTTGCGCCGGCCGATGTGGCCCGCAAAGTGTTGGGCGTGATTCAGGACAACCTGGGCTGATCCGATGCGTTTTGCCGTTCTCGGCAGCGGTAGCCAGGGCAACGGCACGCTGATCGCCAGCGCCGGTACCTATGTGCTGGTCGATTGTGGTTTCTCCTTGCGAGAAACCGAGAAGCGCCTGTTGCGCCTGGGTGTCCATCCGGCGCAACTGAGCGCGATACTCGTGACCCACGAACATGCCGACCACGTGCATGGCGTGGGTTTGCTGTCTCGGCGCTACAATCTGCCGGTCTACCTGAGTCGCGGAACGCATGGCGGCCTGCGCAAACCCATCGAACCGGCTGGCTTCGTGGCCGGTGGCGAGCAGTTGCGCATCGGTGCCCTGGACATCAGCGTGGTCAGCGTGGCGCATGACGCCCGTGAGCCGACGCAATATGTCTTCAGCGATGGCGAGCGGCGCTTCGGATTGCTGACCGACCTGGGCTCGTACTGCGACAGGGTCATGGACAGTTATCGGGACCTCGATGCGCTGATGATCGAGTCCAACCATTGCCGCGACATGCTGGCGCGAGGGTACTATCCGTACTTCCTCAAGCAGCGGGTCGGCGGGGAACACGGACATTTGAACAACCACCAGGCGGCATTCCTGGTGGCCGAGTTGGGCTGGCAAGGCCTGCAACACCTGGTCCTGGCCCATCTGAGCAGCAAGAACAACCTGCCGCAGCTGGCCCGGCAATGTTTTGTCGACACCCTTGGGTGCGACCCGGACTGGCTGCAACTGGCCGATCAAGATTCAGGGCTCGACTGGCGACATATCGCCTAGCCCACTACTTAGCAAGCGGAGCCCATCATGGAAAAACGTGAAGAACTCTACCGCGGCAAAGCCAAGTCGGTTTACAAGACCGACGACGCTGACCGCTTGATCCTGCTGTTTCGCAACGACACCTCGGCGTTCGACGGCAAGCGCATCGAACAGCTCGACCGCAAGGGCATGGTGAACAACAAGTTCAACGCCTTCATCATGCAGAAACTCGAAGCCGCCGGCGTGCCGACCCAGTTCGACAAGCTGCTGGGCGACAACGAATGTCTGGTCAAGAAGCTGGACATGATCCCGGTCGAATGCGTCGTGCGTAACTACGCCGCCGGCAGCCTGGTCAAGCGCCTGGGCGTGGAAGAGGGCATGAAGCTCAATCCCTACACCTTCGAGCTGTTCCTGAAGGACGACGCCAAGGGCGATCCCTTCATCAACGAATCCCACGTCGTGGCCTTCGGTTGGGGCACCAGCGAACAACTGGCGCGCATGAAGGAATTGTCCCTCAAGGTCAACGAAGTGCTGACCAAGCTGTTCGACGACGCTGGCCTGTTGCTGGTGGACTTCAAGCTTGAATTCGGCGTGTTCAGCGATGGCTCCATCGTCCTGGGCGACGAATTCAGCCCGGACGGCTGCCGCCTCTGGGACAAGGACACCAAGAAGAAGATGGACAAGGACCGCTTCCGCCAAGGCCTCGGTGACGTCATCGAAGCCTACGAAGAAGTCGCCCAGCGCCTGGGTGTACCGCTGTAATCGACGCAAGCATCTGATAGCACGGAAAAAATTTCGCCCGGGGGTTCGCTTCCGGCAAATGTGCTGGTATGATGCGCGCCACTGGAGAGATGCCGGAGTGGCCGAACGGGACGGATTCGAAATCCGTTGTACTGGCGACAGTACCTAGGGTTCAAATCCCTATCTCTCCGCCATAATTGTGTATGACTAAACCCCTGAAATGGTTGAACATTTCAGGGGTTTTTTCGTTTCTTGCGTTTGGTTTAGGGGGGAGCTAAAGGGCTCGCTATGATGCCGTCTCAGAATGCTCTGTGAATGCGGTTGATAGGTTAGCTATCGACTTGGGAGAAGGGCGGGAGATACGACTTGTAGACGCGTGGTGGTTGGCCCAGCTCTTTTTAACGACTGGTTTTCCCCGTATTGGCATCTAGGTAGACTTTGTTGCTTAGGGACATACCGCCGCAATACGTGAAGTACATCCCCGGGCCCCTATTGCTCGAAGCCATCCACCCTCCCATCTCTATGAAGTCTCCTTCCGTACAGGTTCCTTCGTCTATGAGTTGGCGAGCGGCCTGGGAAAATTTGGCCTTGTAGATTCTGTAGTCGTCCGAACCTTTGATGAGGGAATCATCGCCGGTTGCGTTCTCTGCGGGGTCATTAGGACGATTCTTACTAAAATCTTTGATTTGGACCCATTCGGCGAATTTTCCTTCTCTAATGCCGTTGGCACTGGTGCAGGCTTTGTTCCCGTCTTTCACATACTCGCTTTTACCTCCAACACAAGATGCTGAGTACGCCTTGGTGATACGGGCCCAATCTCCTTTTCTTTCTAAAACGTCTACCCCCTCCCTAAACATTAGACGGCCTGCTACTCCACACTCGGTAGAAGGACAGGTGTGTCTGGCGGTGCGATCAGTGGTCACCCACAGCTTGCTTTCCGCCAGCGCATGGATTGAGAGTGTTTGAAGTACGCTGTAAATCGAGAGGCTGAGAATGAAACTTCCGATTTTCATTGGTTTACGCCTTGATGATTTATATTTTTCCAGTTCCGTGTTTCTTCAAAAAGTGCGGAAGTTTTAACGACTGGCATCCAAGCCTACTTTGTAATAGGAAGCTTGCCAGTGATTACAAATCTATCGAACACTTTCTGACCATCACGTGCAGCTTGTCGAACGTCAAGAAATGTCAGCTCTTCGTGAGTGACTTTTCTGCGCGCTTTCTCGACTTTTTTATAGTAGCCATCGGAGCCTCCGAGGTGCGTTGATCAGCTTATGTGATTAATCGAGTCTGGGTAAACCGGAGGGTTTCAGTGTCATCGAACCATGCTCGTTTCGACGAAATGGGCCCCGTGAGAGGCCCTTTGAGCTAGGCCGGCTCTGCATCCAATCGCCGGGCAATGACATCGAGCACGTCGCAGCCATCCCTCAAGGAGATGCAGCATAGTTGTGCAAAGTCCTGGAGGACCACTGACTCACTCGGAATATCTCCTCGCATGGCGAGGTTCTCTAGAAGCTGGGTGACCGCGCGAATTCTATAGCCCGCCGTGTCGAGCAGGATGTGCAAAGGCGCAGAGGTATCGACGAAGAGGGGTTGATCGTCGGCATTGTTGGTAAGAGCCATGTATCTATTCATTTCAAACTCCGTTTGATTGAGGGCTTTTCTTACCATTTGTCATTGGGTCGCCAAACCCAAGCCGCTCTTACGAACGACAATTGGACTATAGAGCCCTTCTGTAGAAATCATCAATCAGATGATGCGTAAGAAGATTCCCTGAATTATGTGGGCTGGAAATGTCAGAAAATTCCCCTTCTGCAATTGCGTCCCGCCGCCCTTTTTATTGCGCCCACCCCATTCTGGGATCTAAATAATCACGGCGTTTCGGTCGCAGTTTTGCGGCAGATCGTCAGCAATCCAACGCCGGCCCGCTTGGGTGCGCTGGGCGTCGGCGAGCCGATAAAGACTATTTCTGACGTTTGGCTTTGGCGGCTTTTTGCACGGCTGGGTAGTAACTGACGTCCAGCCTCCCCATCTTCGGCAAGGGGACGCAGGCATAGACGCTTTGGTTCGGTGCAAACCAATCTGAATCGAATAAAACCTGGACTTCATGATTCAAATCGAACTTTGTCCGGTGGGTCAGTCCGCTTGAAGAAAAACCAGGATCTGCGGGATCTAACACAAACTCACCTGGGTAAAGCTTCTCGGTTTTTTGAGTCGTTCCATAGGCGATTCTTACGGCGTGGTCGTCATCAAAAACAGCGACTATTAAACCGGGTCGAGCTTTTGGGCCGGGTTTCCCGACAACCTCTGGAAAATGGCACCAGACAAAATCGCCTGGTGCAGGCAGTGGACGAAAAGGAACGGTCATTAATAGAGCCTTCTGGTTACGCGTTCCTCCGGAATATCCGTAGCAGGGCTAGCGGCACGAATCGCGGCGATTTGTTCTTGGGTCAACGGGCCGTCATCCAGCTCGTACTTTGGTAAATAACGGTCAGCTAGCTGACGCAGTGCGAGGTGAGCGATTTCGGTTTTACTCAGGCCGGTCTGACGCATAAGTAACTCGATGGTCGAGAGACTGACCCCCGTCGGTGTGTCCTGTTTACGTAACCGCAGCAGGAAGCTTTCGGATTTTTCAGCGATGCTGGGCATGATGTGCTCCATGTGTAGCGTGGTCTCAAGTTAGGGAGCGTCCTGCTCCTGTACACCTTCTTCCTGAGGGTGATATCTATTGTATATCAGTTTTCCAGAGTGAACATTCTCTTGAATCCTGACGGTGAGGTGCTATCTGCGGCGATCTTTGAAGCCTATCGCGGCTGGAGAACCTGTGCGACGGGCTTGTATCCAGATGAAGGCTATCAATGTGGTTTTCAGAAAGGTCCTACGAAGCGCCTCACTTTTGGTTGAGTCGTTTCGTCACTTCTTTGTGACAATCAGACTAATGGGCTATAGCTCAAGACATGGCTGCCGATAGGTAGGTATTCCCCCGTGTAAGGAGTGACCCCCATGCCGCGATTTTTTGCCGACCTTGGCTTTCGCTGGAAAATCACTCTCCCGATCGCCTTCCTGGCTGTATTGCTGGCCCTGATGGGGTGGACAGGCATGCGTGGCATCAGCCAGGTGACCGAATCCAGCACGCAATTGACTAAACGTTATCTGCCGGCCATCAGCCTGTTGCTCAATGCTGATCGTGATCTTTATCAGGCGTTCGTGGCCGAGCGCAGTCTGTTGGATGGTCATGCAGACGTACATGTGCAAGCGCTGAGTGCCAGTCATGGCGAGAATGCCAAGCAGGCTTACGACCGTGTGCAGCAATATGCCGCAATGCAGCCCGGTGCCGAGGCGCAGGCGTTGGTCAGTCAGTTCAATGACAGCTTCGGCAAATGGATGCAGGTTTCGCGGCGGGTCCTCGAGCAGTCTGTCGGCGATCCGCAGGGTGCCAGCGCCCTGAGTTTTAGTGACAGCGAGCGCCTGTTCGAAGCCATGCGTGATTCCATCGACAAGCTGGGTGAGCTGGAAGATGCCGCCTCGCACCGTGAGGGCGACGCGGCGATTGAAAACGGCGAGGCCGTCGGTATACATCAGGGCGTGATTCTGCTGGTCGGCCTGCTTGGTTGCATCTTGGTAATCGTTGTTCTGCCCTTGGTAGTGCTGACCCCTATGCGCCGGTTGTTGCAAAGGGTCGAGCAGATCGCCGAGGGCGGGGGCGATTTGAAGGGGCGTCTCGAAGTGCGTTCGGCCGATGAGTTGGGCCAGCTCGGCAGCGCTTTCAACCGCTTTCTCGATAAGCTGCAGCCTTTGATCGCCGAGGTCGGGCGGGTGACCGGGGAAGTCGACTCCGCGGCGCGCGCCATGGCCACCATGGCGGCGACGAATGACCGATTGATTAGCAGCGAGCACGCCGCACTGGATCAGGTCAGCACCGCCGCCACGCAGATGAGCGCGGCGGTGCATGAAGTGGCGCATAACGCGGCGAATGCCTCGGGCGCCGCGCAGCAGGCGAGCAGCCAATCCCGTGACGGTGCCGAGGTGGTCAGCAGTACCATCGAGTCGATCCGCCAGTTGGCCCAAGAAGTGGAGAGCGCTTCGGGCACGATCGAGGCACTGGCCCAGGAAACTTCCAGCATCGGCGCCGTACTCGAGGTAATCCGCGGCATTGCCGAGCAAACCAACTTGCTTGCGCTGAACGCGGCCATCGAAGCTGCGCGAGCCGGTGAGCAAGGCCGTGGTTTTGCCGTGGTCGCCGACGAAGTGAGGGCGTTGGCGGCGCGGACCCAGGATTCGACCAAGGACATCCAGGTTCGCATCGAGCGCTTGCAAAGTGGTGTCGCCAAGGCCGTGCAAGCCATGCAGGTCGGTAGCGATAAGGCCCGGGACAGTGTTGAACGCGCCGCGGGTGTCGATCAGGTGCTCAGCGGTACCGGTGGTTCGATCCAACGGATCAACGACATGGCCGCGCAGATCGCCAGCGCATGTGAAGAGCAGAGCAGCGTCACCGAGGAAATAGCCCGCAATATTTCCGATATCCGTGATCTGTCCAACGAAGCGGCCTCCAATTCTGCCCAGAGCATGCAGGCCAGCCAGCAGCTCTCCAATCTTTCGAGAAACCTGGCAGAGCTGACCGGCCGCTTCCGTACCTGAGGCAGGTGTTGTCGTGTCCGTTGCCGATCAGTTGCGAGCGTTGCATCAGGACGGTTTTGTCCTGATGCAGGCTGTCTTGAGCGCGGGTCAGATCGCCGACCTGCGTTATGCAACCGACCAGCTGAAACCCCAGCACTGGGACTACAGCGGCGTCATCGATCATTACAAATGTGTGTTCAACCGTGACCCGTTCTGGCTGCCGTACCTGGAAGTGAGCGGGGTGATCGAGCTGGCCGAGGCTGCCTTGGGGGAGGATTGTCACATTATCGGTCAGACGGCCTGGCGCTGCTATCCAGGTTTCATCGGCGCCCCGCTGCATCTGGATTACCTTCCTATGGCGCTACCCTCCAGCCTGTTGGAAACCCCGGCCTTTGACCTGCCGATGCAGGTGTTCACCGCGCAGTTTTATCTCGATGACATCGATGCCGACTTGAGCCCGACACAGGTCATTCCCGGCAGCCACAAGGCTGGCCGCGCGCCAATGGCGGGTGAAACGCAATGGCAGGGCCGTGCGGCGCAGCCAGTGCTGTGCCGGGCGGGCGATGTCCTGATATTGCGTAGCGAGTTGTGGCACGCCGGCAGTGACAACCGCACCGTCGACCGCACGCGGTACATGCTCCAGGTGCACTACGGCCGGCGGATGATTGCGCAGAAGTTCTCGCCTTATTTACATTGGCAGTTCAACCCTGAGGTCCTGGCCGCCGCGACACCTCGCCAGCGACGGCTGCTGGGCGACCATCAGGAAGCAGAATACGACTGAACCTGGCTCGGTCAGATCCAGACGTCATTGACCGCCGTTCGCTCATTGGTTTCTTCGCCGGTATTGATGACGCCCCGAGGCTCGATCAATAGCAGTTTCACTTGCCGTTCGGCACTGGGTTTGTGCTCGACACCCTTCTTCACCACGAACATCTCGCCCGGGCCAATCGTTATTGCGCCGTCGCGAAAGTCGATACGCAGCTCACCTTCCAGCACGACGAATGTTTCGTCGGTGTCGGCATGGGTGTGCCAGATGAAGTCGCCTTCTAGCCGGGCGATCTTGAACTGATAGTCGTTCATTTCGGCGATGACCTTTGGCGCCCACTGTTCATCAAACAGTGAGTATTTCTGGGCGAAGTTGATCGGGGAGTACTGATTCATCGGGACACGCTCCTCAAAACTGGGTGATGAGCGCTACCTTACGGCGCAAGGGCGAGGCAGGTATTGGATGATCGTGCAGCTTTGGCGTTGCGCGGCGTAACACCTCAACGCAGCATCTTTAGCCAGCGTGCCGGTGAAATACCAAAAGCCTGGGTATGCAGTCGAGTCATATGGCTCTGGTCGAAAAAACCGCAAGCCACGGCTGCTTCGCTCAACGGCACGCCATGCAATACCAATCGCCGAGCTTCGTTCAATCGACGCTGGGTGATGTAGCGGTAGGGGCTGGTGCCGTACAAAGCGCGGAAATCCCGAGACAGGCTCCACCGGTCCCGGCCACTGGCTTGAACCAGGTCATCCAGGGTAATCGGCTGGTCAAGGGCGTCGTGGATGAATAGGCGTGCACGCTCTGCCGCCGGATAGTCGATCAGTCGGCGTCCACGCTGGCCACCCGCCGCGACAGAGAGCGCCTGGGCGACGTCGTAGATGGCGTCTTCTTCCTCCAGCGGATCGAGGCCATGTTCCAGGCTGCCGAGCAGCCTGCGGGTCGCGATGTTGAGGCGAAGATCGTTGGATAGCCCGCCTTCAATGAAGGGCAACGGCTTACCGCCCAGTACTTGCTGGATCAGCGATGGCTCTATGTACGACATCCGGTAGCGGAAGCCGTCGCTTGTCCCGGCCTCACCATCATGGACCTCGTCCGGGTGCAGCACGATGGTGCCGCCCGGCTGGCTATGACGTTTGCTGTGCCGATAATTGAAGCTCTGGACACCGGAAAGGGTGAAGCCGATGGCATAGGTGTCATGTCGGTGGGTGGTGTAGCCATGCCCACTGAAATAGGCCTCGATGCGTTCCAGTTTCCTCGATTCAGGCGCACGCATCAGCCAATCGCGACGGCTGCTTGATTGAGTCATGGGCAACGACCTCTCGCTGTTGTCCGCACACGATACCTGTCTGGTGCCTCGTGCAGCAAAAAACTCCAGCGTGAGCAAAGCTGCTCGTCTAGCTGAGCAGCTTTTCGAGGTGTGCCCGTGTCCGGCTTCAGATCTCCTTCACCGGCGTCTCGCCATGGGCGCTTTTGATCAACCCGATAACATGCAGGCAATCCGCCTTGTTCACGTAGGATTCACCACTGGCGATGGTTTCATGATTGCCGGCCCTCAAGCGCCAGCGCCATTGGCCTTGTCCGGTGTTCGGGGTACCTCGGGTCTGTCTGTAGATCTCAAAATACATCGGTTCGCTCCCTGCGATTTACTGATTCAAGGCATGTTTCGTACATGTCGTCGCAAGCCTAGCCAAGCTGAAAGTTTTCGCTATTGGGAAAACGTTTCCAATGATTGTGAGATATTTCAGAAAATTGCAGCACCTGCTCAAAACGCGAACCAGGAGCCATGGATGAATCGCAACGAACTGCGCAAGGCCGACATCAATCTGATGGTGGTTTTCGAAACGCTGATGCTCGAGCGCAACGTGACACGGGTAGCGGAGAAACTGTTTTTGGGCCAACCGACCATCAGTTCGGCGCTCAACCGTTTGCGCACGCTGTTCAACGACCCGTTATTCATTCGCGTCGGTCATCGCATGGAGCCGACTGCCCGGGCCGAGGAAATCATCCAGCACCTGTCGCCGGCCCTGGATTCGCTGTCGGTGGCCTTGAGCCTGACCCATGATTTCGATCCCGCCAGCAGCACCATGACGTTTCGCATCGGCCTGTCCGATGACGTGGAGTTTGGCCTGCTGCCGCCGCTGTTGCGCAGCTTGCGCCAGGAGGCGCCGCAGATCGTGTTCGTGGTGCAGCACGTCGACTATTGGCGCATCCCCGACCTGCTGGCGTCCGGCGACATCACTGTCGGTATCAGCCAGACTCGCGGGTTACCGGCCAACGCCAAGCGCAAGCTGCTGCGGCACATCCAGCCCTGCGTGTTGCGGGCCGATGCCTCGGACACGCCGTTGACCCTGGACGAATACTGCGCGCGGCCACACGTGCTGGTGTCCCATACCGCCAACATCGCCGGGTATGCCGATGAATGGCTGGCGGAAATCGGTCGCAAGCGTCAAGTGGTGCTGTCGGTGCCGCAGTACAGCGCATTGCCGGCGCTACTGGCAGGCACGGACCTGATCGCCAGCCTGCCGGACTATACCGCCACCGCCATGGCTGCTTCCGGCCAGTTGTTCAGCGAACCTTTTCCCTTCAAGACGCCAACCCTGGACCTGTCCATGGTCTGGCTGAGCCACGTCGACAATGACCCGGCCGAGCGTTGGCTGAGGTCCCGTCTGGAGGCGTTCATGAGTGAGCGCGTGGGTCCGATGGGCGAAACAAAACCTGCCTGAAACAGCAAAGTCGAGGTATGGTTGCGGCGGCTGTCATCTCAAGATCATATTTTCGAATTGGAGTCGAACACATGCCTCACCTGCACATGGAGTACACCGCCAACCTGACTGAGCTGAACGCCGACGTCGCGCTGTTGCGCCTGAACAACGCGCTGGTAGCGTCCGGGCAGTTCGCCGCAGAGTTCGACATCAAGAGTCGGGCCGTGAAAATCGAGACCTTTCGGGTCGGCACTGGCATCGGTGAGCGCGGGTTCGTGCATGTGAAACTGGCGCTGCTAAGCGGTCGTTCGCCGGAAATCAAGAAACAACTGGCAGACAATCTGCTGGCCGTGGTCCAGGAGCTTGGTCCGTGGCCGGCCGGGGTCAGCGTGCAGTTGTGCGTGGAGATTCTAGACATCGACCGTGGTCCTTACGCCAAGGCGGCCATCGGTCTTTGAAATACGGTGTGCACACGCCGTGGATCGATTAGGCGATGGCTGTTTGAAGTGGCCACTTAAATAATAATTTAACAGCAACTTTTTCACGAAAAATTGATGGCGGGCTATCTAGAGTTTGTGTTGCCGTAGGAAATGAATTTTTCACATTTACTGCGCCAGCCTTATAAAGAACGCTCAGGAAGTCCTCGCCATCATGTCAACTGTTAAAGCCGTGCGCCCCGAGTGGGTGACGCTGATCGCCAGTGCGTTTCTATTAGTGGGCTTTAATCTGGTGCTCTGGCAACACCTGCTCACGATCACCGCATCGGACGGTCACGGAGTTTTGCTGTGCCTGGCCTTTGGCGTGATGGTGTTCTGCGCGTTCAACCTGGTGCTGACGCTGCTGGCGTTCCGTCCGCTGCTCAAGCCTGTGCTGACGCTGCTGTTTCTGATCAGTGCCGGCGTGGCGTATTTCATGGCCCAGTATGGGGTCTTGATCGACGCCGGCATGTTGCGCAACTTCGCCGAAACCAATGCCACGGAAGTGCGTGACTTACTGTCAATAAAATTGTTTGGCTATCTCTTTTTATTGGGCGTGCTGCCAGCCTTGCTGTTGTTCAAGACCCCCATAAACTATCGTCGCTGGCCCAAGGAGTTGTTAAGTAAGTTGATTGTCGCGGTGGCCTCGGCGGCCGTGCTCGGTGGGGTTGCATTGATCAACTACCAGGGCCTGTCTTCGTTGTTTCGCAACCACCACGAGTTGCACTTGATGGTCGTGCCAAGCAACTACATTGGCGCGTCGATCGGCTACTTGCGCGAGCAGGTCGCGTCGGCCAAGCAACCGTTCATTGCCTTGGGCGAGGATGCGAGCCGGAATCCCGCCTGGCAGACCCATGGGCGAAAATCCCTTACCGTGCTGGTCGTGGGGGAGAGTGCCCGGGCCGAAAACTTCGGCATCTTGGGCTATACCCGCGATACTACGCCGCAACTGGATAAAGAGGCGGGGCTGATCGCCTTCACCGACGTACATTCCTGCGGCACCGAAACCGCCGTGTCGGTCCCCTGCATGTTTTCCAACATGGGGCGCAAGGACTACGACGCCAGCAAGGCGAGGAACGAAGAGGGCCTGCTGGACGTGCTCAAGCGCGCCGGGCTGGAGGTGATCTGGCGGGACAATCAGTCCGGCTGCAAAGGCACCTGCGACCGGGTCACGGTGCAAGATGTGAGCAATCTCAAGGACCCGACCCTGTGCGCCAACAGTGAGTGCCGCGACGAGATTCTGCTCCAGGGCCTGCAGCATTTCATCGACACCCTCGACAAGGACACTGTGCTGGTATTGCACCAGATGGGCAGCCATGGGCCGGAGTACTTCAAGCGTTATCCCAAGGAGTACGAGCATTTCACTCCGGTGTGCGAAAGCAACGCGCTGAACAATTGCAGTCGCGAAAGCATCGTCAACGGTTACGACAACACCTTGGTGTACACCGATCACGTGCTGTCGACGCTGATCGATCTGCTGCGCGCCAATCAGGACAAAGTCGACACCGCGATGCTGTACCTGTCGGACCATGGCGAGTCCTTGGGCGAATACAACCTGTTCCTTCATGGCACGCCGTACATGCTGGCCCCGGAGCAACAGAAGCACGTGGCGATGCTGGCCTGGTTTTCCGACAGCTACCAAAAGTCCTTCGCCGTCGATACCCATTGCCTGCAACTGAGTCGGGACAAACCCCTGAGCCAGGACAACCTGTTCCATTCGATGCTTGGGCTGCTGGAGGTCAACAGCAAAGTCTACAACCAGGATCTCGACTTGTTCGCCAGCTGTCGCGGTGCGGTGATTGACGGTGTGCTGGCCCGGAAATAATGCCTACACCTTTTTTTCACGCAGCGTTGTTTAACCTGTTCTTCAATCTTTCTTCATGAGCTGTGAGCATGCCCCGGCAATCCCCATCCACTGTCGAGCTTGAGTTCGCCAGGCAGCATGACCAGGAGCATGCGCAAATTTGCCGTCAGCCGGCGCCTCGCCGCTTGCGCCTGGCGTTCTGGCGTGACGAGCAGTTGGTGCGCAACGCCTTGAAAGTGGCGGGTGAGCCTGGGCTGGTGCTGGACGTGGCGTGTGGGGCGGGGCGGTTCTGGCCGGTGTTGGGCGAACATGCCAACCGGGTGATCCTGGCGGCGGACCCGTCGCCAGGCATGCTTGAGCACGCCCGCAGCCATCATGAAGGCGCATTGCTCGAACGGGTCACGACTTTCCCGAGTTCGGCGTTTACCCTCGGCCTGTCAGCCAATGCGGTCGACTGTATTTTTTGTTTGCAGCTGTTTCTGCACGTCAAGGCCAGCGAGCATCGCCTGGCCTTGCTGCACGAATTTCATCGGGTCAGTCGCGACACGGTGATTGTCTCGGTCCAGATCGAAGGGCCTCTCAAGCTCGGCAAGCCGACACCGCGGGGCCTGGCCGATAAGGGCGACGTCGAAGCGCAGTTCATCGAGGCCGGATTCACCGTGCTGTGGCACCAGGATTTCCTGCCGGGTTTCGCGATGAAGCGAGTTTACGTATTACGCAAGGCCGGTTAACTCTGGATGTAGGACTATTCTTGCGTTTGCGCAGGCGATTTCTCTCAAGCTCTTGCTCCGTAGATGCTCGCAACCGCCGACGGCGATATATACTGCGCGCCATTCTTCAAGGGAGAGCCGTGTGGCCATCGATATTCACTGGATTCGCGACAACGATAGCCTCGGTCAGTTTTGCGCCGAATGGCAAGCGTTGCCATTCGTCGCCCTCGACACCGAATTCATGCGGGTCGACACTTTTTATCCGATTGCCGGCTTGCTTCAGATCGGCGATGGCAAGCGCGCCTACCTGATCGATCCCTTGGCCATCAATGACTGGAAACCCTTGGCCGCGCTGCTGGAGAACCCGGCGGTGCTCAAGGTGTTGCATGCCTGCAGCGAGGACTTGGAAGTCCTGCTGCGCCTGACCGGCAGCCTGCCCGCGCCGTTGTTCGACACGCAATTGGCCGCCGCCTACTTGAACCTTGGTTTTTCCATGGGCTACTCGCGGTTGGTGCAGGAAGTACTGGCCATCGAACTGCCCAAGGGCGAGACCCGTTCCGACTGGTTGCAACGCCCCTTGTCCGAGACGCAAATCAGCTACGCCGCGGAAGATGCGGTGCATCTGGCGGAAGTTTTCGTACAGCTGCGCCCGAAACTTTCCGACGACAAGTACGCCTGGGTGCTAGAGGACGGCGCCGAACTGGTGGCCAACCTGCGTCGCGAAATCGACCCGTACGAGGTGTACCGCGAGGCCAAGCTGGCCTGGAAGCTGTCCCGTGCGCAACTGGCCGTGCTGCGCGAGCTGTGTGCCTGGCGCGAGCGCGAAGCGCGGGCCCGTGACCTGCCGCGCAATCGCATCATCCGTGAGCATTCACTGTGGCCCCTGGCCCGCACGCAGCCGGATAATCTCGGCGCGCTGGCGAAGATCGAAGACATGCATCCGCGTACCGTGCGCCAGGACGGCGAATTTCTGCTGGACCTGATCAAACGTGCGGCCAGCGTGCCCCCCGAGCAATGGCCACCCGCCGTGCCCGAGCCACTGCCCATCGAGGCGTCGGCGCTGCTCAAGCGCCTCAAGGCGCTGGGGCAGGCCGAAGCCGAGCGCCTGGGCATAGCGCCGGAGCTGATGCTGCGCAAGAAAACCCTCGAAGCCCTGTTAAAAAGCGGCTTTCCCGAGGGTCCTTACCAATTGCCCGATTCGCTGCGTGGCTGGCGCCGCGAGTTGATGGGCCAGGCCCTGCTCGACAGCCTGGCCACCGCCGGAGAACAGCCTTGAAACGTATCTGCTCCATCTATCGAAGCTCGAAGAAAAACGAGATGTACCTGTATGTGCTCAAGAGCGATGCCTTGAAGCGTGTGCCGGAGCCATTAATGGCGGCATTCGGCAAGGCGATCCATGCCTTTGACCTGGTGCTGAGTCCCGAGCGGGAGCTGTCTCGGGAGGACATCAACAAGGTGCTGGAAAATCTCGACACCCAGGGTTATCACTTGCAAATGCCACCGGCCGAAGACGAGTACATCGAGCATTTGCCGGAAGAGTTGCTGCGACGCAACGACCCGATCTGACACTACCCAGGCGCCGGTCTCGGCGCCTCTTGAAAC
This sequence comes from Pseudomonas sp. SWRI92, assembly GCF_014268685.1. Lineage (NCBI taxonomy): Bacteria > Pseudomonadati > Pseudomonadota > Gammaproteobacteria > Pseudomonadales > Pseudomonadaceae > Pseudomonas > Pseudomonas sp. SWRI92. The sequence continues at coordinate 242,774 of NZ_JABWQY010000004.1, forward strand.
ATTGAAACGATTTGGCGATGGTCCGTAGGGACGGAGCGATACTCTGTCAGCGGCCGTCTGCACTGTTTTTGAAAGGTTAGATTCATGCGCGTTCTGATTGCCGAACACGACCACGCGGTGTATGCCCAGCTTCTGCGCCAAGCTGCACCCGATATCGAAGTGCTGACCAGCGGCGATTCCGCCGAGTTGTCGCGGCTGGCCGCGGACTGCCCGGTCTGGCTCGGCCAGCCAGATCTGTTGGCGACGCTGTTGCGTCAAGGCCATCAACCCCGTTGGTTGCAATCGACCTGGGCAGGCATCACGCCGCTGCTGGCCGAGGGTTTGACACGCGATTACCGACTGACCCGCGCCGTCGGTATTTTCGGCCAGGTAATGGCTGAGTACGTGCTGACCTACATGCTGGGCCATGAGCGCGAAGTGCTTGCGCGGTTGGTCAGCCAAGTGGAGCGCAAGTGGGACAACCGCCAAGGGCAAAGCCTGGCGGGACGCAAGGTGCTGATTGTCGGGACCGGTGATATAGGTCAGTGCGTGGCGCAGTTCCTGGTGCCGTTTGGCGTGCAGTTGTACGGCATCGCCAGCGAAGCCCGGGAGCTGGCGCCGTTTGTCGAAGTCGGCGCGCTGGAAGATTTGCCACGCCTGGTGGGCGAAGTGGATTACGTGATCAATCTGCTGCCGAACACCCCGAACACCCACGACATCTATGATGCGGCGCTGTTCAAGCATTTCAAACCCACCGGGCTGTTTATCAATGTCGGCCGTGGCGTGGCCGTGGTCGATGCAGACCTGGTGCAAGCCTTGAAAGAAGGGCACTTGGCCGGCGCGGTGATCGACGTCTGCCGCCAAGAGCCATTGCCGCAGCGCCATCCATTCTGGACCGCGTGGGGCCTGCTGCTGACCGGTCACAGCTCGGCTCCGACCTCGCCGCCGATGATGGTGCAACTGTTCCTGGAAAACCTGCGGGCCTATGAGGCCGGTGATGGGCTGCGTGGGGAAGTGGATTTCAATCGGGGCTATTGAAACCCACCCCGATCAAAGGGTGGGAGCACCGTATCTACTTCAGTGCGCGGGAGCCCTTGTGGCGAGGAAGCAAGCTCCCTCGCCACGGGTTCGGCGGGCTCCTTACAGAGTGAAGTCGCCTTCGGCCACCAGCTCGCTCAACGGCCGGCGCGGGCTTGGGACTTCTCGTGCCTGGAGGTAGTCGGCCAGGGTGGATTTGTCCCCCAGCTTGCCAATCGCCACGGCGGCGGAACGTGATGACGCAACCTACGTCCCTGCGCCCGGCCTGACAAGCCCCTGTTACCGGCAGTCGCCAATGCTTGGCCTCGGGAGGTCCCGGCACTAGACTGTCGGCCTTTTCACCACGTGATGTTGATGCCCGAGCCATGGCCGCCAAAGTCGAACCGTTCTGGATACGCAAAACCCTCGATCAGCTCGATCCCCAGGAATGGGAATCGCTGTGCGACGGCTGTGGCCTGTGCTGCCTGCAAAAGCTCGAAGATGAAGACGACAACAGCGTCTACTACACGCGCATCGCCTGCAAACTGTTGGACCTGAAGACGTGCCAGTGCACCGATTATCCCAATCGCCGCGACTTTGTCCCGGACTGCATCCAGCTCACGCCGGGCAAGGCCGATGAGTTCAAGTGGCTGCCGCCGACCTGTGGCTATCGACTGGTCAGCGAGGGCAAGGATTTGCCGCTGTGGCACCATCTGGTCTGCGGCGATCGGGACGCCGTGCACCACGAACGCATTTCCCAGTCGGGGCGCATGCTGGCCGAAGGCAGCGTGGCTGAAGACGATTGGGAAGATCACCTGATTTTCCGCGCAGGCTGAATCCAACGACATCGCACCACAGGGAGCGCCCATGGCGGCAGGATTGAAATGGATGCTGGCGGCTGCACTGCTGGCGTTGTGCGGGCCGCTGTGGGCGGCGCAGAAAGTCGACCTTGATTATCACGTTCACTTGTTGCCGCAGAGCGATCAGGCCGAAGTACGCCTGACCCTCGCGCGGGGCTCGGCGGTGCGCAGCCTGGATTTCGATCTTGGCGACGAAGACCGCTACAGCGATTTCAAGGCGGACGGCCAATGGCAGCTCACCCCCGGCCACGGCTCGCGAGGCGTTTGGCGTCCAGCCACCGACAAGGCGAGCCTGACCTACCGCGTGCGCATCAGCGAATCGCGCAAGAACGGTTCTTTTGAGACCCGCATGTCCCCGGGATGGGCCCTGCTGCGCGGCGACGACCTGGTGCCGCCGGCCAAGCTGGATCAGCAGGACGGCATCGAGTTGGTGTCGCGCCTGCAGTTCGAACTGCCCGTCGGCTGGAAGAGCATCGAGACGTCCTGGCCGCGTATCGGCAAGCAACGCTTTCGCATCGATAACCCTTCGCGCTTGTTCGACCGGCCCACGGGCTGGATGCTCGCCGGCAAGCTCGGCAGCCGCCGCACGCGCCTGGGTGAGACCGAGGTCACCGTCGCTTCGCCCCAAGGCCAGGGCATGCGGCGGATGGACGTGCTGACGCTGCTGACCTTCGTCTGGCCGCAAGTGCAGGCAGCGCTGCCGCGTCATCCTGCCAAGCTGCTGATCGTCGGTGCGAGCGACCCGATGTGGCGGGGTGCCCAGGCCGGTCGTGATTCGGTTTACCTGCACAGCCGTCCACCGCTGGTCAGCGAACGGGGCAGTAGCCCGCTATTACGGGAATTGGTCCAGGTACTGGCGCGCATCAACGATCACGATCGTAGCGACTGGATTGGCGAAGGGTTGAACGAGTATTACGCCATCGAACTGCTGCGCCGCGCCGGCGGTATGAGCGATGAGCGTTATCAGGGCCTGAATGATCGCCTCGTCCGGGACAGCAAGGGCGTCACGACCTTGCGCGGCGAACAGGTGAGCCCTGCAATGGTGGCCAAGGCGGTGCTGTTGTTGCAGGAGCTGGACCGCGAAATCCGCCTCAAGACGCACAACAAGCGTTCGCTCGATGACGTGCTACAGGGCGCGATGCGGTTGGAAACGGTGGATACCGAGGAGTTTGTCCAGCTCAGCGAGAGCATTCTTGGCGAACGTTCCACCGCGCTGGACACTCGGTTACTTCAGTAATTTCGCTTCATCGGTCGCACAGCCGAGATCAGAGCCCAGCCTTCGGCGAAACCAGCGAATCATTTCCGGTAACGGTGGCTGTATCGGTCGCGGCCGTTGCATTGGCCTTCATGCGCGACAACTCATCGCCCGCCTGTTCGATCCGGGCGCGGGCCTCGTGCAGATGCTGACGATTCCTTTCCAGCATACTCTTGGCCGAGCAGTGTCCGGTGATGCCGCGGGCCAGGGCCATGCCGCCGATTGCCAGTTGAGCCAGGCCGAACACTCCGCCGCGGCGCAGGCCCTTGCCCATCATCAGCACCCCACCGGCCAGTGAACCAATGCGCTCCCAGCCGTGTACGTTTTGCGGGGTACGGGATTGAAAAGGGGTGGTCTCAACCGGCCCGAACGGATTGTTATCGCTCATGATCTGTCTCCAGTGTGGGGATTTGTATAAAGCTGACTGCCAGAGCGAATCCGTCGTTCCATCAATTTCGCGCCGGTCAGCGGAATTGCGGACCCGAGCGCGTGTTGTTGCCTTTGGCCATGCGGTCGTACAACACGACATTGACCGTGGCCGCCAGGTTCATGCAGCCGTTGGTGGGGATGTAGATCACGTCTTCGCACCAGTCGCGGATGTCTTTGTCCAGCGAGCCGTCTTCCGGGCCGAAGATATACAAGGCGCGGTCCGGGTGCGTGTATTCGGGCAGCGGCCGGGCGCCTTCCACCAGCTCGACGGCCACCGGTACGCAGCCAAGGGGCAGGATCTTCTTCAGGTCGTCGATGCCGATCAGCGGAATGTCGTAGTGGACTTTCTTGGTGTCGGTGACGAAGTCGGCGGCGCGTTCATAACGCTTGCCGGTGTAGAACACCGACGCCACGCCGTAGCAACCGGCGGCGCGCATCACCGAACCGACGTTTTCCGGTGACTTGGGGTTGAACAGACCGATGCAGCTGTAGCGTTTGTTGGCCACGGACGGGGTGCCTTTGAGAAAAGGCGCGATTATACGGGGAATGCCGTTCACTTACGAAAAACGATACGCCTGTGGCGAGGGAGCAGGCTCCCTTGCCACCCGATGGCCTGCTACTCGTCTTTTTTCATCAGTCCGGCCAGTGCGGCGAAGGGGTTATGGGTCGCCTTGGCGATCTTCGGCGTGCTCAGGGAGCCCTCGCCAAAGTATTGCTGGTCGGTATAACGCGAGTGCTCGTTGTCGTGGCAGTACAAGCACAGCAGTTCCCAGTTGGAACCGTCCTGCGGGTTGTTGTCGTGGTTGTGGTCGCGGTGGTGAACGGTCAGCTCGCTCAGGCGCTTGCCGGAAAACTCACGGGCGCAGCGGCCGCAGACGTGGGGGTACATTTTCAGGGCTTTGTCGCGGTAGCCCATTTCCCGGTCGCGCTGGGCGTCGGCAAGGATGCGGTCCAGCTTGGCAGTGTTGGACGGTGGGGTGGACGAACTCATGGGTTCACCTTTGTAGAAAAGACTGATGACGGTTGGACAGAGTTTAGCTCAGCCCTTGAGCTTCTCGGCAATCCAGATGGTGTGGCGGGTGCCTTTGTTGCCGTGGGCGAAGACTTGCACCTCTTCAGCCTTGAAGCCGGCCTTCTTCAGCTTGTCGGAAAACTGCCGGTCAGCACTGGCCGACCACACGGCCAGCACGCCCTTGGGCCGCAGGGCTTTGGCGCAGGCGGCCAGGCCACCGGCCGAATAGAGCCAGCTGTTGGCTTTCTGGGTCAGGCCTTCGGGGCCGTTGTCGACGTCCAGCATGATTGCGTCGAAGCCCTGGGGCTCGGCTTGCAGTACCTTGGCGACGTCTTCCATGCGGATCACCGTGCGCGGGTCCGACAGCGGCCGTCCGGCCTTTTCGCCCAAGGGGCCGCGATTCCACTCCACCACGCCGGGAACCAGTTCGGCCACCACCACTTCGGCGCTCTTGCCCAAATGCTTGAGGGCCGAGGCGAGGGTGAAGCCCATGCCGAGCCCCCCGATCAGCACGCGCGAGCCAGGACGGCCGGCGACCTTGCGGCAAGGAATCTCGGCCAGGGCATCTTCGGAACCGTGCATGCGCGTATTCATCAACTGCCCGCCGTCACCGCCCTGGATCTTGATGACGAAGTCTTCGCCATACTCGAACAGGCACAGGGCACCGCCGTTGTCAGGGATAGGGGTGGTGTCGAGTAGAACGAAACGTTTCATGGAAATCTCATGGGAAGGGGCAGACTTGCCCGGTAGGGACTAGCCTCAAAGCAGACAATAGCCATGGAGCCATTGATGAAGTGCAGCATTCTAACGGCCATTGCCCTGGCGGCGCTCTCGATAAGTTATGCACAGGCCCAGCAACCGACGATTCCGGTATCGCCGCCGAGCATTCCCGGTTCGCCCGGCACCGCCACGCCCATGCCGTACCCGCCGGTCGCGCCCAGCGGCGTACCCAAGGCCGGCCCCGGAAGTGGCGGCCCGCCCTTGTTGCCACCGATCGAAATGCCCAGGCCGCCGAAGGATCAACCGATACCGGGCCTGGAACCTAAGCCGCCGAAGGCCAAGTCGCCTGGAGGCTAGACCTGCTGCGAGAGCAATTGCCCGTCGGCCATGCGCAGGCGCTTGGACAGGGAGACGGCGAGGGCGCGGATGATCTTGGCGGCAATCTTCGGCGCGTCGTTGAGCATTTTTTCCAGGGAGTCCTTGCCCAGGTTCAGCAACTGGCAATCAGTGGCTGCAATGCAACTGGCCGAGCGCCGTTCGCCGTCGAGCACGGCCATCTCGCCGAACGCCCGGCCGCTGCGCAGTGTAGCGATGGTGACGGGTTGGCCGTCAGGGCCGGTTTTCTGCACGGCGACCTGGCCGGTATGGAGGATACACATGAAGCTACCGGCATCGCCCTCGCGAAAAATCGCTTCGCCTTGGGCGATGGTGCTGACGCTGAAATAGCCCGCCGCCGCCGCGAAGTCGACGGGCAGCAATTGGTCGAACAGGCCGCAGTCCATCAGCCAATCGCGAATCTGGTTGTTCAGTAAAGTCGGTTCTGACATGTCGTCACGGTCTTTTCTTGTGTTTACAGGGTCAGCCTGGCCTGGGAGAGGACAGATGGGATGCCAGGCCAATGGAGCTAAGACCCGGCCATCCCACAGAGTTCCTCAGGCCCGTCCCAAAACCTTCAGCACAAACGCATATTCGAGCGCTACGTCACGCAATCCCTGATAGCGACCGCTCATTCCACCGTGACCGGCGCCCAGTTCGGTCTTGAGCAGCAGCGGGTTGTCATCGGTCTTGGTGGCCCGAAGTTTGGCCACCCATTTCGCCGCTTCCCAATATTGCACGCGGCTGTCGTTGTAGCCGGCGATCACCAGCATCGCCGGATACGCCTGGGCGCGAACATTTTCATAGGGGGCGTAGGCCCTGATCCGATCATAGACCTGCGGCTCTTCGGGATTGCCCCATTCGTCGTATTCCGTGACGGTCAGCGGCAGCTCGGGGTCGAGCATGGTATTGAGCACATCGACGAACGGCACTTCGGCAACTGCCACCTTGAACAGCTCGGGGCGCTGATTGAGCACCGCGCCGATCAACAGGCCACCGGCGCTACCACCGCTGATTGCCAACTGATCGGCCGTGGTGAAGCCCTCGGCGATCAGGTGTTCGGCGCAGGCGATGAAGTCGCTGAAGGTGTTGTGTTTGTGCTCTTGCTTGCCGGCGCGGTACCAGGCTTCTCCCAGCTCGCCGCCGCCGCGTACATGGGCGATCGCAAACGCCACGCCACGGTCCAGCAGGCTCAGCCGCGCGTGGGAAAACCACGGGTCGAGGCTCTCGCCATAGGCGCCGTAGCCATACAGATACAGCGGCACCGGCTGGCCGAGGGCTTCACGCTTGACCACCAGGCTGATGGGCACCTGCGTGCCGTCCGGTGCGGTCGCCCAGAGCCGCTGGCTAACGTAGGCATCGGCGTCAAACGGACCCAGCACCGGGGTTTGCTTGAGCACGACTTGTGCGCCGCTGGCCAGGTCCAGCTGGCGGATTTGCGCCGGACGGTTCAGGGCCTCGTAGCGCAGGCGAATCCGCTCGCTGACGAATTCCAGGCTGTTCTGTACATGCAGGCTGTAGGCCGCGTCCGGCAACTGCACCCGATATGCCGGCAAGCCATGTGGATGAACTTCGATGATCGGCAGGCCGCCTTCGCGCAGGCTCAACGTCATTGCGCTGGCGTTCAGGCTCAGGCCATCGATCATCACTGTGTCGCTGTGGGGGATCAGGTTCTGCCAGTCGGCCTCGGTCGGCGCTTCGCCCGTATCGGCGGCCTGGTACAGCGCGTAATTGATGCCGTCGCGGTTGCTGCGGATGAACCAGGTCCACTGACCGTCGAGCAAGCCGTGATCGACATCATATTCATGGTGCTCGACCCGTGGCGCCAGGCAGGTAAACGGCAGTTGCGGTTGCGTGGCGTCCAGCACCCAGATCTCGCTGGTGGTCTTGCTGCCCAGGGACAGGATCAGCTGGCGCTCCGAACTCGAACGGTAGCAGTGCAGGAAGAAACGCCCGTCCGGCTCATGGAACACCTCTTCGGCGGCGGTGCCGTCCAGGCGATAGCGCAGCAGCTTGTGCGGGCGATGGGTGTCGTCCAGTTCGCCAAAGAACAGCGTCAGGCTGTCGTTGGCCCAGGTCATGCTGCCGTCGCAGTTTTCGAAGGAGAGTTCGCTGACCTTGTCGTTGGACAATTCCTTCACGAACAGGGTGTAGATCTCATCGCCCGTGGTATCCAGGCTGTAGGCCAGACGCTGATGGTCGGGGCTGATGCTGAACGCACCCAGGGAAAAGAACCCGCCGCCGGCCAGCGCGTTCGGGTCCAGCAAGAGTTGTTCATGGCTTTCATCGACGGTCAGGCTGTCGTCGGCCGGACGCGGGCAGCGGTAATGGCGCGGATATTCGTCGCCAGCCGTGGTGCGCGTGTAATACAGGTACGGGCCCCAGGGCGAGGGCAGGGACAGGTCGGTCTCGAGGATCCGTCCCTTGATTTCCTGGAACAGCGTTTCGCGCCATTCGGCCTGATCGGCGAGTCGTGTTTCCTGATAACGGTTTTCGGCCTTGAGGTATTCGAGCACGGCGTCGGTGTCGCGCTCCTGCAGCCAGGCATACGGGTCGACACCGGCGTCCTTGCGGGCAATCGGTGCGTCGGGAACGTGGGCGGATAGGGGCATGAAAAAATTCTCGGGCTGGATACAAAAAGGGACAAGGGGCCGGTGGCGTCAGTTCTGTTGCCGGACCGAAAAACTCACCACGCCAGCCAAGGGGCAGACGCCGGGGCAGCCTGACGAGCGAAAAGCCGTTACTATAAGCGCCTCTTTGCCTGCCTTGCCATGGACACCATGACCGAGAACGACTATCTGATTGCCTGGGGCCTCTACGCCTTCGCCGCCTTGGGCTGCCTGCTGGTATGGATGCGCATGACCCGCTTCATGTGGCGCTGGTTGCGCGAGCCGCTACGGCTGTTGATGGCGGTGCTGCTGTTCAGCCCGACCATCGTCGACCCGGTGAAGGAAAAGGTTGCGCCGGCGCTGGCGATTGTCGCCCTGGATGTGCTGTTCAAGGTTGGCAACAATCTCTGGCGCGCAGCGTCGGACCTGCTCATGTACGGCATGATCGCCTTCGGCCTCTACCTGATTGTCGTGCTGATCCGCTTCCCTATCGAACGTGCTTCAAAGGCCCGCAAGGAGCGAGCTGCCGCCGCGAAAGCCGCCGAGGCAGCCGAGCCTGATGACGAACCGCCGTTCGGCGTCGCCGGCGATGACCGCTACGGTCGCCCGCCCGTGCCGAGCAACCCTCAGCGTTCGCGTATCGAACCGCGCCTGTAGCCAGGCCTCCCATTCCTTTGAGGGTTCGAGCATGTGTGAATTATTGGGCATGAGTGCCAATGTGCCGACCGACATCGTGTTCAGTTTCACCGGTTTGATGCAACGCGGGGGCAAGACCGGACCGCATCGCGACGGCTGGGGGATCGCCTTCTATGAAGGCCGCGGCTTGCGCCTGTTCCAAGACCCGGCCGCGAGCAGCGAGTCGGAAGTGGCAAACCTGGTGCAGCGATATCCGATCAAGAGCGAAGTGGTGATCGGGCACATCCGCCAGGCCAACGTCGGCAAGGTCTGTCTCTCCAACACCCACCCGTTCGTGCGCGAGTTGTGGGGGCGCAACTGGTGTTTCGCCCACAACGGCCAGCTCGCCGATTTCCAGCCGGGTGTGAGCTTCTACCGCCCCGTGGGCGATACCGACAGCGAAGCGGCTTTCTGTGATTTGCTCAACCGGGTGCGCCAAGCCTTTCCGGAACCGGTGGACGTGGAGCATTTATTGCCATCGTTGATCGAAGCCTGCAGCGAATATCGCAGCAAAGGCGTGTTCAATTGCCTGCTCAGCGACGGTGACTGGCTGTTCTGCTATTGCTCGACCAAACTGGCGCAGATCACCCGGCGCGCGCCGTTCGGTCCGGCGCGGCTCAAGGATGTCGACGTGATTGTCGATTTCCAGGCCGAAACCACGCCCAACGACGTGGTCACGGTAATTGCCACCGAACCCCTGACTGAAAACGAAACCTGGACCCGCTACGAACCGGGCCAATGGAGCCTGTGGCGACGCGGTGAATGCGTCAGCCACGGCCGGACCGAATAAGGACGTCACGCTATGTTGCTCAGTTATCTACGGTTGGTGTTGTTCGCGGTGGGCCTGCTGGTCGGGGTCCAGGTGCCAGGCTTTGTCAGCGACTATGCCAAGCGGGTCGAGGCTCACCTGATCGAGGCGCAAACCGGGCTCCAGGGTTTCCAGGGCACCGCGAATCAGTTTTTCAAGGGCGACATGCAAGCCCTGGTAGCGCATTACCGCGCCAGCGAAGACCCGATCTTTCGCAGCGATGCCGACAGCCTGAACACCTTGCTGGTGCGTCAGCAGGCGTTGGACAAGCAATTCCAGGCGATGCAAGGCCCGTGGTACATCCGCCTGCTGCAAGTGGCCTTGGCCGCCGACCCGGACATCCGCAAGGAAACCTGGAACGGCTACAGCTACCAGATCCTGCTGACCCCCGAGGCCATGATCTGGGGCATCAGCGGTGCCCTGTTGCTGTCGTTCGGCCTGGAATGCCTGTTCCGGTTGATCGACTGGGTCGTGCTGGGCGGCAAGCGCCTGCGCCAGAGCCGGCCAATCGAAGAGCGCGACCTGCGCGGGCTGTAGCGCCGCAGCGGGCTTTTGTGGCGAGGGGATTTATCCCCGCTGGTGAAATGATGGGGGCTGCTCTGCAGCCCAGCGGGGATAAATCCCCTCGCCACAAGGGCTTCGCACCAACCTGCAAACCTACCCAATCAAATTTTTCTTATGACCCGGCCAAGGTTTTATTCGTTGGACGGGATCGGCTGCGCGCTCAAGAATCGGGGCAACGGTCTCCACGCCAGCGTCGTCGAGACTCACAACAATAAAACCGTGGAGAACCACCATGAGTGCACCCGACACGCTCGGCGTCCCCCAGCCGCAGGCCCGTTCCGGCCCGTTCGACTGGTACCGCAACATCAACCAGCAGGAACGGCGCACGTTCTGGAGCTGCAAGATCGGTTATGCCCTGGACGGCATGGACACGCAAATGCTCAGTTTCGTGGTGCCGACCCTGATCGCCATGTGGGGCATCACCACCGGTGAAGCGGGGCTGATCCACACCAGCACGCTGATCGCTTCGGCCATCGGCGGTTGGGTCGCGGGTATTCTCTCGGACCGCATCGGCCGGGTGCGCACCTTGCAACTGACGGTGTTGTGGTTCGCCTTCTTTACCTTCCTCTGCGGCTTCGCCCAGAACTACGAACAGTTGTTGATCGCCCGCACATTGATGGGTTTCGGCTTTGGCGGCGAGTGGACCGCCGGCGCGGTGTTGATGGGCGAGGTGATCCGCGCCAAGGACCGTGGCAAGGCGGTGGGCATGGTGCAATCGGGTTGGGCGCTGGGCTGGGGCATGACGGCGATTCTGTATGCGCTGTTGTTCTCGGTCTTGCCGCCGGAAGACGCTTGGCGCGCGTTGTTCATCCTCGGCATCGTGCCGGCGGTGTTCGTGATTTTCGTCCGCCGGTTGGTCAAGGATCCGGAAATCTACAACCAGACCAAGGCCCGGCTGACGCCGGAGAATCCGGCCAAGTTCTACGAGATCTTTGCCCCCGGCATCCTCTTCACCACCATCCGGGCTTCGCTGCTGACGACAGGCGCGTTGGGCGGTTACTACGCGATCACCTCCTGGCTGCCGACATTCCTGAAAAACGAGCGCGGTTTGAGCGTGCTGGGCACCGGCGGATACCTGGCGATGGTTATCGTCGGTTCCTATGTGGGATACGTTATCAGCGCGTACTTGAGCGACATCCTCGGTCGCAAGAAAAACTTCGTCCTGTTCGCCGTCGGTTCATTCACGATCGTGCTGCTGTACACCCAAGTGCCGGTGAGTAATACCGTGATGCTTTGGCTGGGCTTCCCGTTGGGTTTCTTCGCTTCGGGAATGTTCAGCGGCATGGGCTCGTTCCTTACCGAGTTATTCCCGACCCGCATCCGGGGCTCGGGCCAGGGTTTCTGCTACAACATTGGCCGGGCAGTGGCGGCGCTGTTCCCTCTGTTGATCGGTATTCTCAGCCAGAAGGTGCCATTGAGCGTCGGTATCGGTGCGTTCGCGGCGGTGTCCTACGGAGTGGTGATCCTCGCGGCCCTGAGCCTGCCGGAAACCCAAGGCAAGCAGTTGGAAGCCGAGTAACTGATAACCTGTGGGGCCAAATGCCCCATAGCTAAAAAGAAAGAGCCTACAGGAGCGTTCACCGTGAACCGCCTGCTATTGAATTGCGACATCGGCGAAAGCTTCGGCAACTGGACCCTGGGTCTGGACGCCGAGGTGATGCCCTTTATCGATTGCGCCAACATCGCCTGCGGCTTCCATGCCGGCGACCCGAGCATCATGCGCAAGACCGTCAGCCTGGCCCTGAGCCATGGCGTACGGATCGGCGCGCACCCGGCCTATCAGGATCTGGCGGGCTTCGGCCGACGTTCCATGGCCTATGGCGCCCAGGAGTTGCAGGACCTGCTGCACTATCAGGTCGGCGCCCTGGACGGTATCTGCCGCGCCCAAGGTGGTCGGGTCAGCTACGTCAAACCCCACGGCGCGATGTACAACGACATGATGGCCAACCCGGCGCAACTGCGCGCGGTAATCCAGGCAGTCGCCGCTTATGACCGGCAATTGCCGTTGATGCTGATGGCGACTCGGGACAACAGCGCCGCCCAAGCCTTGGGCGATGAGTATGGCTTGACGCTGTGGTTCGAGGCCTTCGCCGACCGAGCCTATGACAGTGCCGGTCACCTGGTTTCCAGGCAATTGCCCGGGGCGGTGCATCACGATCCCGAGATCATCATCGGGCAGGCCCTGACCATCGCCCGCGGCGATGCGCTAACGGCCAGCGATGGCAGCCCCTTGAATCTGCACGCCAACACCTTGTGCGTGCATGGCGACAACGCCAGTTCCGTAGCCGCCGTGCAGCGTATCCGCCAGGCCCTGGATGGGCAGAACGCGCCATGAAGCCGCGCTTGGAAGTGGTGGCGGTGGACTGCCTGATGGTTCGCCTGTTCGATGAGATCGCCGAGACCAACATGCCGTGGATGCTCGCCGCCAGCGAGCGTTTGCGTGAGGTTTTTGCCGGCGACTTGATCGACCTGGTGCCGTCCTACACCACGCTGATGGTGCATTACGATTTGCTGGCCCTGACGCCAACCCAGGCTCGCGAGCTGATCGGCGAGGCGCTGAACAATCTTTCGCCGGACGCCGGCTCCGTCGGTCAATGCCATGTGTTGCCGGTGTGGTACGACCTTAGCGTCGGGCCTGAGCTGGTCCTGCTATCGAGCCGCAGCGGGTTGACGGTGGAGCAAGTGATCCGTCGCCACACCGAGCGTGAGTACCAAGTGTTTGCCCTGGGTTTCGCGCCGGGCTTCGCCTTCATGGGGCTGGTTGACGAAGAACTGGCCGCGCCGCGCCTCGATACGCCGCGCAAGCGGGTAGCCGCGGGCAGCGTGGGCATCGCCGAGCGCCAGACCGCGGCGTACCCGGTGGTCTCGCCCGGCGGCTGGAACCTGATCGGTCGCACCCCGGCCAGACTGTTCGACCGTGAGCGCGACGGCTACAGCTTGATGCGACCCGGCGACACGGTGCGTTTTGCCGCCATCGATCACGCTGAATTCATCGCCCTGGGCGGCGACGACAGCCCGTTGGAGGCCCAGGCATGAGTCGTTTGTTGATCGAGGCCAGCACACCGCTGTGCCTGTTGCAGGACACCGGCCGTTTCGGCGTAAGGCACTTGGGCGTGACCCAAGGCGGGGCGGCGGACTGGCTGTCGATGAGCTGGGCCAATTGGATGTTGGGCAACGCGCCCGACGCGGCGGTGGTGGAAATCACCCTCGGCGGCTTTACCGTGGTGGCCGAGGAAGATTGCGTGCTGGCGCTGGCCGGGGCTGATCTGGGCGCGCGGGTGGATGGCCAGGCGGTGGCGTCGTGGCGGTTTTTTAGCCTGCGCCGAGGCCAGACCCTGGCGCTCACCCAGCCGGTGCTTGGCGCCCGGGCTTACCTGGCGGCGCCCGGCGGGTTCGACGCGCCCGCGGTGCTGGGCAGCCGGGCGACGGTGGTGCGCGAAGAACTGGGTGGCCTGGATGGGCGGGGGCGGGCGTTGAGTCGCGGCGAACACTTGAGTTATTCAGGCGCGGCGACGCCTCGGCCCATGCCGTACGCGCTGATTCCAGATTTTAAACAAGCGCAGCCGCTGGACCTGATCCTCGGCGCGCAGAATGGCGCGTTCAGTGGACGCAGCCTGTTCGATGCGTTCAACACTGCGTGGACGCTGGACAGTCGCGCCGATCGCATGGGCATGCGCTTGCTGGGCACGGCGCTGGAATATCAGGGGCCGGCGATGATTTCCGAGGGCATTCCGCTGGGGGCCGTGCAGGTGCCGCCGGACGGCCAGCCGATCGTGCTGCTCAACGATCGGCAAACCATCGGCGGCTATCCGCGCCTGGGCGCCCTGACACCGCTGTCCCTGGCGCGGCTGGCGCAATGCCTGCCGGGGGCGCAGGTGCGGTTGCGGCCGGTGGTGCAGGAGGTTGCGCATCGGCAGCAGGTTGAATGTCTTCAGGCGTTCTTGAGGGGTTGAAAAGCTTCGCGATCCGCCGGGGTCGCGAAGAGACATCACTGGCGCGAAGTGCTTATTTGGAGAGAAACCGCATCCCTTCTTCCAAGCCTCGCAAGGTCAGCGGATACATCCGGTCTTCCACCAACTCCCGCACGATGTTGGTCGAGGCGGTATAACCCCAGGTATCCTTCGGGTACGGATTGATCCAGATGAGCTTCTTGTATTTCTCCATGAAGCGCTGCATCCACACATAACCGGCTTCTTCGTTCCAGTGCTCGACGCTGCCGCCGGCCTGGGTGATTTCGTAAGGGGCCATGGCGGCGTCGCCGATGAAGATTACTTTGTAGTCGGCGCCGTACTTGTGCAGCAAGTCCTGGGTCGATGTGCGCTCCGAGGTGCGGCGCAGGTTGTTCTTCCACACCGATTCGTAGACGAAGTTGTGGAAGTAGAAGTACTCCAGGTGCTTGAACTCGGTCTTGCAGGCCGAGAACAGTTCTTCGCAGATCTTCACGTGGGCATCCATCGAGCCGCCGATGTCGAACAGCAGCAAGAGCTTGACGGTGTTGCGTCGCTCGGGGCGCATCTGGATGTTCAGCAGGCCGGCGTCCCGGGCGGTGTGGTCGATGGTGCCGTCGATGTCCAACTCTTCGGCCGCACCTTGGCGAGCAAATTTGCGCAGGCGTCGCAGGGCGATCTTGATGTTGCGGGTGCCCAGTTCGACCTGGTCGTCGAGGTTCTTGTACTCGCGCTGGTCCCAGACCTTCACGGCCTTGCCCTGGCGCTTGCCGGCGTCGCCGACCCGAATGCCTTCGGGGTTGAAGCCGCCGGAGCCGAACGGGCTGGTGCCGCCGGTGCCGATCCACTTGTTGCCGCCAGCGTGGCGTTCCTTCTGTTCCTCCAGGCGCTTCTTGAACTCTTCGATCAGTTTGTCCAGGCCACCGAGGGACTGGATTTGAGCCCGTTCTTCATCGGTCAGCGAGCGCTCGAACTCCTTGCGCAACCAGTCTTCGGGAATCAGCGCCTGGAGGTGATCGTCGAGTTTCTCCAGGCCGTTGAAGTACGCGGCAAACGCCCGGTCGAATTTGTCGAAATGCCGTTCGTCCTTCACCAGGATCGCTCGGGACAGGTAGTAGAACTCATCCATGTCGGCAAAGATCACCCGCTGTTTCAGCGCGTTGATCAGGTCCAGCAATTCACGCACCGACACGGGCACCTTGGCGGCGCGCATCTCATTGAACAGGTTTAGCAGCATGGCAATCGCCCTCGCTCTTGTTAGACGAAGAGGATCAGCGAGTGCCGCGACGGCTCATGAACGCCAGGCGTTCGAGCAATTGCACGTCCTGCTCGTTCTTGACCAGGGCACCGGCCAGCGGCGGAATGGCCTTGGTCGGATCACGCTCGCGCAGCACCGCTTCGCCGATGTTGTCGGCCATCAGCAGCTTGAGCCAGTCCACCAGTTCGGAGGTGGAAGGTTTTTTCTTCAGGCCCGGCACCTTGCGCACGTCGAAAAACACGTCCAGCGCTTCGCTGACCAGGTCTTTCTTGATGTCCGGGTAATGCACATCGACGATTTTTTGCAGGGTGACGCGGTCGGGGAAGGCGATGTAGTGGAAGAAGCAGCGGCGCAGGAAGGCGTCCGGCAGTTCTTTTTCGTTGTTGGAGGTAATGATGATGATCGGGCGCTGCTTGGCCTTGATGGTTTCGTCGGTCTCGTAGATGTAGAACTCCATCTTGTCGAGTTCCTGGAGCAGGTCGTTGGGGAACTCGATGTCGGCCTTGTCGATCTCGTCGATCAGCAGGATTACCCGCTCCTCGGATTCAAACGCTTCCCAGAGCTTGCCTTTCTTCAAGTAGTTGCGCACGTCATGGACTTTGTCTACGCCCAATTGCGAGTCCCGCAGGCGGCTGACCGCGTCGTACTCGTACAAGCCCTGGTGAGCCTTGGTGGTTGACTTGATGTGCCAAGTGATCAGGCGCGCGCCGAAGGACTCGGCCAGTTGTTCGGCAAGCATGGTCTTGCCGGTGCCCGGTTCGCCCTTGACCAGCAGCGGCCGCTCCAGGGTGATGGCTGCGTTCACGGCCAGTTTCAGGTCATCGGTGGCCACGTAGGCGCGGGTGCCTTCGAACTTCATCGGTATTTCCTCGAACGGTGTCGCCGGCCCGGCGAGGCAAGGCGCGCGAAATAGATATCGTGCCCGACTATAACGCGAGCCCCCGCCGACTGTGAACGCAGACGCTGTATTCAGTCTCTGAATGGGGCGTCACATGTTGACTCAGTCTCGGCCGCTTGCCAGTATTGCGTATCGCCAATTTGGCGATACAGTTCCGGATTCATACTTTTCTAACGGTCAGCCGCACTTGTGGCGAGGGAGCTTGCTCCCGCTCGAGTGCGCAGCGCTCGCAGGCTTTTAGGGCCGCTTCGCGGCCCAGCGGGAGCAAGCTCCCTCGCCACAAGTGCGCTACACGTAAGCCATGTGTTGGTCGTTGGACTGGGTCAGGGCTCATCAGGCGCAACTGCTGGAGGATTGGCAACGATGCTACCCATGAAACGACCGCGGCTATTGGCCGTGCAGCCTTTATTACCGTGCATTCTCGAACTGACTTTTATCGATGGTCAGCAACTGACGCTGGACCTGAGCGCCGATGTGCAACATTTTCCGGGCCTGCGACCTTTGCTGGAGGAGGGCGCGTTTGAAGGCGCGGTGCTGGGTGACGACGGCTGGAGCGTCGAGTGGCCGGCGCTGGATATTCAGATCGGCGCCGACACTTTGTACCTGGATGCGCTGGCGCAGAATGCAGAAGATGAAAACACCCGCATCTTCATCAGTTGGCGCGCCCGCACCGGCTTGCCGTTGAACCAGGCGGCCGAAGCGCT
This sequence comes from Pseudomonas sp. SWRI92, assembly GCF_014268685.1. Lineage (NCBI taxonomy): Bacteria > Pseudomonadati > Pseudomonadota > Gammaproteobacteria > Pseudomonadales > Pseudomonadaceae > Pseudomonas > Pseudomonas sp. SWRI92. The sequence goes on from NZ_JABWQY010000004.1 coordinate 259,884, forward strand.
GGGGGTCAGCGCCCGTAGCATCAGCCGCTACAGCAGTGGCCGCGAGGCGGTGCCGCGTTCGCTGGCCCTGGCCTGCCTGGGCTGGGACTCGCTGCAACGCACCACAGCCGTAGCGGCGGCGGAGCAGAGCGGCCGCTACACCGTCACCCGCAAGCCTTAATCCTCGGACGGTGGCGGTTGCTCGTAGCGGGCGCTGAAGGCCTGGACAAAACCGTTGCGCAGGATCTGCAGGAAGGCTTCGAACGCACCTATGTCCTGTTGGTGGACGTTGCCGCTGAGTTCCACGCGGGTGGCAAACTGGTTTTTGCGCTGGTTCTTGAGGGCCGTTTCACCCCCTCCGACCAACGCTTCCCAGACGGAGCGGAAGATGTTCTTGTTTTTGTTTTCCACGTCCTGCTGCCAGTCGAACACATCCACGTCGCGCAGCAGCGGCTTGATATAGCCGCTGAGCTTGGCGTTGTTGGCTTCGGCTTCGACCACCAGGTCGCCGTGGCCGGCGTTGAAGTCAAACTTGCCGTAGGCCGCGGCGAAGTCGTTCAGTCGTTTGAGTTCGATGTTCCTGGCCCGCAGGCGGAAATCGAAGTCCTCGAAGTCGCTCAGCGGGTCGAACGTGGCCTGGACTTCCAGTGGTGCATGTTCGGCCACCAGGGCCTTGCCCTCGAAGCGGGCGTCGCGCTTGCCTTCTGTGTCGACCACGTTGGTCAGGTTATGGAAGGTGGCATTCACGTTGGTGGCTCGCAGGTTGACCGGCGGCTTGGAGTTGAAGTTGCGGAAGGTAACCTTGCCATCGTTGATCCGCACCTCGTTGAGGGTGATGGGCATCAGCTTGCTCAACTGCTCGCGCCAGTCGGTGCCTTGGCCGGTCTGGGAGTCTTGTCGGTTGGCGCCACCGTCGACGAAATTGACTTCGGGATGGGCGAACTCCACCTCGGCCACGACCGCGTGGTCATGCCACAGTGAGTGCCAGCTCACGGACAAGTCGACCAGTGGCGCATCGACGAATGGCACCGGGACCTTACCGTCAACCTTGACGATTCGCAGGCCGTTGATCCGATAGGCACCGCGCCAGAGGGCCAGGTCGACATCGGTCACTTGACCACGGTAACTGCCCATGTCGGCCAGTTTGTCGTTCAGGTAGTTGCGCACCAGGTAAGGCAAGGCGAAATGCAGGGCCACCAGTAGCGCAACGATGGCGACGAAGGCCCACAGTGGCCAGCTGTATCGACGCTTCATGTCAGTAGTCTCCGTTGTTAAACCATTGACTGTTGTCACAGCGGGAACGTTCGGTGCAACTGGACGCCCTTTGGCAACAGGCTTACCTTAAAGCGCTAAATTCCCTCTGCATTAAGGACCCGGTCATGAGTCGTATATACGCTGACAACGCCCATTCCATCGGCAATACGCCGCTGGTGCAGATCAACCGCATCGCCCCTCGTGGTGTGACCATCCTGGCCAAGATCGAAGGGCGCAACCCAGGTTATTCGGTCAAGTGCCGGATCGGCGCGAACATGATCTGGGACGCTGAAAGCTCGGGCAAACTCAAGCCTGGCATGACTATCGTCGAGCCAACCTCGGGCAACACCGGGATCGGCCTGGCGTTCGTGGCGGCTGCCCGTGGCTATAAACTGATGCTGACCATGCCGGCGTCCATGAGCATCGAGCGGCGCAAGGTCCTCAAGGCCTTGGGCGCGGAACTGGTGCTCACCGAGCCGGCGAAAGGCATGAAAGGCGCCATCGAGAAAGCCGCCGAAATCCTCGCCAGCGACCCGTCGAAGTATTTCATGCCGCAGCAGTTCGATAACCCGGCCAACCCGGCCATCCACGAGAAAACCACCGGTCCGGAAATCTGGAACGACACCGACGGCGCCGTCGATGTGCTGGTCGCGGGCGTGGGGACCGGCGGAACCATTACCGGCGTTTCGCGGTATATCAAGAACACCTGCGGCAAACCGATCCTGTCCGTGGCGGTAGAGCCCGAAGCGTCGCCGGTGATTACCCAGGTGATGGCGGGGCAGGAGATCAAGCCCAGTCCGCACAAAATCCAGGGGATCGGTGCGGGTTTCGTACCGAAGAACCTCGATCTGTCGATCGTGGACCAGGTCGAGCGGGTCACCGACGATGAGTCCAAGGCCATGGCCCTGCGCTTGATGCAGGAAGAGGGGATCCTCTGCGGCATCTCCTGCGGCGCGGCGATGGCAGTGGCTGTGCGCCTGGCGGAAAAACCGGAAATGCAGGGCAAGACGATCGTCGTGATCCTGCCGGACTCGGGCGAGCGCTACCTGTCGAGCATGCTGTTCAGCGACTTGTTTACCGAGCAGGAGACTCAGCAGTAACCGAACGCCGGTTTAGCGGGGAATTTTGGCCGAAAGAGCAGGCTTTTGTGGCGAGAGAGCAAGCTCCCTCGCCACAAGAAGCATCTCGCCCATTTGGAAGGCAGATTGGGATTCGTTCGGTGCGTCAGCCAAGGTTCAGCTGACGCATGTTAACAAGGGCTTTGTTGCGTAATCCTCAACAGTGAATGTCGCGTCTGCCGATGTTTCATCTGGACGAGGATATTTAACATGGCCTGCCGCCGCGTCGGGCTGATGGCGCTGCGCAATTCAAACAAGGAGTTGAAAGAAATGACCGTTTCGTTTGTCGCCAAGGCCTCGGTGTTGCTGCTGTTCCTGGGCAGTACGCTGTTTGTGCATTTGCGTGGCAAGGCGCGTCTGCCGGTGTTGCGCCAGTTCGTCAATCACTCCGCGTTGTTCGCCCCCTACAACGCCTTGATGTACCTGTTTTCCGGGGTGCCTGCCAAGCCGTACCTGGATCGCAGCAAGTTTCCCGAACTGGATGTGCTCAAGGACAACTGGCAGGTGATCCGCGACGAGGCCATGCACCTGTGCGACGAGGGCTACGTCCGCGCCGCGGAGAAAAACAACGACGCTGGTTTCGGTTCGTTCTTCAAGAAGGGCTGGAAGCGTTTCTACCTCAAGTGGTACGACAAACCGCTGCCTTCGGCAGAGCTGTTGTGCCCCAGAACCGTCGAGCTGGTGAATCGGATCCCCAACGTGCGAGGCGCGATGTTCGCGCTGCTGCCGGGCGACAGCCACCTCAATCCTCATCGCGATCCGTTCGCCGGGTCGCTGCGTTATCACTTGGGACTGTCCACGCCCAATTCCGACGATTGCCGGATCTTCGTCGACGGGCAGATCTATGCCTGGCGCGACGGAGAGGACGTCATGTTCGATGAAACCTATGTGCACTGGGTCAAGAACGAAACACCGCAGACTCGCGTGATCCTGTTCTGTGATGTTGAGCGGCCCCTGAAAAATCCGCTGATGACTCGCTTCAACCGCGCCATCAGCGCCTTCCTCGGACGCGCCACCGCACCGCAGAACCTGGACGATGAGCACGTCGGCGGCATCAACCGGGCCTATGCCTGGAGCAAATCGCTCAGCGACGGCATCAGCGGCCGGGTCAAGCAATTCAAACGCAAGCACCCCAAGGCCTACCGGGTGATGCGGCCCGTGCTGGCGGTGGCCGTGTTGACGGCGCTGGGCTATTGGTTGTTTGTTTAAACATTGCGTAGTTCATAGGACGCTGGTTATAGTCAGCGCTCTCCGGGTTTTCGAACCCACCTTCCAAGAGATCGGCTCATGCCTGCATTCCCTTTCACCGCGGTTGTGGTTCCAGCGTTCGACGCTGGCGTCGTGCCGTGCGGGAACCCGCCGCCTGAGCAGATCGGTCAATACCCCCCACCTGTCAGTCGCTCTTCGGTGTACGCCTGCGTATCACCGCCGGGTGTTGGCGTTCAGGGCTGACCGGCAACGGCTGCCGTTCCCTGTGCCCGCCTGAAAAAACGACTGGATTTCAGCTTCGGCTGAGTTGGCTTTTTGCCTGACTACAGGTGGTTTTCATGTTTTCCTTTTCCAAAAACGCCTTATTGGCGACGGCTTCCACGAGCCTGTTCGTTTTGCTGTGGAGCAGCGGGGCGATCTTTTCAAAATTGGGCCTGGCCCATGCGTCACCGTTCGCTTTCCTGCTGATCCGTTTCGCTATCGCCCTGTGTGCGTTGGTGCTGTTGGTCCCGTTGCTGAAGTTCAAGCTGCCACGGCCCGGCAAGCCGATGCTCTATGCGGCGGTGACCGGCCTGGTGTTGTTGGGGGCCTATCAGATTTTCTATCTGCTGGCGCTGCAACTGAACGTTACCCCCGGCGTGATGGCCACGCTGATGGGTGTGCAGCCGATCCTCACCGTGGTGCTCATGGAGCGTCAACGTTCCTGGCAACGGATGTTCGGCCTGGCGCTGGGCTTGGTTGGACTGGTGATGGTGGTGTACCAAGGCATCGGCCTGGCGGGCATGTCCCTGGCGGGGATGCTCTGTGGGTTGCTGGCGCTGGTGAGCATGACCGCGGGTTCGATCATGCAGAAGCGCATCACCGACAATCCGCTCGGCACCCTGCCGGTGCAATACCTGGCCGGGCTCATCCTGTGCGCGGTGTTCGTGCCGTTCCAGCCGTTTCACTTCGAACACAGCATGGGTTTTATCGTGCCGGTGCTGTGGATGGGGCTGGTGGTATCGGTGCTGGCGACCCTGCTGCTGTATCGGCTTATCGCCCGGGGCAATCTGGTCAACGTGACCAGTCTGTTCTACCTGGTGCCGGCGGTGACAGCGATCATGGACTACCTAGTATTTGGCAACCGGCTGGCGTTGTTGAGCTTGCTGGGGATGGTGCTGATTATCATCGGCTTGGTGTTTGTATTTCGTAAGAGTCGCTAGCTGATTCCTGTCGGACCACTGCCATCGCGAGCCTGCTCGCGATGGCATTTTCAGGGTTCGCCGAAAGACTAGCGGGCAGAAATCTCAACCGGTTTCGCCGCGCCAGGCTTGAGCACCAGCCACAACGCCGCGGCAATCAACACTCCGCCATACAGGTGCGCCATTCCCAACGGTTCATCCAACAACAACGCCCCCCATAGCACGCCGAACGGCGGGATCAGGAAGGTCACGGTCATGGACTTGACCGGGCCGATGGAACTGAGCAGGCGGAAATAAAGAATGTACGCCAGCGCTGTGCACACCAACCCCAATCCGAGCAGCGAAAGCCAGACGCTCCAACCGCCCCAACTGGCCGGTGGTTGGCTGATGACGCTGTAGCCAAACAGTGGCAGCAGAAAAACCGTGGCGCCAAACATACTGCCCAAAGCCGACAAGCGACTGTCCAGCCCGCCTTGGTGATCGAGCCAGCGACGGGTGAGGAAACCGGCAAAACCGTAGCAGGTGGTGGCGAGCAGGCAGGCGAGGGCGCCCATCAGCAATTGCAGGTCGAAGGCCACCGGGCCGGCGCCGGTCAGGATGCCGACGCCAAAGAGCCCAAGGAACACGCCGCTGACCTTGGCCAGGGTCAGTTTTTCGCTGAAGAACAACCCGCCGATCAACACCCCCATCAGCGGTGTGGTGGCGTTGAAGATCGCCGAGTACCCGGCCGGCAGGACTTGTGCGGCCAGGGAATAAAAGGTCGCCGGAATGCCTGAGTTGATCAGGCCCAGCACCATCACGATTTTCAGTTTGCCGCGGAAATTCCAATCGATACGCATCAGCGCGAGGATCACCAGCAGTCCGACGAAGGCGATGGAAACGCGAAAAAACGCCGTGGGAATCGTGCCAATTACCGGAGCGATAATTCGCATGAAAAGGAAACTCGCCCCCCAGATGGCGGCCAGTGATAGCAAACGCAAGATATCGACGGGGTTCACGGGGATTTCCTTCCTTGATGGGGTCGCAAGTGTCGCCGCCCCCAAGACCAATGGCAATGGTTGCGTTGCCGCGCAATTGGCCTCTAAGCTCAGTCGCCAATAACAAGCATGACCCGCCGAGGTTTTCCCTATGTCGCAGCCATGGCCCGCCACCGATATCGCCCGTTCGATCCTCGACGGCTTCGACGATTATCGTGAGCATTTCCGGCAAATCACCGACGGTGCCCGTGCCCGGTTCGAGCAGGCGCGGTGGCAAGAGGCGCAGACGGCTTCGGCGGCGCGCATCAGCTTGTACGAAGAAAAAGTCTTCGAAACCGTGGCCAGGCTGCGCGAGGCCTTCGCTGCCGAAGCCCTGATGGATGTCGGTTGCTGGCCCCTGGTGAAAAGCGCCTACATCAGCCTGATCGACCTGCGCTTCGACGATGAGTTGTCCGAGACCTGGTACAACTCGATCTTTTGCGGCCTGTTCAGTCATGACCTGATCAGCGACGGCACGATGTTCATTCACACGACCCGGCCGAGCCTGCGTCGTGCCCGCGCCGCCCAGACTCGTACCTATAAACCCGAAGGGCAGCTGGACAAGATGCTGGCGCAGATGTTCGCCGATTATCGCTTCAGCGAAGACTACGCCGACCTGCCCGGTGACCTGAAACGCCTCGAAACCCAACTGCGCGACAACCTGCCGGACTGGGTCTGCAAAGACCCCGAGCTGACGGTGGAATTGTTCTCCTCGGTGCTTTATCGCAACAAGGGCGCTTACCTGGTGGGGCGCATCTACACCCGGGACGACCAATGGCCGCTGGTGATTCCTTTGCTGCACCGCGAAGGTCGGGGTATCCAGATCGACGCGCTGATCACCGATGAGGCGCAGGTGTCGATCATCTTTTCGTTCACCCGTTCGTACTTCATGGTGGACGTGCCGGTGCCAGCGGAATTCGTCGGTTTTCTCAAGCGCATCCTGCCGGGCAAGCACGTTGCCGAGCTGTACACATCCATCGGCTTCTACAAGCATGGCAAGTCGGAGTTCTACCGGGCCTTGATCAATCACCTGGCGAACACCGACGACCAGTTCATCATGGCACCCGGCGTGCGCGGCATGGTCATGAGCGTGTTTACCCTGCCGGGCTTCAACACCGTGTTCAAGATCATCAAGGACCGGTTTTCGCCGTCGAAAAACGTCGACCGGGCCACGGTCATCGAGAAATACCGGCTGGTGAAAAGTGTCGACCGGGTCGGGCGCATGGCCGATACCCAGGAGTTCGCCGATTTCCGCTTTCCCTTGAGCAAGTTCGAGCCAGCGTGCCTGGAGGAACTGCTGGAGGTGGCACCGTCCACGGTGTCGGTGGACGGCGACACGGTGTTGGTCCGCCACTGTTGGACTGAACGCCGGATGACGCCGCTGAACCTTTACCTGGAAAACGCCAACGAAGCCCAGGTGCGCGAGGCGCTGGAGGATTATGGCCTGGCGATCAAGCAGCTGGCGGCCGCCAACATCTTCCCTGGCGACATGTTGCTCAAGAACTTCGGCGTGACCCGCCATGGCCGCGTGGTGTTCTACGACTACGATGAAATCTGCTTCCTGACCGAAGCCAACTTCCGCCACATCCCCCAGCCGCGCACGCCGGAAGACGAAATGGCGTCCGAGCCCTGGTATTCCATCGGGCCGCTGGATGTCTTCCCCGAGGAATTTCCACCCTTCCTGTTCGCCGACGCCGGACAGCGCAAGCTGTTCGATCAGTTGCATGGCGAGCTGTACAACGCCGACTACTGGAAAAGCCTGCAAGAGGCGATTCGGGCTGGCAAGGTAATCGACGTGTTCCCGTATCGGCGCAAGGACCTGGACAACGAATAACTCGGCGGCTGAACGAATCCCCCGTGGCGAGGGAGCTTGCTCCCGCTGGTGTGCGAAGCGCACCCCGGCGATTTGATGACCGGCGTTAAATCCAGGCGCCTGCTTCGCAGTCGAGCGGGAGCAAGCTCCCTCGCCACAAAAGCGCTAGCGCTCGGCGTCCTGGACACAAATCTGCGACAATCGCTCCCTTGCACAAACCGACGACCCTTGCGTACCTGATGACTGACCAAGCCCCCGCTATCGACAAACTGTTGAAAAACCTCGATCACGCCATGCTCGCCGACCGTAACCGGTTGCGGCGGCAGTTGTTCGAGCTGCGCAAGAAGCCCGACGAGACCAAGCTGGCCCAGTGGGTGACGCGCATGCAAGCGTCGTGCGATCAGGTGTTGGCGCGCAAGGCGAGCCTGCCGGTGATTCGCTACGACGACAATTTGCCGATTGCCGCCAAGCGCGACGAAATCAAAGAGGCGCTGCTCAAGCACCAGGTGTTGATCATCGCCGGCGAGACCGGCTCGGGTAAGACCACGCAGTTGCCGAAGATCTGCCTGGAAATCGGTCGCGGCCAGCATGGCTTGATCGGCCACACCCAGCCGCGCCGGATCGCTGCCCGCAGCGTGGCGAGCCGCGTGGCCGACGAGCTGGGCACTCCGTTGGGCGCGCTGGTCGGTTATCAGGTGCGGTTCGAGGACCAGAGCGATGCCAACACCCTGATCAAGTTGATGACCGACGGCATCCTGCTGGCCGAAACCCAGAACGACCGCTACCTCGAGCGCTACGACACGATCATCGTCGACGAAGCCCACGAACGCAGCCTCAACATCGATTTCCTGCTCGGCTACCTCAAGACCCTGCTGCCGCGTCGTCCGGACCTGAAGGTCATCATCACTTCGGCGACCATCGACCTGGAGCGCTTTTCCAAGCACTTCGATGATGCGCCGATCGTCGAAGTCTCGGGCCGCACCTTCCCGGTGGAAACCTGGTACCGCCCGCTGACCCTGGAACAGGACGAGGAGGGCAACCGGGTCGAAGACGACTTGACCGTCGACCAGGCGATCCTAGCCACCCTCGATGAAATCGCCGCCTACGAACGTAGCGAGCGCCGCAGCCCTGGCGATGTGCTGGTGTTCCTGCCGGGCGAGCGGGAGATTCGTGACGCCGCGGACATGCTGCGCAAGGCCCAGCTCAAGCACACCGAGATCCTGCCGCTGTACGCACGCCTGTCGCCGGCCGAGCAACAGCGGATTTTCCAGTCCCACCCAGGTCGGCGCGTAGTGCTGGCAACCAACGTCGCCGAAACCTCACTGACCGTGCCGGGCATCCGCTACGTGATCGACAGCGGCACCGCGCGCATCAGCCGCTACAGCTATCGCGCCAAGGTCCAGCGCCTGCCCATCGAAGCGATTTCCCAGGCCAGCGCCAACCAGCGCAAGGGTCGCTGCGGGCGGGTCGAGCCAGGGATCTGCATTCGGCTGTACAGCGAAGAAGATTTCCTTGGCCGACCGGAATTCACCGACCCCGAGATCCTGCGCACCAACCTGGCAGCGGTGATCCTGCAGATGCTGCACCTGCGCCTCGGCGAGATCACCGACTTCCCGTTCATCGAGCCGCCGGACGGCAAGGCCATCAGCGACGGTTTCAACCTGCTGCAAGAGCTCTCGGCAGTGGACCGCAACAGCCAGTTGACGCCGTTGGGTCGGCAGTTGGCGCGGCTGCCAGTGGACCCGCGCATGGGCCGCATGCTGCTGGAAGCGGCAAAACTGGGCAGTTTGCAGGAAGTGCTGATCGTCGCCAGCGCCATGTCGATCCAGGACCCGCGCGAGCGCCCGCCGGAACGCCAGCAAGCGGCCGACCAGGCCCACGCTCAATGGAAGGACGCGGACTCGGACTTCGCCGGGCTGGTCTATCTATGGCGCGGTTTTGAAGAGCAGCGCCAAGCCCTGACGGCCAGCCCGCTGCGCAATTGGTGCCGAAAGAATTTCCTCAATTACTTGCGCCTGCGCGAGTGGCGCGATTCCCACCGCCAGTTGAGCCTGATCTGCCGCGACATGCAGCTGAGCCTCAACAAAGATCCGGCTGATTACCCGAAGCTTCACCAAGCGGTGCTCTCGGGCCTGCTGAGCCAGATCGGCCAGAAGACCGAAGACGGCGATTACCTCGGCGCTCGTCAACGGCGTTTCTGGGTTCATCCATCGTCGGGCCTGGGCAAGAAGCGTCCGCAGTGGCTGATGACCGCCGAGTTGGTGGAAACCACCAAGCTGTACGCGCGCATGGTGGCGAAAATCGAACCGGACTGGATCGAACCGCTGGCCGGGCACTTGATCAAGAAAAACCACTTCGAGCCCCATTGGGAGAAGAAGCGCGGGCAAGTGGTGGCGTACGAGCAGATCACCTTGTTCGGCCTGATCGTCGTCGGTCGCCGGCCGGTGCATTACGGGCCGGTGGACCCGGTGGTGTCCCGTGAACTGTTCATCCGCGAAGCGCTGGTGCGCGGCGAGATCCAGTCCAAGGCCAAGTGCCTGAGCGCCAACACCCGCCTTTTGGAACAACTCGACGAACTGGAAGCCAAGGCGCGCCGGCGTGACATCCTGGCGGACGAGGAAACCCTCTTCGCGTTCTACGATGCGCGCCTGCCCGCGGAGATCCACCAGACCGCGACCTTTGATAGTTGGTATCGGATCAACAGCCAGAAAGATCCGCAATTGCTGATCATGCGTGAAGAAGACGTGCTGGCGCGCGAGGCCAGCGAGGTGACGGCCGCTCAATACCCCGACACCTTGCGCGTCGGCGAGCTGACCTTGCCGTTGAGCTACCACTTCGAGCCCAATCACCCGCGCGATGGTGTGACCTTGCGCGTGCCGGCGCCACTGCTGCCGATGTTGCCGCCGGAGCGCCTGGAATGGCTGGTGCCGGGGATGATCGAGGCCAAGTGCATCGCCCTGGTGCGCAACCTGCCCAAGGCCTTGCGCAAGAACTTCGTGCCGGTGCCGGATTTCGTCAAGGCCGCGCTGCAACGCATGACATTCGCCGAGGGCTCGTTGCCCCAGGCGCTGGGACGCGAGTTACTGCGCATGACCGGCGCGCGGGTCAGCGACGAAGCCTGGACCGAAGCGGCGCAGCAGGTGGAGAGCCACCTGCGCATGAATCTGGAAATCGTCGATGGCCAGGGCAAGTTCCTCGGCGAAGGACGTGACCTGGCCGAGCTGACGGCGCGTTTTGCCGAAGCCAGCCAGGCCGCGTTGGCCGTACCGCAAACGGCGAAAAGCCAGGCGCCGGTGGAGGCGAAAGTCTTTGCGCCGGTGGCGGAGAAAACCCAGCAGAAGATCGCCGGGTTGTCGATGACGGTTTATCCGGCGCTGGTGGAAGAAGGCGGCGTGGTCAAGGAAGGGCGCTTCCCAACGCCGGCCGAAGCCGAGTTCCAGCACCGTCGCGCCTTGCAGCGCTTGCTGATGCAGCAACTGGCCGAACCGGCGAAGTTCCTCCGTGGCAAGCTGCCAGGCCTGACGGAGCTGGGCCTGCTGTACCGCGACTTGGGCCGCATCGACGGCCTGGTGGAAGACATTCTGCTCGCCAGCCTCGACAGTTGCGTGCTCGAAGGCGAGCCGAGCCTGCCCCGTGACGGCGCCGCACTGGCGGCCCTGGCCGAGCGCAAGCGTGGCGGCTGGACCGAACACGCCGAACGCCTGGCGAAGCTGACGCTGGACATCCTCAAGCTCTGGCATGGCCTGCAAAAACGCTTCAAAGGCAAGATCGACCTCGCCCAGGCCGTGGCCCTGAACGATATCAAGCAGCAGCTCAGCCACTTGGTGTACCCGGGCTTTGTACGTGAAACCCCGCATCAGTGGCTCAAGGAACTGCCGCGCTACCTCAGGGCCGTCGAGCAACGTTTCGAGAAACTCGGCAGCCAGGTGCAGAAAGACCGGGTCTGGAGTGGCGAGCTGTCAAACCTCTGGGCGCAATACCAGGCCCGCGCGGGCAAACACGCCCAGGAAGGCAAGCGCGATCCGCAGTTGGAGCTGTATCGCTGGTGGTTGGAAGAATATCGGGTGTCGCTGTTCGCCCAGCAGTTGGGCACCAAGGTGCCGATTTCCGACAAGCGCCTGGGCAAGCAGTGGGGACAGGTGGAACCCTGAATGAATTCGGTTAGCGCGACCGATCCTATTTCATAGGGACGGCCAGGGAGAATGGGCCAAACGCCAGCGTTTATGGCAAACTTCGCGCCTATAAATGCCGGTCCCGTGGTTTTGAGCTTCAAGGCCACGGGCGGATCGGAATAAAGCGATGCCTGGGCTGCTTCCCCCGGATGGGAAAAGTCCCTTTGCGTATTGGTACGTCGGTGCCAATACTTTCTGCCTGAACAGATCAGAGAAACGACCATGCATAACGTCGTCATCAGCGGCACCGGCCTGTACACCCCGGCCAACAGCATCTCCAACGAAGAGCTGGTGCAATCTTTCAATACCTATGTCGCGCAGTTCAACGCCGACAACGCCGAGGCCATCGAACGCGGCGAAATCCAAGCATTGACCGAATCCAACGCGGCGTTCATCGAAAAGGCTTCGGGCATCAAGAGCCGTTTCGTGATGGACAAGGAGGGCATCCTCGATCCGCAACGCATGACGCCGCGCCTGCCTGAGCGTTCCAACGACGAGTGGTCGGTGCTCTGCGAAATGGCCGTAGGCGCCGCGAAGCAGGCCCTTGAGCGCGCCGGCCGCACCGCTGCCGACATCGACGGCGTGATCGTCGCTTGTTCCAATCTGCAGCGTCCTTATCCGGCCATTGCCATCGAAGTCCAGGAAGCCCTGGGCATCGAAGGGTTCGGCTTCGACATGAACGTAGCCTGTTCTTCGGCGACCTTCGGCATCCAGGCCGCGGCCAACAGCGTGCAACTGGGCCAGGCCCGGGCGATCCTGATGGTCAACCCGGAAGTCTGCACCGGTCACTTGAATTTCCGCGACCGCGACAGTCATTTCATCTTCGGCGATGCGGCCACAGCGGTAATCATTGAGCGCGCGGACCAGGCGACATCGCCGTACCAGTTCGACGTGGTCAGCACCAAGCTGCTCACCAAGTTCTCCAACAACATCCGCAACAATTTCGGCTTCCTCAACCGCGCGGCGGAAGAGGGCCTCGGCACCCGAGACAAACTGTTCGTCCAGGAAGGCCGCAAGGTGTTCCGTGACGTCTGCCCGATGGTGGCGGAACTGGTCGGCGCTCATTTGGCGGAAAACCAGCTGAACGTCGGCGAAGTGAAGCGTTTCTGGCTGCATCAGGCCAACCTGAGCATGAACCAGCTGATCGTGCGCAAGCTGCTGGGGCGCGAGGCTAGCGAAGAGGAAGCCCCGGTGATTCTCGACCGCTACGCCAACACCAGCTCGGCCGGTTCCGTGATTGCATTCCACATGTATCAGGATGACCTGCCCAGCGGCTCGGTCGCAGTGCTCAGCTCGTTTGGCGCCGGCTACTCGATTGGCAGCGTGATCCTGCGCAAGCGGTGACCTGAACTGCTCGATCTACCCGTGGTGAGAGCGCTTGCTCTCACCACGATGGCAACCTGATTTCTCCGCCAACGCTCTAGCTTGCCGCTTGCAGCTCACCTCTCGAAGCTGCCCTTCAGTTATTCCGATTCGAAGTAAAAAGTTCCGCTGTCATAAAATCTTTATGTGATAGCAACTTGCCTGACACACCCCGTCGCCAAGATCCCCTCCCAACACCAGCGGGCCCAGTTCCGCGTGTTTTCTAACGCATAGACTACCAACTAGGGGAATTCTTCGATGATCCGTAAGCACTTCGCAGGTGTTGCCGCCAGCGCACTGGCAATGGCAGTAACCGCCCAGGCTTTCGCCGGCACCGTCACCACCGATGGCGCCGATATCGTGGTCAAGACCAAGGGCGGCCTTGAGGTCGCTACCACTGACAAAGAGTTCAGCTTCAAGCTCGGCGGTCGTTTGCAGGCTGACTACAGCCAGTTCGACGGTATCTACACCGACAATGGCGACAAGGCCGATGCCGCTTACATCCGCCGCGGCTTCCTGGAGCTGTCCGGCGTGCTGTACACGGACTGGGCCTACACCATCAACTACGATTTCTCCCACAACAGCGGCGATTCCGACAACGGTTACTTCGACGAAGCGTCCCTGGCCTACAACGGCTTCAAGCCGGTGTCGATCAAGGTCGGTCGTTTCGACCCGGACTTCGGCCTGGAAAAAGCCACCAGCTCCAAGTGGGTCACCGCGCCCGAGCGTAACGCCGCCTACGACCTGATCGACTGGGCGAACGGCCACCAGAACGGCCTGGGCCTGCAAGCCTCCGGCGTCTTCGCCGATTCGTTCTACGCGTCGGCCGGTGTATTCAGCAAAGACACCGACGACACCGACGGCAACAGCATCAAGCAGGCCAACGGTCGCTTCGTGTTCGCCCCGATGCACGAAGCCGGCAACGTGCTGCACTTCGGTTTGAACGTGGCCTCCCGCGACGTTTCCGACACCGCATTCGACGCCCGTTATCGCTCCCGTCTGGGCATGCGTGGTGTCGAGACCCTGGGTGGCAACGACGCCGGTCCTAACGGCAACCGTCCGGTCCTGGGCGGCGCCAACAACTCGCCGGCCGGTTCCTACGACACCGACACCGCTTTCGGCCTGGAAGCCGCGTTCGCCATGGGTCCAGCCTCGATCCAAGGTGAATACATCACCCGCAAGACCAAGGCTGACAGCGACGCCTTCGAAGACCTCAAGGGCCATGGCTTCTACGTGCAGGGTGCCTACACCATCACCGGTGAGTCCCGTGGTTATAAAATCGGCAAGTTCGATTCGATCAAGCCTCAGAACAAATCCATCGGTGCCTGGGAAGTGTTCTACCGCTTCGACAGCATGACCGTCGAAGACGACAACATCACCACCGCCACCGCGACCCGTGATGTGGGCGATGCCGAAGCCAAGGTGCACAACCTGGGCGTCAACTGGTACGCCAACGAAGCGGTGAAGATCTCTGCCGCCTACGTCAAGGCCAAGACCGACAACGTGACCAACGTCAACGGCGACGACGACGGCAAGGGTGTGGTGGTACGTGCCCAGTACGTGTTCTAAATCGCTTTGACTTGATACACCGCTCCACTTTCATCTGTTACAGCTCCTTTCGACCCCGCCACTGGCGGGGTTTTTTTTAGCCCGCACGGTCCGAATCGGCGATACTCGCCCCATCACCTGGATCACGGGGAACTGCATGCCGCTTCACGTCCTGGACAGTCTGTCCGCCATCGCGCCACATGAGTGGGACGCGCTGGTGCCCGCCAATCAACCTTTCCTGCGCCACGCCTTTCTAAGCGCCCTCGAAGACAGCGCCAGCCTGGGCGCGCATTCCGGTTGGCAGCCCGAGCACCTGTTGCACATCGAAGAGGGACGCTTGCTGGCGGCCTTGCCCAGTTATCGCAAGTGGCATTCCTACGGTGAGTATGTGTTCGATCACGGCTGGGCCGATGCCTGCGCCCGGGCCGGCATCGAGTATTATCCCAAGCTGTTGACGGCGGTGCCGTTCAGCCCGGTCAGCGGTCCGCGGTTGTTGGCGGCGTGTGTGGAGGATGGCTTGGAATTGCTCGGCAGCCTGCCGGGTTATCTGGAAATCGAAGCGCTCTCCAGCGCCCACATCAACTTCACCGATCCTTTCACCGACGCGGCGCTGGCTGGGCAGGAGGGCTGGCTGCAGCGGATCGGTTGCCAATACCACTGGCAGAATCGCGGTTACCGGGACTTCCAGGATTTCCTCGATGCGCTCAGTTCCCGCAAGCGCAAGCAGATGCGCAAGGAACGCGAGCAAGTGGCGGGGCAGGGCATAGAATTCGAGTGGCTTGAAGGCCATCAACTGGACGAGGCGCAGTGGGATTTTGTCTACGCCTGCTACGCCAACACCTACGCGGTGCGACGGCAGGCGCCGTACCTGACCCGGGCGTTTTTCAGCCTGTTGGCCGAGCGCATGCCCGAGGCCATTCGCGTGGTCCTGGCCAAGCAAGGTTCGCGGCCGGTGGCAATGGCGTTCAGTCTGGTGGGGGGCGACAGCTTTTATGGGCGGTACTGGGGATGCCTGGCGGAGTTCGACCGCCTGCACTTCGAAACCTGTTTCTACCAAGGCATGGACTATGCGATAGCCAACGGTCTGCAGCGCTTTGACGCCGGTGCCCAGGGTGAGCACAAGTTGATCCGCGGCTTCGAACCGGTGATTACCCGCTCGTGGCACTACTTGCGTCATCCGGGCCTGAAAGCAGCTGTGGCGGATTTCCTCATGCGCGAGCATGAAGGGGTGCTGGCGTATGCCGAAGAGGCGAAAGCAGCACTGCCTTATCGGCAGTGCTGAGGTTGCTAATGGTCACTACAACACCCTGTGGCGAGGGAGCAAGCTCCCTCGCCACGGGTTTTGTGCAGACTCCGGGCTCAGTCGATCCCCACAAATCCACCCGTCTGGTGCTGCCAAAGCCGCGCATACAACCCGCCATGGGCCAGCAGTTCTGCATGGCTGCCGGTCTCGGCGATGCGGCCGTTTTCCAGCACCACCAGGCGATCCATCCGGGCGATGGTCGAGAGGCGGTGAGCGATGGCGATCACGGTCTTGCCTTGCATCAGCGTCTCGAGGCTTTCCTGGATCGCCGCCTCGACTTCCGAGTCCAGCGCGGAAGTCGCTTCGTCCATGATCAGGATCGGCGCGTCCTTGAGCAGCACCCGCGCGATGGCGATGCGCTGGCGCTGGCCGCCGGAAAGCTTCACGCCGCGTTCGCCCACATGGGCGTCGAAACCGGTGCGGCCTTCGGCGTCCGATAGCAGCGGGATGAACTCATCGGCGCGGGCCTTGTGCACCGCTTCCCAGAGTTGCGCATCGGTCGCGTCGGGCTTGCCGTAAAGCAGGTTGTCGCGAATCGAACGGTGCAGCAGCGAGGTGTCCTGGGTGATCATGCCGATGCGCTCGCGCAGGCTTTCCTGGCCGACGTGGGCGATGTCCTGGCCGTCAATGAGGATGCGCCCGCCTTGTACGTCGTAGAGGCGCAGCAGCAGGTTCACCAGCGTCGACTTGCCCGCGCCGGACGGGCCGATCAGGCCGATTTTCTCGCCTGGCTTGATGATCAGGTTCAGGTCGCCGATGACGCCGCTTTTCTTGCCATAGTGGAAATCCACATGCTCGAAACGCACCTCGCCCTGGGCCACGGCCAGCGGCTTGGCCTCGTCGCGGTCGGTGACGCTGACGGGCTGGGAGATGGTCTGCAGACCGTCCTGGACCATGCCGATGTTTTCGAAGATGCCGGTGACCACCCACATGATCCAGCCGGACATGTTGACGATGCGAATCACCAGGC
The DNA here is from genome assembly GCF_014268685.1 of Pseudomonas sp. SWRI92. Classification (NCBI taxonomy): domain Bacteria; kingdom Pseudomonadati; phylum Pseudomonadota; class Gammaproteobacteria; order Pseudomonadales; family Pseudomonadaceae; genus Pseudomonas; species Pseudomonas sp. SWRI92. The sequence goes on from NZ_JABWQY010000004.1 coordinate 276,809, forward strand.
CGGTGGCCAGGGCAATGGCACCGACGCTGATCAGCGATTGCGTCCACAGCCACAGCGCCAGGGCGGTGGTGCCGACGATCAGCAGCCCGTTCATGCTGGTGATGACGACGTCCATGCTGGTCACCACACGGCCGGCCAGTTGAGCCTTTTCAGTTTGCTCCTCGATGGCTTCGCGCGCGTATTGCTGTTCGAAGTTGGTGTGGGCGAACAGCTTCAGAGTGGTGATATTGGTATAGCCATCGACAATCCGTCCCATGAGCTTGGAGCGGGCATCGGAGGAGACCACGGAGCGTTCCTTGACCCGTGGCACGAAATAGCAGAGCGCGCCGATGTAGCTGGCGATCCACATCAGCAGCGGGATCATCAGGCGCCAATCGGCTTCGGCGAACAGCACCAGGGAGCTGATGGCATAGATCAGCACGTGCCACAACGCATCCACCGCCTGCACCGCCGAGTCGCGCAGTGAGTTGCCGGTCTGCATGATGCGCTGGGCGATACGCCCGGCGAAGTCGTTCTGGAAGAAGTTCAGGCTCTGCTTGAGCACGTAGCTGTGGTTTTGCCAGCGGATCAGGCTGGTCATGCTGGGGCTCAGCGTCTGGTGCACCAACAGGTCATGCAGGGCCACGAAGATCGGTCGGAACACCAGCGCCACCACGGCCATCCAAGCCAGCTCCACGCCGTGGAGCTTGAAGAAGTCTGCGCTGGGCGTGGCCTGGGTCAGGTCGATGATGCGACTCAGGTAGCTGAACAGCGCGACTTCTATCAGCGCGCCGATCAGGCCCACCAGCAGCAGCGCGGCGAAGCTGGGCCAGACCTGTTTCAGGTAATAGGTATAGAAGGGCAGGACGCGGTTCGGCGGGGCCGAGGTCGGCGCGTCGCGGAAGATGTCGATCAGTTTTTCAAAACGGCGGTAAACCATGGGGTACATAGCCCGGGCGAGGGCTCTCCTTCTTTGCTGTGAGCGGCGCGGGGTTGCCGGCGCCGCTCAGGCTTGCCCTGTGCGTTTAGTCGATGCGCTTGGCCGACTTGATGATCACAGGATCGATCGGCACGTTTTGCATGCCTGACTTGGTGGTGGTCTGGGAGTTGACGATGACGTCTACCACGTCCATGCCCTTGACCACTTTGGCGAACACCGCGTAGCCGGCGTCGCGGCCCGGATCGAGGAAAGCGTTGTCAGCCACGTTGATGAAAAACTGGCTGGTGGCCGAATCCGGGTTGGAAGTGCGAGCCATCGACAAGGTGCCGCGAACGTTGTGCAAGCCGTTGCTGGCTTCGTTCTTGATCGGCGCCTTGGTGTCTTTCTGTTGCATCTGCTGGGTAAAGCCGCCGCCCTGGGCCATGAAGCCTGGGATCACGCGGTGGAAAATCGTGTTGTTGTAGAAGCCGCTGTCAACGTACTCAAGAAAATTCTTGGTACTGATGGGCGCCTTGACCGGGTCCAGTTCGATTTCGATCTGGCCGTTGGTGGTATCCAGCAAGACGTGTGGCGCCTTGGCTGGTTGCGCGGCCATCAGGTTGGCGGCAAACAGGACGGAGCCGGCGGCGAGGGCGATTTTTTTCAGCATGGGTTCAGTGATCCTGGGTAGTGGAATCGATTGCGGTCAAGAATTCGAGCAGGGTCTGGTTGAAGCGTTCGGGTTGATCCAGCGGTGTAGCGTGCCGTGAATCGGCGATGACCGCCAGTCGTGCGTCAGGCAAAAGCTTCGTATAAGCCTCTTTCAGCGCCACCGGGGTGTAGTCGTGGTCGGCGCAAATGATGAGGGTTGGACAGGCGATGTGCGACAGGTGTTCCTGCACACCCCAGCCGACGATGGCATCGAAACTGGCGAGATAGGCGCGTTTGTCGTTCTGTGCCCAGCGTCGGGCCATTTCCAGGCGCAGCTCGGTTTGCTCGGGCTTGGGGAACAATTTGGCGCCGAGGGCCTTGCCGATGGTTTCAAGGCTCAGCAGGCGCATCAAGCTCCAGCGCTTGAACCATTGCCAGCAATCGTCGGGCGTGCGGACTTTGACTTCAGGGGCGCTGTTGACAATGCACAGGCTCTTGACCCGCGCGGGTTCGTCCACGGCCAACTGGAAACCAATCATGCCGCCCATGGACCAGCCCACCAAGTGCACCGGGCCCAGGTCGAGGTGGTCGATCAGGGCGCACAGGTCGGCGCTGAAGCCTTCGATGCTGTAGCGCTCGCGGGGCTTGTCGGAGCGACCGTGGCCGCGCACATCGGGCACGATCAGGCGATAACGGGCGGACAACACCGGGATCTGTCTTTCCCAGTCCCGCGTGCTCGAGCCCAACCCGTGGACCAGCACCAGGGGCGCGCCGTGGCCGTACTCTTCGTAATGCAGGTTGCAACCTTCGTGCTCGAAATAGGCCATCGGCGAAATCCTTGTCAGGCTTGTTCAGGGGCGGCGAACGGCGCATCCAGCGGCGCGGTGTCAAAGGTGCGCAGCAGTTCGATCAGGATTTGCGTGGCCGGGCCCAGGGGTTTTTCCTTGTTTGAGAACAGATAGAAGGTCGAGTTGCGGCTGCCTCCCTGTTCCAAGGGTAGACGCTTGAGCAAGCCTTCCTTGAGTTCTCGTTCGATCATATGGCGGGGCAGCCAGGCGAATCCCAACCCGCTGCCGACAAAACTCGCGGCGGTGGCCAGGCTGCCGACGGTCCAGCGCTGTTCGGCACCGAGCCAGCCGACATCTCGGGGTTGCTGGCGGCCGGAGTCGCGGATGACTACTTGCAACTGGCTTTCCAGGTCCTGGAAGTTCAGCTCGCGATTGAGGCGGTGCAAGGCATGTTCTGGATGGGCCACCGCGATGAACTCCACATCGCTCAGTTCCGCGCCCAGGTATCCGGGAATGCTGAAACCGCTGATGGCCAGGTCCGCCACGCCTTCGAGCAGCACTTCCTCGACACCCGACAGCACTTCTTCGCGCAGCCGCACCCGGCAGCCACGGCTTTGTGGCATGAACGCCGTCAAGGCGCGAACGAGGCGGGCGTTGGGGTAGGCCGCGTCGACCACCAGGCGAACTTCGGCTTCCCAGCCTTGCTCCATGTGATGGGCCAGGTCTTCCAATTGGCTGGCCTGTTTCACCAATTGCCGGGAGCGGCGCAACAGTACGCCACCGGCTTCGGTCAGCACGGCCTTGCGCCCGTCGATGCGCAGCAACGGTACGCCGAGCTGATCCTGCATGCGCGCGACGGTGTAGCTCACCGAGGATTGGGAGCGGTGCAGCACTTCGGCAGCCTGGGCGAAACCACCGTGGTCCACCACCGCCTGCAACGTTCGCCACTGATCAAGGGTCACGCGGGGCGCTTTCATATTGAGCTCCTCTTGTCCTAAGCTGGCGGTCCCTTGGTGGAGACTGCCGAATGAAGAAAATCTGTTGTGCGTTGCTGGCCCTGTTGCCATTGACCGCGTTCGCCTACCCGATCGATGTGGAAAAACACCTCAACGGCCTGAGCATCGACTACACCGCCTACGACACCGATGCCGATATTGGCTCGATCCAAGTCAACAACTACGGCAACACGGACGCGGCTTGCGCCGTGGTTTTCCGCAACGGCCCCGAAGCGCCGCGCACCCGCAAGATCGAAGTCGCCGCCGGCAAATTCAAGAACGCCACCGCCAAGTTCAACCGCAACATCATCAAGCTGCGCATCGAGCTGACCTGTAAGCCGAAGTAGCCAACGGCGGGCAGCGTCGCTAGGCGTGCTCCGCTTATAAACGAAAATATCGATGCATTGCAGCAATTATTTGCGCTTTTTCATCGATATGATCGCGCTTAACCTTCACTCCATCGACTGACAACATTCTCAGATGGAGCCTACAAAGCCATGTCCCGCGTCCTGATCATCGAAAGCAGTGCCCGCCAGCAAGATTCGATTTCCCGCCAACTGACCCAGACCTTCATCAACCAGTGGAAAGCCGCACACCCTGCCGATGAGATCAGCGTTCGTGACCTGGCCGTCAATCCGGTGCCGCACCTGGACGCCAACTTGCTGGGTGGCTGGATGAAACCGGTCGAGCAGCGCAACGACATCGAGAACGCTTCGCTGGAGCGCTCCAACCAACTGACCGACGAACTGCTGGCCGCCGACGTACTGGTGATGGCCGCGCCGATGTACAACTTCGCGATTCCCAGCACCTTGAAAGCCTGGCTGGACCACGTATTGCGTGCTGGCGTGACGTTCAAGTACACCCCCACCGGTCCCCAGGGTTTATTGACCGGCAAGCGCGCCTTCGTCCTGACCGCCCGCGGCGGCATCCATGCAGGCGGCAGCACCGACCACCAGGAACCGTACCTGCGCCAGGTGATGGGCTTCGTCGGTATCCACGATGTCACGTTCATCCATGCCGAAGGCTTGAACCTGGGCGGTGACTTCCAGGAGAAGGGCTTGAATCAGGCCAACGCCAAGCTGTCCCAAGTCGCCTGATCCGTTAATCCTCGGGTAATCGCCAAGTGGTCTAGTGACTCGGCGCTTCCCTTCAAACTGTTTTGCGCATCGAACCTCCCTTTGCACTTATTGCTCCCTGAGTGCATCAGCCCGATTGAACGCTTAAGCGAGATCGGGCTTTTTTTTGCCTGCGATCTCATGGCTCCCACTGTTCAAAACCGTTATCTTCGCCGCCATTCGAAACGAGGGCGGTATGGGCTATCTACTTTTTGTGACATTGATCCAGGCGTTTTCCTTCAGCCTGATCGGCGAATACCTGGCCGGCCACGTCGACAGTTATTTCGCGGTGCTGGTGCGGGTCGTGCTGGCGGGGCTGGTGTTCATTCCGTTGACGCGCTGGCGCCAGGTGGAACCGTCGTTCATGCGCGGCATGCTGTTGATCGGCGCCTTGCAGTTCGGCGTGACTTACGTTTGCCTTTACCTGAGTTTCCGAGTGCTGACGGTCCCAGAGGTATTGTTGTTCACCATCCTCACGCCGCTCCACGTGACCTTGATCGAAGATGCCCTCAACCGCCGCTTCAATCCCTGGGCGTTGATCGCGGCGCTGGTGGCCGTGGCCGGCGCGGCGGTGATTCGCTACGACCGGATCAACCCGGATTTCTTCATGGGGTTCTTGCTGCTGCAACTGGCCAACTTCACCTATGCGGCGGGGCAGGTGTTGTACAAGCACTTGGTAGCGCGGCATCCGAGTGACCTGCCGCATTACCGACGTTTCGGCTATTTCTACCTGGGCGCGCTGATGGTTGCGTTGCCGGCGTTCCTGCTGTTCGGCAAGGCGGATTTCTGGCCTGAAGCGCCGTTGCAGTGGGGCGTACTGGTATTCCTCGGGCTGGTTTCCACCGCGCTCGGTTTGTACTGGTGGAACAAAGGCGCTTGCCTGGTCAACGGCGGCACGCTGGCAGTGATGAACAACCTGCACGTGCCGGTAGGGCTGCTGGTGAACCTGTTGATCTGGAACCAGCACGAGGCGTTGGGGCGGTTGTTGCTGGGTGGGTCGGTGATACTGGCGGCAGTGTGGATCAGTCGGTTGGGGGTTCGCCGACCTCAGCCTTCGCCCTGAATATCGTGGTGGTTCAGACCACCTGCTTCTCCGTCTCCGGCAGGTGGCTCGCCCCCAGCACTGCCGGCAGCAGTCCCGAGCGCAGATCCGTGCCGCTTGGCTGCTGGTACAGGTTCAATCCAAACTCCGGCATCACCGCCAGCAGGTAATCGAAAATATCCCCCTGGATGCGTTCGTAGTCGGCCCACACGGTGGTGCCAGTGAAGCAGTAGATTTCCAGCGGGATGCCTTGGGCGGTAGTTTGCAGCTGCCGGACCATGCAGGTCATGTTCGGCTGGATCTCGGGGTGGCTTTTCAGATAGGCCAGGGCATAGGCGCGAAAGGTGCCCAGGTTGGTCATCCGCCGGCGGTTGGCCGACATCGCCGCGACGTTGCCCTGGGCTTCGTTCCAGGCCTTGAGCTCGGCCTGCTTGCGGCCGATGTAGTCGGTCAGCAGGCGCACCTGGGTCAGGCGCTGTTCCTCCTCGTCGTGGAGGAAGCGCACGCCGCTGGCGTCGATGAACAGGCTGCGCTTGATCCGCCGCCCGCCGGATTGCTGCATGCCGCGCCAGTTCTTGAACGACTCGGACATCAGGCGCCAGGTCGGGATCGAGACGATGGTCTTGTCGAAGTTCTGCACCTTGACCGTGTGCAGGGTGATGTCCACCACGTCACCGTCGGCGCCGACCTGGGGCATCTCGATCCAGTCACCGACCCGCAGCATGTCGTTACTGGTCAACTGCACGCTGGCGACGAACGACAACAGCGTGTCCTTGTAGACCAACAGGATCACGGCCGACATCGCACCCAGGCCCGACAGCAGCAACAGCGGCGAACGGTCGATCAGCGTGGCGACGATGATGATCGCGCCGAACACATACAGCACCATTTTCGTCAGTTGCACGTAGCCTTTGATCGAGCGAGTGCGGGCATGCTCGGTGCGGGCGTACACATCCAGCAGGGCGCTGAGCAGGGCACTGATGGCGAGCACCATGAACAGAATGGTGAAGGCCAGCGCGACATTGCCCAGGAACACCGTGCTGGTCTTGCCGAGCCCCGGCACCAGGTGCAGGCCGAACTGGATGATCAGCGACGGCGTCGTCTGCGCCAGTCGATGAAAGACCTTGTTCTGGCGCAGGTCGTTGACCCAGTGCAGGGCCGGTTGGCGGCCAAGTAGCTTGGCGCCGTGCAAGATCAGGTAGCGCGCCACGCGCCCGAGCACCAGCGCAATCGTCAGCAGCAGCGCCAGGGCGAGGCTGGAATGCAGGAGCGGATGCTGATCCAGGGCGCCCCAGAAATCTTGTAGGTTGAGCCAGAGCTGTTTGATATCCATGGACGAGACGGTTCTTCTATAGGCGCGATGGGGCGAATTAGAGCATTTAAGCCCGATAAAGTGACCGTTGATGACAAATCCGTTAATAAAAACACGCTGATTTGGCGCCGTTTGTATAAAGAAACTCGGCCTTCGCGCTCGAAACCGTTACCCTATGCAGCTGTTTTTTTGCATTTCTTCGAGGTAGCACCCGTGTTTTCCCAATTCGCCCTGCACGAACGCCTGCTCAAAGCCGTGGCCGAGCTTAAATTTGTCGAGCCAACGCCGGTGCAGGCAGCGGCTATTCCGCTCGCGCTCCAGGGGCGTGACCTGCGGGTGACGGCGCAAACCGGCAGCGGCAAGACCGCCGCGTTCGTGTTGCCGATCCTTAACCGCCTGATCGGTCCGGCCAAGGTCCGCGTCAGCATCAAGACCCTGATCCTGCTGCCGACCCGTGAGCTGGCCCAGCAGACCTTGAAGGAAGTGGAGCGTTTCTCGCAGTTCACCTTCATCAAGTCCGGCCTGATCACCGGCGGCGAAGACTTCAAGGTCCAGGCCGCCATGCTGCGCAAGGTGCCGGACATCCTGATCGGCACGCCGGGGCGGATGATCGAGCAACTGAACGCCGGCAACCTCGACCTCAAGGAAGTCGAAGTGCTGGTGCTGGATGAAGCCGACCGCATGCTGGACATGGGCTTTGCCGAAGACGTGCAGCGCCTGGTGGAAGAGTGCACCAACCGCCAGCAGACCATGCTGTTCTCCGCCACCACGGGCGGTTCTGGCCTGCGTGAGATGATCGCCAAGGTCCTGAACAACCCTGAGCACTTGCAGCTCAACGCGGTCAGCCAGCTGAACGCCACCACGCGCCAGCAAATCATCACCGCCGACCACAACCAGCACAAAGAGCAGATCGTCAACTGGCTGCTGGCCAACGAAACCTATGAAAAGGCCATCGTATTCACCAACACCCGGGCCATGGCCGACCGTATCTACGGCCGTCTCGTTGCCCAGGAATACAAAGCCTTCGTGCTGCACGGCGAGAAAGACCAGAAAGACCGCAAGCTGGCCATCGACCGCCTCAAGCAGGGCGGCGTGAAAATCCTCGTCGCCACCGACGTCGCGGCCCGTGGCCTGGACGTGGATGGGCTGGACATGGTCATCAACTTCGACATGCCCCGCAGCGGCGACGAATACGTGCACCGTATCGGCCGCACTGGTCGCGCCGGCAACGATGGCCTGGCGATCTCGCTGATCTGCCATGGCGACTGGAACCTGATGTCGAGCGTCGAGCGCTACCTCAAGCAGAGCTTCGAGCGTCGCACCATCAAGGAAGTCAAAGGCACCTACGGCGGACCGAAAAAGGTCAAGGCCTCGGGCAAGGCCGTTGGTGTGAAGAAGAAAAAAGTCGACGCAAAGGGCGACAAGAAAAAAACCGGCGCCAAGGCCCCGACCAAGCGCAAGATCGCCAACCGCCCGAAGACCGACGCCTTGTCGCTGGTCAGCAAGGACGGCATGGCCCCGCTCAAGCGCCGCAAGCCAGAGGCGCCGGCGGCTGAGTAAAATCGGCGTTAGCGCTTGATGAAAAAAACCGGACCTTGGGTCCGGTTTTTTTATGAGCGGCTGAATCTTGCGCAAAACCTGTGGCGAGGGGATTTATCCCCGCTGGGCTGCGAAGCAGTCCAATAGAAGCAACCTATTTACCCTGATGTACCGAGTCGCAAGCTTCAGGTCTGCTTCGCAGCCCAGCGGGGATAAATCCCCTCGCCACAAACCAGCTGTGTTCGGTTCTGTGGCGCTCACTCCGCCTTCTTCTGCGCCTCCTCCAGTTCCCGCAGTCGCTTATCAATCAACTCGCATTTGTCCGGCACCTCCTTGCTGGATGTCTCGATGTTCATGGCCTGCAGTTCGGCATTCATTTCCTTGGCTTTGGACGGATCCTGCTCGGTGAGCTTGGCGACCTTATCCGCCAGTTGCTCGCGCTTGATGGTGGCTTCTTCGGGTGTGCAAGCGGCCCAGGCGGGCAGGGCGCAGGTGAGGGTGGCGGCGAGGGTGAGTGTGATCAGGGTTTTCATGGCTCGGGCCTCGTATTCCTTTGTTGGGCAGATAAACGGTTGAGGCTGATGGCGGGGAGAAAGTTCAGTGATTGCAAGGTGGGCTGCTGATCGAGGGAGTCCTACCGCGGCGCAGGATCTTTTTGTACCTACAGATCAGGTCCGTTTGATGCAAGATGCGCTGCAGCGCGATCAGTTGACCGGGACAGGGCGCTTCGTTGACGAGGTAGAGCGGATTGTTGGCATACGAGTAGAACAACGAGGGCAGCGGCGGCCAAGGGGCAGACAGCAAAATAAATCTGTCCTCGTTTCCTGCGCTGCTTCCGTTATGGCTACGACGTAGTGTGGGTGTGGGGCCGAGCCGTCATGTCGACGCCAAGTGCTTTCATGACCGCCAGGAGTGTTTTCAGAGTGGGATTACCATGCTCGCTGAACGAGCGGTATAGCTGTTCGCGCGACAGGCCAGTTTCCCTGGCCAATTCCGCCATCCCCTTGACTCGTGCGACTACCCCCATCGCTTTGGCGATATAGCTTGCATCGCCGGTTTCCAGGGCATCGCTCATAAACTCCGCGATGGCCTCGGGAGTGCTGAGGTATTCTGCGGGGTCGAATTCTGTAAAAGTCTCAGTCATTCTGTGCTCTCCACGCCTGCATTATCTGGTGGGCGGTTTCAATGTCGCGGCTCTGACTGCCCTTATCGCCGCCACAGAGTAGAATCACCAGCACGTCGCCCTGCTGGTGGAAGTACACCCTGTAGCCAAGCCCGTAATGAATTCGTAGCTCACTGATACCATGGCCGACTGGAGCGACATCGCCAGGTAACCCCTCTGTCAGTCGATTGATCCGTGAGGTGATACGAGCTCTGCCGGTGTCATCCGAGCTTTTTCAGCCAGGATCGGAATTTGCTGGATTCGATCTTCTTCATAAAATGTAGTCTATAAAATACAGAAAAAGCAAGGCTGCATATTCAGGGTCAAGCGTGTGCCTGGTTATTCCATAATTCGAAAGTGAAACGGGCGGCCAAAGGTCGCCCATTTGCGTTACTCAGCAGCTTGCGCCCGCAACCGTCTCCCAATCACATCCATCACATCACACCCGTCGCGCAACGCTATCGTCAGCAATTTGCAAAAATCAGAAAGCACCACCGTATCGGAGCTGATATCCGAGCGGAACGCGATGTTTTCCAGCAGCTGGGTCACGGTGCGGATTCGGTAGTCGGCGGTTTCGAACAGGACGTCGAGTGGGGCCTCGGTGTCGATGAGCAGGGTGGCGGGTGTGCAATCGACGCCAGTGATGGGCATGTATCTGGTCATAGCAAGAGCCTCGGAAGTTGATGAGCCTCTCTGTTGATTCGGGTCGCCAAACCCGGTCGTCTTTTGGGCGACGAGGGACTATAGGCTGGCCTGCTCCACTGCCACAAGACACCGCTTTCCGAGCTTCATGTAGGACGTTTGGCCTGGTATTTGTAGGCTTAAAGCAAGCGACTGCTGCGCAGTCGAGCGGGAGCAAGCTCCCTCACCACAGGGCTCGCGCTCGACTGGGCGGGTTGGCGTATCAGCTGTGGCAGCAACTATGGGGCTTGGCCTCTTCGTATTTATCGTGATACCGCACCCAGTCCATGATCTCCTCTTCGTTGCGGCCCTTCGGCGTGAGGTCGAGGTAGTTGTAGGTGCCGACCAGGATGTCCAGGCCGCGGGCGTAGGTGGAGTAGGTGTGGAAGATGTCGCCGGTTTCGTTGCGATAGAAGACGCTCAGGCCGGGGAGTTCGCCTTCGGTGGTGTCGGTTTTTTCGTAGTTGTAGGTGGCTTTTCCGGCGGCGGTGTCTTCGGTCTTGAAGCTGACGCCGAAGTCGTAGTTGAAGTCGCAGCCTTCTGACGAGACCCAGTCGAAGGCCCAGCCCATGCGGCGTTTGAAGGGCTGGAATTCGGCCAGGGGCGCGCGGGAGACGGCGACAACGGCGACGTCGTGGTGGGCCAGGTGTTGGTTGGCGCCGTCGATGTGGTCGGACAGGAACGAGCAGCCTTGGCAGCCTTCGGTCCAGGCGGGGCCGAACATGAAGTGGTAGATGATCAGTTGGCTGCGACCGCCGAACAGGTCGGCCAGGCTCAGTTCGCCGTGCGGGCCTTGGAAGCGGTAGGGCTTGTCGATTTTTACCCAGGGCAGGGCGCGGCGTTCGGCGCTGAGTTTGTCCCGTTCGCGGGTGAAGGCTTTTTCGTGAGCCAGGTGTTGGGTGCGGGCGGCGAGCCATTCTTCCCGCGACACGACTGGATGGTGTTCGATGTTCATGGGCTGCTCCTCAGAGATTCGTTTATCGACGGTTGCTCTGCCTAGTCGTTTGGTTGGCGTCGGATTCGACATGCCGTTGGTCGGCTCGGGGAGAGGACCGGTCGTGAACCCGGCTGAACGGCGCGGCGCCGCCTCGGTCACAAAACAAGTAGGCATCTCACTCTTTAGAGGATGGACCAGGATGACGACTTATAACTGGGACTTGATCGAACGGTTGCTTCACGAAGTGCAGAACGGCGCCGGCCACAGTTTTACCCCTCGGCCCTATGCGGAGCAGCACGCGGCGGCGAAAGCAGCTGAGGGCGAAGAAATCGAGAACCTCGATCATCTGAAAGCGGTCGCCGGGGAGTACGAGAAGTTACTGCTGGAGCGCGGCTATATTGAACCTCGTCCGGAGGAAGAAGGCGGCAATGGCGAGAATTTTGTGCTGACGCCGCGTGGCTCGCGGTTGTTGAGCCTGATCGACAGCAGCATTCCGGGTAACGATCATCCGCGTCAGGTGCTGGATGAACAGGAAGATGCGCTGGATGAGTTTACGTTCGATGATTTGGCTTCGAAGGCGCAGATTGCCTAGATCCAGTCCTATATCACCTGGGAGCGGGCTCGCACGCTTCCAGGTGATGGCCTGTCCTACCGTTGCGCTGCCTTCAAGCATTTCAAATCACTGAAGTCCTTTTTCACTCCGTCGATTTTTTGCAACAACCGTTCACGCTGCGCCGGGGTGCTGTCGGCCATAAGGTCTGCCAGCAGGCTGCGGGCCTGGGCTTCGGTCTTGTTGTAGGCCTCGCGGTAGGCGGGGGTCCACAGGCTCTCACGGTTCACCAGCAATTGTTCGATGCGTTTTGGGAAGTCGGGGCTGTGGCGCTGGGCCACGGCTTGGCTGAATTGGTTCTGCCAGTGGGCGCGGTTGGCGATCCATTGCTGGTTCTGGTCGCCGAGGGCGGTGGACCAGGCCACTACTCGTTGGCGTTGGGCGATATTGAGCGGGCCGACCCAGTCATTCAGGCGTTTTTCCATGCGCTCGGCACGTTCCTTGATCTGCTGCTGCAGCGTCGGCTTGAGGTATTCCCGCTGGCGTTTGCGTTGATCCTTGACGAACGCGGCGTCCATGTCGGCCACTTGGTCGTCGCTCAGGCCTTGCAGCAGTTCGATGGTCGACGGGGTGATTTCCCGGGCGGTTTCGGCGATGGCGGCCTTGGCCTCGCGGGTGCGTTGCTGCAGGGCTTCGTCGGTGACCTGATTGGTTTGTACCATGGTCTTCAGGCGATCAAGCCAGTCAAGGTAGCCGGGCAATTGCGTGGTGCAATGCCAGCTCAGGTGCTCCTTGAGGCGATCGTCGAACCAGTCTTTTTGCTCTCCGTTGATCTCCAAATAGTCGTTGAGCGTCCAGGGGATGATCAGGTCGAGGTTGCGGTACGCCAGCCCGACGCGGCTGCAAGCGGTGAGCACGAAGAGCATGGCGATGAACATGGCGGTGCGAATTAACCAGCGCGACATGAGCGAGTCCTTGCGAAAGCGTAGGTGCTTTGTTGGAGCATGGCAGGGGCGCGGCAGTTCAGCCGATTGAATACGTAACGCTTAGTAAAAAGGGTGGGCCATCTTCAGTGTGACCAGTCCGTCGCATTCACTGTTGTGACCCGAATACGCCGAGCAACTGTTGCCGCTGAGGCTCGAATCGCTGTAGATCAGGTCCAGGTCAATGCCTCTCCAGGGGCGGGAGATTTTCAACGACCAGTCGCTGAAGCTGCTGATGTAGCCATTATCCACAGACACCGGCGAGTTGAGCTGATGAGTGGTGTATTTGGCACTGATGCCAATGCCGAACGGCACGTTGCCGCCCAGGTCGGCAAACAGGGTGCTGTTCTGTTTGTCCGGGTCGTTGCTCAGGGCGGCGCCGAAGCGACTGCCGAGCAGGGTCAGGCCGCCATAGAATTCCTGGCTGTCGAGGGTATCGACGGTGGGGTAGCTGTAATGGATGAGGCCGACTTCATAGCCGAGGGTCTGGTCGAAAGGCTGTTTGAAACCCATGTAGGAATCGACTTCAAGGTCGGCGGACACCCCCGCGCTGGGCGACCACTGTCCGATGTACCAGCCGCTGTCGTGGCTCAGGTCCAGGCCGCCATGGAACGAACCGGTGCTCGATGGCGTGACGAGGCCCTGGGCCATGCTGCGGCTGGGCGTGGTACCGAGTTTAAGGTCGAAGTCACCGAGCTCGCGCTGGAACACCTGTCCCTGGACGAGAGGGCAGGCCAATAGGCTGGTCAACAGCACGACCGTGTGAATGCGCATGCTTCACTCCATGAATAGCGAGGAGCAGGGAATCGTAACCAAGCTGAAACGCTTGAGCTAGAGAGGTGCAAGCATACCGGCGAATGCTCGACCGCGATGGCCGTTCGTCGATTTTTTTAGAGAGGGGGGTAAGCAGAGGGGTTCCAGTCCAAGCGCTTCGAGCGTCAAAGCGCTTTGGGACCAGGTGCTGCGGGAATTACTTTTTGCCCAGGCTGATCTGCTTGGACGGGCCGAATGTCTGGCCGCTGACACCTTTGGCAATTTGCTGGATTTCACCGCCGGACTTGAGGAACGCAGCGATCTGGTCGTTGATCGACTCGCTGGTTTCAACGGCTGGAGCTGGCTTTGATTTGCTGTTGGATGCTTTTACGCGCATGACGACCATTAACCTGTAGATAATTAATTGGGCCAGGCATCGTACAGGAAATACTTGACAATTGCTTGGCAAATATCCTCCTGAATTATTATCGCTGAAACCGGAATATCGGCTGGGTTATCCGTATTTATGACCCTAAGTCGCTGTTTTAAATAAGATCACCTGAGCAAGCCCAGCGCCGACGGGAAGCGACGCGAACCGTCGGCCGTCTGACGAATGGCCACGCCTTGGACGAAAACCCAGGAAAATCAAAGGCCGCGCGGCGAAGCTCGTCGTCGGCCACGAATCGCGCCGCAAAACCGGGTAGAATGCCGCCCACGCAATGAGGGTATTGGAAATGGCTTTAGTCGGGCGCTACAACAGTTTGCAAGTGGTTAAACATACCAACTTCGGTTTATATCTGGACGGTGGAGCGGACGGTGAAATCCTGCTGCCCAATCGTTATATCCCCAAGGATATTCCCAGCGAAGATGAAGACTGGCTCAATGTTTTTATTTATCTGGACAGCGACGACAAACTGATCGCCACCACTGAAAAGCCGAAAGTCCAGGTAGGCGAATTTGCCAGCCTGAAAGTGGTTGAGGTCAACAGCATCGGCGTGTTCCTGGACTGGGGGCTGCCCAAGGATCTGCTGCTGCCGTACTCCGAAGAGAAGCGCCAGATGACCGCCGGCGAATATTGCGTGGTGCACGTCTACCTCGACAAACACACCCGCCGCATCACCGCTACGGCGCGCTTGGACCGTTATCTGGACAAGACCCCGGCCAACTATACGCCTGGGCAGGAAGTCGATTTGCTGGTGGCCGAAGCCACTGACATGGGCTTCAAGGCGATCATCAATAACAAGCACTGGGGCTTGATCCACAAGAACGAAATCTTCAAGTTCATGCGTGCCGGTAAAGAGGAAAAGGGTTTCATCAAGGAAATCCGTCCAGACGGCAAGATCAGCCTGAGCCTGCAGCCGGTGGGTCAGGAAGCGGCCACCAGTTTGAACGCCAAGATCCTCGCCAAGTTGCGCGAGAACAACGGCACGCTCCCGGTCAGTGACAAGAGCGACCCGGTATTGATCACCAGCCTGTTTGGCGTGAGCAAGGGCAACTTCAAGAAGGCCATTGGTGCGCTGTACAAGAATGGGCAGATTGTCATTCATGCGGATCGTATTGAGCTGACCTGACCAAATCCCCGCGTGGCGAGGGCGCAAGCTCCCTCGCCACGGTTGACCTTCGCTGTATACAAAATCCTGCACCCTTAACATGCATTCGCGCCCCGTTCGTGGGCGTTTGCCCGCGCCTGCTCGACTTGTTTCGCCGCTGAACACCACGGTTTGTCTCGCATCCGGTGCCTATGGCACGCATTCTGCCTTGGAACCCGTATACAAACCATGCCAGCTCCCGTGCGCAGTGTGGTGGACAATCAACTCGGGGGCTCGGCGGTATCCAAAAGGAGCCCCGCGATGTCCGAGCAAATGCCCAACGGCTATAGCCCTCGTCTCTATAACGAAGACTTGGGCCCGCTGCCGCAGAAATGGAATTGGTACAACATCTTCGCGTTCTGGATGAGTGATGTGCACAGCGTCGGCGGCTATGTATTTGCCGCCAGCCTGTTCGCCTTGGGCCTGGCGAGTTGGCAGGTGCTCATCGCGTTGTTGGGCGGGATTTGCATTGTGCAGTTGATCGCCAACCTTGTCGCCAAGCCGAGCCAGCAGGCGGCGGTGCCTTATCCGGTTATTTGCCGGTTGGCGTTCGGCGTGTTCGGGGCGAATATTCCGGCGGTGATCCGTGGCCTGATCGCCGTGGCTTGGTATGGCATCCAGACCTATCTGGCCTCGAGTGCGCTGATCATTGTGGTGCTGCGGTTTTTTCCTTCGATGGAAGTCTATGCGACGCAGCATTTTGCAGGTTTGTCCTACCTGGGCTGGTTTGGTTTCCTCGGCTTGTGGTTTGTCCAAGCGCTGGTGTTCTGGACGGGCATGGAGTCGATCCGTCGGTTTATCGACTGGGCCGGGCCGGTGGTGTATGCGGTGATGTTCCTGCTGGCCGGGTGGATCGTCTGGAAAGCCGGTTGGAGCAACATCAGTTTTACCTTGGCCGAGAAGTCGCTGTCCGGCTGGCAAGCGTTTGGTCAGGTCATCGTGGCGACAGCTTTGGTGGTGTCGTACTTTTCCGGCCCAACCCTGAACTTCGGTGATTTCAGCCGTTATTGCCGGAGCATGTCTGACGTGCGCCGGGGAAATTTCTGGGGGTTGCCGGTAAATTTCCTGGCGTTCTCCCTGGTCACCGTGGTGATTGTCTCCGGGACTTTGCCGGTATTCGGGGAAATGCTTCACGACCCGATCGCTACCGTGGCGCGCATCGACAACGATGTGGCCGTCTTGCTCGGGGCGTTTGCCTTCGTGACCGCCACCATCGGCATTAATATTGTCGCCAACTTTGTGTCCCCGGCCTTCGACTTTGCCAACGTCGCGCCGAGCAAGATCAGTTGGCGCGCCGGCGGCATGATCGCGGCGGTGGCGTCGATTTTCATCACACCGTGGAACCTGTTCAACAACCCTGAAGTGATTCACTACACCCTGGACGTGCTGGCGGCGTTTATTGGGCCGCTGTTCGGCATTCTGTTGGTGGATTATTACCTGATCAAAAAACAGCAGATCGACGTCGACGCGCTGTTCGACGACGGCCCGAGCGGGCGTTATTACTACAGTGGCGGGATCAACTGGACCGCCGTCAAGGCGTTGGTTCCGGCGACGCTGATGGGCGTAGCGATCACTTTCACGCCGCTGCTGCAACCGATGGCCAACTTTGCCTGGTTCACCGGATGCTTTCTCGGCGCAGTGTTGTATTTCGCCTTGGCGCGAGGTGAGCCGACGCCGCAGTTGGACAAAACCTACAGCCCTGCCGGCCAAGCCTGATCAGCGTAGGGCGGCCTGGGCGCAAGGGTTCCTCGCGCCGCGTTTGGCAGGCAGCAGCAACAGACCGCCCGCCAACACCAAACCGCTGCCGGCGACGATCAGCGCCGGTTGCAGGCCGCCGCTGAAATGGCTGCTCAGCGCCGCCAGCAATGGACCGCTGAGCTGGCCTACGGCAAAGCAGGCGGTCAGCAGCCCGATGTTGCGCTGGGTCGCGTGGGGCGCCAGTTCCCTTGAACGCAGCACCATCAGTTGCATGCAGGCCAGGAACGGTGCGCCGCATAGGATCACGCCCAGGGCCAAGCCCACGCCACTGCCCAACAGGCAGGCGAATACGCCGGCGGCTTGCAGCCACAACGTAGCCATCAGCCAGCGGCTGGTGGTGTTCGGGTTCGGTCGACGCAGGCTCACCAGCAGCACCCCGGTGGCGGCCGCCAGGCCAAAGCAGGGCCAGAACAGATCCGCCTGCCACTGCCCGTGAAATTGCGCCGAAGCCATTTGCGACAGGAAAGTCGCCGGAATGATGTAGCCGACGCCATACAAGGCGTAGACCACGCAGAGCCGGGCGATTGCGCTGTTGCTGGACGCGGCGATGGGCGCTGCGACCGTGGCCGTCGGTACGGGTTTGGGCAGGGCGGGCAGGATCACCAGCAACATCACCAGCGCTGCGCCGGCATACACCAGCCACAGGGTGTCGGATGTCTGGCCCAGCAAGTTCGAACCCAAGGCCAGCAAGCCTGTAAGAAAAATCCCCAGGCCTGGTCCGGCAAATACCAGTGCGCCGAGTCGGGGCCGTCCCGCCGCCGCTGCCAAAGGTTGGCTCAACGCGGTAATCATCACCATCACCCAGGCACTCGCCACGCCGGTGCCGAAGCGCAGCGCCAGGTGCGGCCAGAACCCCCAGGCCCAGAACGACGCCAGCGTCAGTACTACGCACAGCCACAGGCCTCCCAATAGACGTCGCTGCACCTGTTGTGGACGACGGGCGAACATGGCATCCAGCGCACCGAGCAGATAACCCAGGTAGTTGGCGGCTGCAATCAGACCGGCGGCGGTCAAGTCGACCTGACCTTCGCCGATTAAATGAGGTAATTGCGGTGTAAGGGCGAAGCGGCCAATGCCCATGGCCATCATCAGGGCAATGAAACTGGCGAGCAGGCGAATCAAGGGCGACATGGTCGATCTCCAGCGTCGAGGCGAATGACCGTCAGGCTAGAACCGATTGACTTTCATTAAAAATGAATAATAGTGAGTAACTTGTTCTTTTTTGGAGAAGGTTGTGGAGTTCAGCCAGTTACGGATTTTCCAAGCGGTGGCCGAAGAAGGTTCCATCACCCGAGCGGCAGAACGCCTGCACCGGGTGCCGTCGAACCTTTCGACCCGGCTCAAGCAGCTCGAAGAGCAGTTGGGCGTCGACCTTTTCCTGCGTGAGCGTCAGCGTTTGCAGTTATCGCCTGCGGGAAAAGTCCTGTTGGACTATGCGACCAAGCTGTTTGCCCTGCACGACGAAGCCCATGCGGCGGTGCAGGGTGGCCAGCCGGCTGGAGATTTTGTGTTGGGTACCATGTACAGCACGGCGGCGACGCACTTGCCGGACCTGCTGGCCGGTTATCACCGGGCTTACCCGGCAGTGAACCTGCAAGTGCAATCGGGGCCGAGCGGAGAATTGTTGGAAGGCTTGCTCACCAATCGTCTCGATGCGGCATTGGTAGACGGCCCACTGGAGCTGGCGGGGCTGGATGGCGTGCCGTTGTGCGACGAGCGGCTGGTGCTGATCACCGAGGCCGATCATCCGCCGGTGCGCAGTGCGCTGGATGTCCAGGGTCGCGCGGTGTTCACCTTCCGGCGTGGCTGTTCCTACCGGATGCGCCTGGAAGCCTGGTTTGCCCATGATCACGCAACCATGGGCCGGGCGATGGAGATTGAGTCGTACCAGGGGATGCTGGCTTGTGTGATCGCCGGGTCCGGGGTGGCGTTGATGTCCGAGTCGATGCTCGCCAGCCTGCCAGGCCGGGAACGGGTGACGATGCATCCATTGGCCGAGCCGTTTGCCAGCGCAACGACCTGGTTGATGTGGCGCAAAGGCATGGTCGGAGCCAACTTGAACGCCTGGATTGAATTGCAACAACAAGCCTGGCCGCGCGCGCCAATGATCACGGCGCAATCGGCTTGAACTCCCGGGCTGGGATTTGGATCAATTCAGTAACAGATCATTGCAATCTGTCACGAGCATTGCGTAGGACTTCGGACTATTATCAGTGCGAAGGGGCCACAGAAATCTGCCGCTCGCACCACCCTGAGGGGGCACCACGATGAAAGAGAAAATCCAGAACTGGCTTCACGACTTGGGTGTCGCGCTCGGCCTGATCGAACCGCCGATGCAGCCGATACCGATCCGCACCGACGACGAGCAACGCCGCCGCCAGCCGCGCCGCCGGTAAACCCACCTATTTTGGAGAGATCGCAGTCTCGGGCTGTTTCAATTGAAACAGCCCGAGACTGCGATCTTTTTTTTGTTTTGACGGGCTGATACAGGAAAAAAAAGGGCATGGCCACCGACGCCATGCCTCTCGAAGAAAACCTTTCCTACTGCTTGATCACGCGGCCTTGGCCACCACATTCGAACGTGGCGACAACAGGCTCACCAGTACAAAACTCACCAGCGCCACGCTCAGGCTGTAGTAGATCGGCGTGTTCGCGTCCAGGCCGTCCTTGAACATGAAGAACAGCGCGGTCAGGAAGCCCAGCGACATGCTGGTGATTGCCCCGGCCGTGGTCGCGCGTTTCCAGTAGATCGCGCCGATCAGCGGGATCAGCATGCCGCCCACCAGCAGGTTGTAAGCCAGGGTCAGGGCACTGATCACATCGCTGACCACCAGGGCGATGCCCAGCACCACCACACCCAGCAGCAGGGTCGCGATGCGGTTTTCGTGGACGTCGCCGTCGCCGCTTTCTCGGCCCTGGCGCAGACGCGGCAACAGGTCCTGGACCACCGTCGTGGACGCTGCCAGCAGCCCCGCCGCGGCGGTGGACATCAGCGCCGCTAGCGCTGCGGCGATTACCAGCCCGCGAATGCCATTGGGCAGGCTGGTCTGCACCACGCTGGCGAAGGCGTTGTTGACGTTTTCCAGGTCCGGCAGCAACACCTTGGCGGCCATGCCGATCAGCGCACCGGCCAGGCCGTAGAGCACGCAATAAAGGCCGGCGGCAGTGCCGGCGACTTTCGCCACGCGTTCGCTGCGAGCGGTGAACACCCGTTGCCAGATGTCCTGGCCGATGAAGATGCCGAAGAAGTAGATCAGGAAGTAAGTGAGGATCGTGTCCCAGCCGATCGCGGTGAAATCGAAATAACGCGCCGGCAACGCCGCTACCATCGCATCCCAGCCGCCGGCGTCGACGATGGACATCGGCATCAGCAGGAACACCAGGCCAACGGTCATGATCAAGAATTGCACGATGTCGGTCAGGGTCAGCGACCACATGCCACCGATGGTGGAATACAGCACGACGACACCGCCGCCCACCAGGATCGAAGCCCAGAAGGGCAGGCCGAACAGCACTTGCATCACCGTGCCGATGGCGATGGTCGAGGTCGCCCCGATCATCAGCGCATACACCAGCATGATCAGCGCGCTGGCGTGACGAGCCGCCGGGTTGTAGCGGCGCTCCAGCACTTGGGTCACGGTGTAGATCTTCAGCTTGAGCAGCGGCTTGGCCAGGAACAGGCTCAGGCCGACGATGCCCAGGCCGATCGCGCCGCACAGCCAGAAGCCCGAAATGCCGTGGACATAGCCCAGGCGCACGGTGCCGATGGTCGATGCGCCGCCCAGCACGGTCGCGGCCATGGTGCCCAGGTAGAAACCTGGGCCGAGGTTGCGCCCGGCGACCAGATAGTCGTCACGCGTCTTGGCGCGGCGCATGCCATACCAGCCCAGGGCGATCATGCCGGCGGCGTAGATGAGAACGACGATTAAATCCAAAGCCATGATGGCGTGTCTCCGATTGTCTTTTTTATGTGTAGGACGAGGTGCTGCTGTCCCTGGCGAACGAGGTGTTGTGGCGAGGGAGCTTGCTCCCGCTGGACTGCGCAGCAGTCCCAGGCTTTAGCGGTTGCTGCGCAACCGAGCGGGAGCAAGCTCCCTCGCCACAGGTATCTCGTGTGTTCGGATCAGGCGGTTTGCCTGAGGGCTGGTTTATCAAGGGGCGCCGACGCGTCCTTGCTCCGCGCATCCCCCGGCCCGTACACCGCCGCAGGCTCTGGAAACAGTCCCAGCAGCGCCAGGTACACCACCGACGCCAGGCCCAGGGTGACCGGCAGGCTGATGTCGATACCGCCGGCCAGTTCGCCCAATGGCCCGACGAATTGCCCCGGCAGGTTGACGAAGCACAGCCCCACCAATGCGCTGGGAATCCACGCCCCCAGGCCCCGCCAGTTCCAGCCGTGGCTGAACCAGTAGCGCCCGCCGGTTTCGCCGCGGGTGAACACCTGCAAGTCGTCCGGGCAGTAGAAGCCGCGGCGCACCAGCAGGCCGATGATCATGATCACCATCCATGGCGTAGTGCAGGTGATGATCAGCACGGCGAAGGTCGAGACGCTCTGCACCAGGTTCGCGGCGAAGCGCCCGATAAAGATGAAGGCAATCGACAGCACGCCGATCAGCAGCGTCGCCTTGACCCGCGACAGCACGCGGGGAAAGACGCTGGACATGTCCAGCCCGGTGCCGTACAGCGACGTGGTCCCGGTGGACATGCCGCCGATCACTGCTATCAGGCACACCGGCAGGAAGAACCATCCCGGCGAAACCGCCAGCAGGCCGCCCACGTAGTTGTTGGCCGCGATGTAGTCCGGTGCCTTGATCGCCACGATGGTGGCGGTGGCAAGGCCGAACAGGAACGGAATCAGCGTGGCCAACTGGGCAGCGATCACCGCCAGCATGATGCGCGGCTTCGGCGTATTTCGCGGGATGTAGCGCGACCAATCGCCCAGGAATGCGCCGAAGGAAATCGGGTTGCTCATGGCCACCAGCGCTGCGCCGATGAAAGCGGCGTAGAAGCCCGGCTGGCCGAGGCTGACCGTGCCGGCGAACTGGCTGTCGAAGCTCGGCGCGAAGGCGAATATGCCCAGCAGGAACAGCAGGCTGGCGGCCCACACGGCGATGCGGTTGACCCACAGCATGAAGCGGAAGCCGTAGATGCACACGGTCAACACCAGGAGTGCGAACAAGCCGTAGGCCAAGCCCAGGCTGAGGTCGGTTTCCGGCACGCCGATCAAGCGCTTGGCGCCGCCGATCAGCGCATCGCCCGAACTCCACACCGACAGCGAGAAGAACGCGATGGCGGTCAACAGCGAGAGGAACGATCCGACGATTCGCCCGTGCACGCCGAAGTGCGCACCGGAAGACACCGCGTTGTTGGTGCCGTTGAGCGGGCCAAACAGGCCCATCGGCGCGAGGATGATCGAACCCACCAACACCCCAAGCACAATCGCCCAGGCACCGGCCTGGAATGACAGGCCGAACAGCACCGGGAAACTGCCGAGCACGGCGGTGGCAAAGGTATTGGCGCCGCCGAAGATCAGGCGAAACAGATCGCCCGGACCGGCGGTTCGTTCATGGTCGGGGATCTGTTCGACCCCGTTGGTTTCAATCTGCGTAAGGCTTTTATCGTTATTGTTATTCATGATCTGCTCCGATCATCGAGGCGCACTCATCGCACGTGAGCGCTGCCTGCTTGGCTAAGGGGGTGGCAGCCCTTCCGGCATTGCGGACAAATGTTCATGACAGGCCAGCCATAGGCCTTGTTGTTCTTGGCGAAACACAATGGTTTCGCGCTCCTGGCTAAAGTGAAGCTCCCCTTGCATGCGCAGCTCGGTGGCCACGTCATGGATGAAAATCGCCACGTCCCCTTGCAGGCTGACGAAGGCGTTGCTCGAGGTGCAGTTCAGCACCTCGAAGCCATCCTCGGACCGCCAGCGATCCCACAAGGCCTGGTAGGCATCGCGGGACAACAAAGGCTGTTCGAGGGTGTAGAACACAAAGCTCGCATCGGCCGCGAACGCGCCGAAGTAAGCGTCGCGGTCATTGCGGGCGAAGGCCGACACCAGTTGCGCGGCGGCCTTGAGCACTTGATCGTGATCGTTCATGGCGGCGCCTCAGCGATGGACCACGCCCGGCAGTACGCAGAGCATCTCGTACAGCAGGTTGGCGCCCAGCAGCGAGGTGTTGCCGGTGGTGTCATACGGCGGCGAGACTTCTACCAGATCGCAGCCGACCAGGTCGAGGCCCTGGCAACCACGGACAATTTCGATGGCCTGGATGGTGGTCAGGCCGCCGATTTCCGGGGTGCCGGTGCCCGGCGCCCAGGCCGGATCGATGCCGTCGATGTCGAAACTCAGGTACACCGGGCCGCCGCCAACTTTCTCGCGCACTTCGGCCATCAGCGGTGCCAGGGATTTGTGCCAGCACTCTTCGGCCTGGACCACGCGGAAGCCCTGGTTGCGGCTCCAGTTGAAATCGTCGGCGGTGTAGCCCTGGGCGCGCAGGCCGATCTGCACAACGCGGTCGCAATCGAGCAGGCCTTCTTCCACGGCGCGGCGGAAGGTGGTGCCGTGGGCGATTTTCTCGCCGAACATGTGATCGTTCACATCGGCATGGGCGTCGATGTGCACCAGGCCGACCTTGCCGTGCTTCTTATGGATCGCCCGCAGGATCGGCAGGGTGATGGTATGGTCGCCGCCCAGGGTCAGGGGGATGACGTTGTGTTCGAGAATCTTGTGGTACGACTCTTCGATGATCCGCACCGCGTCCAGCAGATTGAAGGTGTTGATCGGCACGTCGCCAATGTCCGCCACCGCCAGCGAGTCGAATGGCGCGGCGCCGGTGGCCATGTTGTAGGGGCGGATCATCACGGATTCGGCGCGGATTTCGCGGGGCCCGAAACGGGTGCCGGCGCGCAGGGAGGTGCCGATGTCCAGCGGTACGCCGACGAACGCAGCGTCGAGGCCGGCAGCGGTTTGCAAATGGGGGAGTCGCATCATGGTGGCGATGCCGCCGAAGCGCGGCATTTCGTTGCCGCCCAGTGGTTGGTGAAGAATCTTGTCCACGGGTAGGGCCTCATCGTTTGTTTTATTTATCAGGGGCCGATTCTGCGAAAAGCTTTTGCCGTGAAGAATCGCTGGCGGCAAATACTTAGTTCAGATTTTTCTAAACTAATGGCGGGCGGGGCGATAGACTCCCAACCAACGCCTTCGCCACAGGTTTGCAGTGTCCTGTTTGTATTTGGAGTCCCCCCAATGGCCAACGCTCTACCCGACCTGAAACTGCTGCGCATTTTTGTCAGCGTGGTCCGGCACCAGGGGTTCGCCAATGCCCAGCACGAGCTCAATATTTCCACGTCGGCCATCAGCACCTACATGAGCCAGCTCGAATCAGCCCTTGGCCTGGTGCTCTGCCATCGCGGACGGGGCGGGTTCAGCCTGACCAGCAAAGGCGAGTTGTTCCATCAGGAAACCCTGCGCTTGTTGGGCGAACTCGAAGGGTTCGAGCAGTACGCCGCAGCGCTCAAGGGCGAACTGCGCGGTACGCTGAACCTCGGCGTGATCGACTCCACCGTCAGCGACAAGGCCCTGCCGTTTGCCGAAGCCATCGGCGCCTACAGCCAGGAACATCCGGCGGTACATTTGCACTTGTCCGTCATGAGCCCTTACGAACTGCAACTCGGCGTTCAGGACAATCGCCTGGACTTGGCCATCGGCGCGTTCTCCACGCGCATGAGCGGCCTCGTCTACATGCCGCTGTACCGCGAGCAACACTGGCTGTATTGCAGCAACCGCCACCCGTTGTTCAACGAGCGGCGCATCCCTGAACAACTCATCACTCAGCAACGCATGGTCGGGCGTGGTTACTGGAGCCAGGCCGAACTGGCGCGCCATGGCTTCAAGCACAGCGCGGCGACGGTGGAGAGCATGGAGGCCCAGTTGATCCTGGTGCTGTCCGGCGCCTATGTCGGCTATTTGCCCGAACATTACGCCCAAGCCTGGGTCGACAAGGGCGACTTGCGCGTGCTGCTGCCGGCGACGTTCGGCTATCAGGCACCGTTTTCGATGATCGTGCGCCGTGGCCGCAGCCGCGAGCCGTTGATCCAGACCTTCCGCGACTTGCTCAAAGCGCAACTGAATCAGGCCTGACCATGTCCAGAATCCAATGCCCGCGTTGCCTCCGGCCGCAAAGCCACTGCCTGTGCCCGCTGATCCCGAGCCTCGACAGCCGCACCCGGGTCTTGTTGTTGCAGCACCCCAGCGAGGTGAACCACGCCTTGAATACTGCCCGGTTGGCGGCGTTGGGGCTCAATAATGCCGAGTTGATCGTGGGCGAAGTGTTCGCGGATTTGCCCCGGTTGCTCAATCAACCGGGCTATCAGGCGCGGTTGTTGTTTCCTGCCGACGATGCGCAGCCGCTGCAAGCCTATGGCCCGAGCGGTGATTCGCTGCTATTGGTCGTCCCCGACGGCACCTGGCGCAAGGCGCGCAAGCTGCTGCATATGAATCCATTGCTGGCGGCATTGCCCAGGGTGACCCTGGCCGAGGGTGGCGTGTCCCGCTACCGTTTGCGCAAGGCGCCAGGACCGGGGGCGTTGTCGACAGTGGAGGCGATTGTCCAGGCGCTGCAAACCCTTGAGGCACCTGCGAGCTTCGAGTTGTTGCTGAAGCCGTTCGAGGCGTTGATCGAAGGGCAGATCGCGGCGATGGGGGAGGAGACTTATCAGAAAAATCATGGAGGGGGGTGATCGTTCCCACGCTCTGCGTGGGAATGCATCCACTGACGCTCCGCGTCACATCCGCAAAGGGGACGCAGAGCGTCCCGGGCGGCATTCCCACGCGGAGCGTGGGAACGATCAGTCTCAGCCAAAGCCTAGCGCTCGCGCATCGCCTCGGTCCGCGCCTTCAACACCGGTTTGAGCAAGTAATCCAAGACACTTTTCTCCCCGGTGATGATATCCACCGTCGCCACCATCCCTGGAATGATCAGCAGCGGTTTTGCATCGCCGCCCAAATGATTTTTGTCGGTGCGCACCTGGATCAGGTAGAAGCTGTTGCCCTTGTCGTCGGTGATGGTGTCGGCGCCGATCAGTTCGAGCTTGGCGCTCAGGCCGCCATAAATCGTGTAGTCGTAGGCGCTGAACTTGACCATGGCTTTCTGGCCTGGATGCAGGAACGCAACGTCCTGGGGACGGACCTTGGCTTCGATCAGCAGGTTGTCTTCCAGGGGCACGATTTCGATCATGTCGCTGCCCGGCTGGACCACGCCGCCGATGGTGTTGACCTTGAGCTGCTTGATCACCCCATGCACGGGCGAGACCACGGTGGTACGGGTCACACGGTCATCAATGGCGATGCTCGAGGCGGTGATTTTCGACAGCTCGGTGCGTTTCTCGTTGAGTTCCTTGGCCGCGTCGGAGCGGAAGGACTGTTCCGATTCGTCGATCTTGCTCTTGATTTCGTTGATCGCCGATTCGGCCCGAGGGATTGCCAAGGTCGTGGCGTTGAGCGAGCCGCGGATTTCCACCGCGCTGCGCTTGAGCCGCAGGATCTCCACCGGTGAAACCGCCCCGGTGCGCACCAGCGGTGCCGACATGTTCATCTCTTCTTGCAGCAGGCCCAGGGCCGAGCTGAACTGGCTTTGCTTGGAGCGAAACTCCGCGAGTTCCTGGGTCTTCTGCCGCAGTTGTTCAGTCAGGGTGCGTTGCTCGCTGGCCAGGCGTCGCTGGCGTTGTTCGTGCAACGAGCGCTCGTCTTCGGCCACTTGCGGCGCCTTGGCGATCACCTCGGCCGACAGCTTGAAGGGACGGCCTTCTGCCTCGGCCGACAAGCGTTCGACCTGGGCCGTCAGGGCATAGCGGTCGGCCTCGCTCTCGCCCTTGTTCGACAGGAACCGCGTGTCGTCCAGGCGCAGCAGGGTATCGCCCTTGTTCACCATTTGGCCTTCGCGCGCAAAAATCTCGGTGACGATGCCGCCCTCCAGATTCTGGATCACCTGGATCTTGCTCGATGGAATGGCTTTGCCCTCACCGGTGGTGACTTCTTGCAGCACCGCCAGTTTGGCCCAGACCAGCCCGGTCACGATCAGCCCGGCGGCCAGCCACACGGTGACCCGCGAGCGACGGGGCGAATCCTGCAGCGTGGCGCTGGCGGTTTCCGGCATGAACTCGCTTTCGGCGCTTCTGCTGAAACTGCCGAAGTAGCTGCGGGCGGCTGAATCGGGCGTTTGAGCTGGCATGGGACGGTACCCGTTGGTTAGATGAAATAGTGCTCAGTGCTGCTTTTTGTGGCCACAGGGCAGTTGTAGGCAGCTATACCGCCGCGGAGCCTACCCGGCCTTTACGCAGCGCATCGATCACCGCTTCCTTGGGCCCATCCGCCACGATCCGCCCGTTATCCAACACCACCAAGCGGTCCACCAGACTCAGCATTGAGGTGCGGTGGGTGACCAGCAGCACGGTCTTGCCCTGGACATGGGTGTGAAGTTTCTGCCGCAAGGTATCTTCGCTGCTGTTGTCCATGGCGCTGGTGGGCTCGTCCAGCAACAGGATCGGCGGATCGAGCAGCAGCGCGCGGGCCAGCAGCACGGCCTGGCGCTGGCCACCGGAGAGCAACTGCCCTCGCTCGCCCACCGGGCGGTCGAAACCTTGTGGATGCTGGCGGGCCAGTTCGGTAACGCCGGTCAGCTCCGCCACTTCCAGCATGCGCGCGTCGCTGATATAGCGGGCGCCGAGGGTGAGGTTGTCGCGCAGGCTGCCGGCCAGCAGCGGCAGGTCATGGGCGACATAGCCGATCTGCTGCCGCAAGTCGGCGACGTCCAGTTGCCGCAAATCCAGCCCATCGAGCAGCAGTTGGCCTTCCTCCGGTGCATAGAAACCCATCACCAGGCGCGCCAGGGTGCTTTTGCCCGAGCCGCTGCGGCCGATGATCCCGACCCGTTCGCCAGCCTTGAGGCTGAAGCTGATGTCGGCCAGCGCCGGGGTGTCCTGGCCGTTGTAGTGGAAGGTCACGCCGCTGACGTCCAGGGCGCCCTGCAACTGAGTGCGGTCCAGCGGGCGCTGTTTGGCATCGCGCTCCTGGGGCAACGCCATCAGGGCATCGGTGCTGCGCATGGTGAGCTGGGCTTGCTGATAGCGGGTAATCAGCCCGGCGATCTGGCCCAGCGGCGCCAGCACGCGGCTGCCGAGCATGTAGGTCGCCACCAGCGCGCCGACGCTGAGGTTGCCGGCGATGATGCTGTAGACGCCGGCGACGATGGTCGCCATGCCCGCCAGTTGCTGCAGAAAGAGGGTGCCATTGGTTGCCAGCGCCGAAAGGTTGCGCGCATGGCTGTCGAGGCGGGTGAGGGCCC
Source organism: Pseudomonas sp. SWRI92 (assembly GCF_014268685.1). Classification (NCBI taxonomy): domain Bacteria; kingdom Pseudomonadati; phylum Pseudomonadota; class Gammaproteobacteria; order Pseudomonadales; family Pseudomonadaceae; genus Pseudomonas; species Pseudomonas sp. SWRI92. The sequence goes on from NZ_JABWQY010000004.1 coordinate 304,904, forward strand.
CGTGGGTGCTTTCCCATTGATGCTGGCGCTCGCTTTCGGCGCTGCAGGCCTTGAGGGTTTCCAGGCCGCCGAGGGTTTCGATCAGCAGAGCCTGGCGCTGGGCGCCGAGGGCCAGGCTTTTCTGCACGGTGTCGCGCAGGCGGGCCTGGATGATCATGGCGAAGACAATGGTGATTGGAAACGCCACCACTGGAATCACCACCAGCCAGCCGCCGAGCAGGCCGATCACCACCAGCATCAGCAGGGCGAAGGGCAGGTCGATCAGGCTGGTGAGGGTCACGGCGGTGAGGAATTCGCGCAGGCCCTGGAAGTCATGGATGCTTTGGGCGAATCCGCCGATGGTCACGGGCTTGGCTTTCATCGCCATGCCGGTGATGCGTTCGAACAGGGTAGCGGAGAGAATCACGTCGGTTTTCTTGCCGGCGGTGTCCAGCAGATGGGCGCGCACCACTCGCAGCACCAATTCGAACCCGGTGCCGATCAGCAGCCCCACGGCCAGTACCCATAGCGTCGACGTGGCCTGGTTCGGTACCACGCGGTCGTAGGTCTGCATGACGAACAGCGGCACCATCAGGCCCAGCAGGTTGATCAGGAAACTTGCCAGGATCGCGTCGCTGTACAACCAGCGCGACAGTTTCAATGTGTCGCGAAACCATGCCTCGACCCGTGGCACCAAGGGTGCGCGCAGGTCTTCGAGTTCATGGCGTGGCCGGGCGAACAGCGCCTGGCCACTGTAGTCGGCGGTCAGTTCCTGGCGACTGACCCATTGCTCGCCGCCATCGGCTTCGCTGGGCAGGATCAGCGCCTGGCCGTCCTCGCCCCAGCGCCGCAGTATCGCGCAGCGACCACCGGCCAGGATCAGCATGACCGGCAAGTTGAGCGCAGAAATATCGTTCAGGTCGCGACGCAACAGTCGCGCCTGCAAACTGGCCCGGGCCGCTGCGCGAGGCAGCAGGTCCAGGCTCAAGCGTTGGTGCGCCATAGGCAGCCCGGCGCTGAGGCTGGCGCGACTGACGGTCGCGCCATGGAGTTTGCAGAGGATCAACAGACCGTCCAGCAAGGGATCATCGAAGTTCAGGCGCGGGTCGGCGCCGGGGATTACCGGTTCCATGCGGGTCATGCTGATCACTCCCACTGGATTACTTCAGTTCCGGCAACCGCGCCTGGTTCTTGACCTCGGTTTGGGCGACCGCGTCGGCTGGCAGCACGATCCGTTGTTTTTGCAGCAGCAGGCCCATGTTCGCCAGCACCCGGTACATCGAGTATTCCTCGGTGTAGCGCACCTCGGTGTAGCGACGGTTGGCGTTGTACAGCTCGTTTTCACTGTCGAGCAGATCGAGCAGGGTCCGCTGGCCGAGGCCGAACTGATCTTGATAGGCGGCGCGCACGCGAGCGGTGGTGTCGGCGTACTCGCGGGCCGTCGGGGTCTGCTTGCGGGCGTTGAGCATCGCGTTCCAGGCCAGGCGCGTGTCTTCATTGAGCTGGCGCAGGGCGTTGTTGCGAATGTCCATGGCCTGGTTGATCTGATGGGCGTTCGAGGCCAGCCGCGCCTTGTCGCTGCCGCCGCGGAACAGGTTGTAGTTCATCACCACGCCGAGCCGCCAGTTGTTGTCATGGCCTTCTTCGCCGCCGAGGTTGTTGTTGGCGCCCACGGCCGCTTCGGCATCGAAGCGCGGGTAGAACGGCGACTTCGCCACTTCGTACTGGCTCTCGGCGGACTGCACGTCGGCCTGTGCCGATTTCAGGTAAGGGTTGTTGTCGACCATGCTTTGCTGGGCTTCGCGCAGGTCGACGGGAAGCTCGCCTTTGGTCGAGGGCGGCGCTTCCAGCTCATCGGGCATGCGCCCGACCACGCTGTAGAAATTCGCCTCGGCATCGGCGAGGTCGACTTGGGCGGTGTCGTAATTGTTTTCCGCCAGGGCGCGACGGGCATTGGACTGGTCGGAGTCGGCGGTGCTGCCCACGCCCCGTTCGGTGCGCAGACCGATCTGATCGTTGACCCGCAGGTGCGCTTGCAGATTGTTCTTGGCTAGGGTCACCAGTTCGCGACGCTTGAGCACTTCCAGATACACCTCGATGGTGCGCAGGGCCAGGTCCTGGGCGGTGCCCTGGGCGTAATAGGCTCGGGAATTGACCACGCCTTTGGTGCGCTCCACTTCATTGGCGGTGTTGAACCCGTCAAAAATCATCTGCCGCAGGCGCAGCTCCGACTGGGTGTAAGTCAGGATGTTGGTGTGGTGGTTGCCCAATGCCCGGGTATTGGTGTTATCGCTGTAGCCGCGGCCATAACCGGCGTTCAAATCCAACGATGGGAAAAAGCCCCCCCTGGCGACCTTGACGTCTTCATTGGCCGACAAACGGCTGTCCACCCGTTGCGCCAGTTCGGGGTGGGTTGCAATGGTGCTCTGGATCGCTTCGGTCACCGACATGGCCTGCACCTGAGAAGAGCAGGCGATGGCCAGTAAAACCGCGCTGTAGAGGGGGGTAAGAACGCGCATGGGGAGCATCTCCTGAGGTCTGTTGTGCTTCGTTGTCGCCAGAATATTGACGTTTAAAAGATCAAAACCGTTTCAACCTTGTAACAACACAGCTAAGAACATCCTGAGGAAAACCTAAGAAGGATTTCTCATAACGCTTATGCCGAAAAAAACTTATGTGCTCTGAGAAATCCAGCACATTGTTCAAATCGAAAGCCGCGGAAGATAAGGGTTCCGACGACTTTTAGGCGTCAATAAAAAGTTCCATACAAATTTTGAAACGTAGTGAAGACGTGCAAAAAGGTTGAGCGGAGAGGTAGTTTTAAGCGACGGTTTTTTGTCATTGTGGCGAAAGGCTAGCGCTTTGGACGTTCGCGAAAGCTGGCAGATTTTCCAGATTCTGACGGTAACCTGAGCACGCATTCTTCACCCAGACAGGTGCCGACTGCGGTTGGCAGCGGAGGGAATGCACATGGCAGCGCTCATCGGTACCGTCAGCAAGGTGGTAGGACAGGTTTTCGCGGAGGCTGCCGGTGGGCTGCGGCGCCCCCTGGTCGAAGGCGATCGGCTGTATGCCGGCGAGCATCTGATCACCGGGGCCGAAGGCGCAGTGGCCGTGCATTTGCAAAACGGCCAGGAATTGACCCTGGGCCGCGAGAGCAACCTGAGCCTGACCCCGCAATTGCTCGCCAACCAGGCGCCTCATGTCGACACGCCTGACAGCGCGGCACCGACCGATGCGCAACTGACCGACGTGCAAAAGCTGCAGCAGGCCATCGCCGCCGGTGCCGACCCGACCCAGACGGGCGAGGCCACGGCAGCGGGCGCCGAGGGCGGCAACCCGGGCGGGGTGGGCGGCGGGCACAGCTTTGTATTGCTGGAAGAAGTCGCCGGGGAGGTTGATCCGCTCATCGGCTTTCCAACCGCCGGGTTCAATGGGATACCGGAGTTCCCGCAGTTGGAGTTGGCCGCTGACCCGGATGGCGACGGCGATGACGCTGCCGTGCCACCGGTAACGCCCGAGACGCCGGATAATCCCGTCACCCTCGACGGCCTGACCGTGGACGGCGGCGAACTGACCGCCCACGAGGCCAGCCTCGCCGACGGCACGGCGAGCAACCCAGGCGCCTTGGTGCAAAGCGGTACGTTCACCCTTTCGGCCCCCGACGGCCTGAGCAGCCTGAGCATTGGCGGCATCAGCGTGATTGCCGGTGGCGTGCCCACGGGTTTCCCGCAATCCATCACCTCGGCGCTGGGCAATACGCTGACCATCACCGGCTACAACCCGGCGACTGGCGTGGTCAGCTACAGCTACACCCTGACCGACAATGAAACCCATCCGACGGGCGACGGTGCCAACAGCATCAGCGAGCAATTTCCCGTGGTGGCGGTCGATACCGACGGTGATACGGCCACCGGCACCCTGGACGTCAACATCACCGACGACGTGCCCCAGGCAATCGATGACAGCCACGCCAGCACCGCATCGCAAACCCTCGTCAGCCTCACCGGCAACGTCTTGCCCAATGATCATCAGGGCGCTGATCGCATTCCCACCGGCTCCGACAGCGGCCCGATCATCGGCGGCACCTTCACCGGCACCTACGGGACGTTGGTCCTCAACCCCAACGGCACGTATACCTACACGCTGAACACCAGCGACCCGCAATTCGTCGCGTTGCACGGTGGCGGCAACGGCACGGAAACCTTCACCTACACCCTGACCGACGCCGACGGTGACACCAGCACCGCGAACCTGGTGCTGCAAGTCCATAACAACGACGACCCGGTGATCATCACCGGTCTCGACACCGAAGGCGGCGAGCTGTCGTTGCAAGAGAAAAACCTCGACGACGGCAGCAGCCCCGACGCTTCGGCGCTGACCCAAAGCGGCACCTTCACCGTGACCGCGTTGGACGGCGTGCAAACCCTGAGCGTCGGCGGTATCAGCGTGGTCAGCGGTGGCGTCGCCGCCGGTTTCCCACAATCGATCACCACCGCGTTGGGCAACACGCTGACCATCACCGGCTTCAACGCGATCACTGGCGTGGTCAGCTACAGCTACACCTTGCTCGACAACGAAGCGCATCCCAATGCGAATGGCGCCAACAGCCTGGGCGAGCAATTTGCCGTGGTGGTCACCGATGACAACGGCACCACCGCGAACGGCAACCTGGACGTGAACATCGTCGACGATCTGCCCAAGGCCGTGGATGACAGCAACGCCGGTACCGCCTCGGAAAGCAACCTGACCCTGACCGGCAGCGTGCTGACCAACGATACCGAAGGCGCCGATCACGTGGCGTCCGGCCCGATTACTCCCGGCACCTTCACCGGTACTTACGGGACCTTGGTCCTCAACGCCGACGGTTCCTACACCTACACGCTCAACGCCGCCGACTCGGATTTCAAAGGGCTGCACGGTGGCGGCAACGGCACGGAAACCTTCACCTACACCCTGACCGACGCCGACGGTGACACCAGTACCGCCAACCTGGTGCTGCAAGTCCATAACAACGACGACCCGGTGATCATCACCGGTCTCGACACCGAAGGCGGCGAGCTGTCGTTGCAAGAGAAAAACCTCGACGACGGCAGCAGCCCCGACGCTTCGGCGCTGACCCAAAGCGGCACCTTCACCGTGACCGCGTTGGACGGCGTGCAAACCCTGAGCGTCGGCGGTATCAGCGTGGTCAGCGGTGGCGTCGCCGCCGGTTTCCCACAATCGATCACCACCGCGTTGGGCAACACGCTGACCATCACCGGCTTCAACGCGATCACTGGCGTGGTCAGCTACAGCTACACCTTGCTCGACAACGAAGCGCATCCCAATGCGAATGGCGCCAACAGCCTGGGCGAGCAATTTGCCGTGGTGGTCACCGATGACAACGGCACCACCGCGAACGGCAACCTGGACGTGAACATCGTCGACGACTTGCCCCAGGCCCACGCCGATTCAGCCTCGGTTGAGGAGGGCGGGACGGTCAGCGGCAATGTGCTGAACAACGATGAGGGCGGTGCCGATGGTCCTGCGGCGAGCGGTGCGGTCATCGGCGTACGGGCGGGCGGCGATACGTCGACCTCGGCCGTCGGCGGCCTCAATACCCAGATCAACGGCGCCTACGGCTACCTGACCCTGGATGCCAACGGCAACGCCGTTTACCACAGCAACCCGAACGTCGTCAGCGCACCGGGTGCCACCGATGTGTTCACCTACACCGTGCGCGACGCCGATGGCGATGAAAGCACCACGACCATCACCATCGACGTGCACAACAGCTGCCTCGTCGCTGCGCCGGATCATGAGATCAGCGTCCATGAACGTGCGCTCGACCTCAACCAGGATGGCCAGGACCTGGCCCCCGGCACCGTAACCGGCAGCACGCCGAACGCCAGCAGTGAAACCGCCAGCGGCAGCCTCGTGGATGCGGTGACCGGTGCGGTCGGCGCCGTCACGTTCGCGCTGATCGGCAATGCCACCGGCGCCCATGGTCAATTGTTGCTCAACCCGGACGGTTCCTACACCTATACCCTGACCTCGCCCGCAACAACAGCGCCCGCCGCCAACGATGGGCCGAACGTGCTGAGCGAAAGCTTTACCTACCAGGCCACTGATTCACTCGGCAACACCGTCACCAGCACCATCGTCATCAATATCGTCGACGATGTGCCCAAGGCTCATTGCGATACCGCTGCGGTGGTGGAAGGCGGGACGGTCAGCGGTAATGTGCTGGACAACGACGTGCTGGGCGCGGACGGTGGCGCGGTGCTTGGCGTACGTGCCGGCAACGATACTTCAACGCCTGTCACTGGCGGCCTCAACGCGCAGATCAACGGCACCTACGGCTACCTGACGCTGGACGCCAACGGCAACGCGGTTTATCACAGCAACCCGGACTCGGTCGGCGCACCGGGCGCCACCGATGTGTTTACCTACACCGTGCGTGATGGCGACGGTGACGAAAGCACCACGACCATCACCATCGACGTGCACAACAGTTGCCTGGTCGCCGAAACCGACCACGACGTCACCGTCTATGAAAAAGCCCTGGATCTGAAACAGGACGGCCAGGACCTCGCGCCTGGCACCGCCACGGGCAGCGAGCCGGGTGCCACCGGCGAAACCGCCACCGGCACCTTGGTCGGTTCGGTCACCGGCGCGACCGGCGCCGTAACGTTTACCCTGGTGGGAGACGCCACCGGCGCCCACGGCCAATTGCTGCTCAATCCCAACGGCTCCTACACCTACACGTTGACTTCACCAGCGGCGACCTCGCCCCATGCCAACGACGGCCCGAATGCGCTGACCGAAAGCTTCACCTATCAGGCCACCGATTCCCTGGGCAACAGCACTACCGGCAACCTGGTGGTGAGCATCGTCGATGACGTGCCCAAGGCGGTCGCGTCTGAGCGTTCGGTCACGGCGACGGAGATCGATTCGAACCTGCTGATCGTGCTTGATGTGTCCGGCAGCATGAAAGATCCCTCAGGCGTGTCGGGGCTCTCGCGAATGGACTTGGCCAAACAGGCAATCAACGCTTTGCTCGATAAGTACGATGACATGGGCGACGTGAAAGTCCAGCTCGTGACCTTCAGCGGCAGCGCCACCGACCAGAGCACCGTGTGGGTAGACGTTGCAACTGCCAAGACGTTGATCTCGACGCTGAATGCGCACGGTGACACCAATTACGATGCGGCCGTGGCGGTGGCTCAGACTGCGTTCGCAACCTCCGGCAAACTGCCCGACGCACAGAACGTTGGCTATTTCTTCTCGGATGGCAAGCCGACCTTGGGCGAGATCGGCTCGGCGGACGAAGCCGCTTGGAAGGCCTTCCTCGATGCCAACAGCATCAAGAACTACGCCATCGGCCTGGGCAGCGGCGTCAGGGATGTCCACCTCGATCCGCTGGCCCATGACGGCAGCACCCACACCGATACCGACGCCGTGCTGGTCACCGACCTGAACCAACTCAACTCGGTGCTTTCCGGCACGGTGCAAGGCGTGCCGGTCACCGGCAACCTGTTGGGCGAAGGCGGCTCGTTCGGTGCCGACGGCGGGTTTGTCAAAAGCCTGGTGGTGGACGGCACGACGTACAGCTACAACCCGGACGCCAACGGTGGCCACGGTGCACTGACTGCCAGCGGCGGGCTCAACCACGGCTCCTTCAATACAGCCACCAACACGTTGAGCATCGCCACCGACCACGACGGCACCCTGGTGGTGAACCTTGACACTGGCGCGTTCAGCTACACCTCGCAGACCACCACCGGCACTCTGATCACCGAGCACATCGGCTACACCATCAGCGACAACGACGGCGACCTGGCCAGTTCCAACCTGGTGATCAAAGTCGTGCCCAACAGCCCTCCCGTGGCCGTTGAGGACAATGTCATCACCAACGTGCTGTCGGGCAATATCGTCATCCCCAGCGAACTCTTGCTGGGGAACGACAGCGATGCCAATGGCGATCCGCTCACTGCTTCACCCACGGGCTTCAGTACGGGCTGGATCGCCAAGGGCGCGGACTTCACCGGCACCAGCGGCACCGCCAGTTTCACCGGCAACAATGCCCAGGTGATCAACCTCAACCGCAGTGCCTTCGTCGCCAACGCTGCGAGCATGACGGCGGTGCTGGTGGTCAGCGGCGCGCTGGGGTCGGTGTCGAACAACAACGCCAACGATGAAGACCGGCTCAACATCACGCTCAAGCAGGGCGAAACCCTGACGCTGGATCACAACCTCACGGCCGGTCGCATCGCCATGGAGTACTCGTTGAACGGCGGGCCGTTCATCGCGATCAACGATGGCGCCTCGTTCACCGCGGCAGCGGACGGCAACTACCAGATCCACGTCACCAACATCCCCAACCCCGGCAATGGCAACGCCAATGCCTCGGAAAACTATCAACTGACGATGACCGTCAACTATGCCGGCGCCCAGGACCACACGCCGGATTACCACGGCACTTACACCGCCAACGACAACCATGGTGGCAGCGACAGTGCCGGAGTCGGCATCAGCTACCAGGCAGGCCATACGCTCACCGGCACAAGCGGGGACGATGTGCTGCTGGCCGGCAATGGCAACAACGTGCTCAACGCCGGCGATGGCAATGACATTCTCAGTGCGGGCACCGGCAACAACACCTTCAATGGCGGGGCGGGCGGCGACTTGCTCTACAGCGGCAGCGGCAACGACCTGCTCGACGGCGGCAGCGGCAACGACACCGCCAGCTACGCTCACGCCACCGCGGGAGTTACGGTGAACCTCGGTCTGCTGGCCGCACAAGATACCCTCGGCGCCGGCACCGACACCCTGGCCGGCATCGAAAGCCTCGTCGGCTCGAACTTCAACGACACCCTCGCGGGTAACGGCGCGAGCAATCGCATCGACGGCGGGCTCGGCCATGACATGCTCAATGGCGGCGGCGGTGATGACATCCTGATCGGCGGCCTGGGCAACAACACCCTGACCGGCGGCAGCGGCGCCGACACTTTCCAATGGCAGGCGGGCAACAGCGGCCACGACGTCATTACCGACTTCACCCCAGGCCTGGACAAACTCGACCTGTCCCAACTGCTACTGGGTGAAAACGGCAGCGCCGCGTCCCTCGACGACTACCTGCACTTCACCGTCACCGGCACCGGCGCATCGGTCATCACCAGCATCGACGTCAGCAGCATGGCGGGTGCCACCCCGAACCAGACCATTGACCTGGCCGGCGTCAACCTCGCCAGCCTCTACGGCGTCACGCCGGGCGCGGGAGGAATGATCGGCGGCGCGGACACGGCGACCATCATCAATGGGATGCTCAATGATCATTCGTTGAAGGTGGATACGGTTTGAGGTGAGCTGAGTAGGTTTGTCCCATAAGGGTGGCTTCGCCACCCAGCGGGAACAAGCTCCTCGCCACAATGGAAGCTTAGGGTCTTCGCAGCGTCTTCTGCCTGAGGATATAAGCCGTCACCAGCACCGCGCTGGACAGCATGAACACCCGTGCCCACGGGAGTGGCACCAAGTAGCAGGAAAAGAGGATGCTCACCCACATCAGTCCGATGGCGTAGACCTTGCCCTTGAGCGGGATGCCGTTGCCGCTGAGGTAGTCGCTGATCCACGGGCCGAGGCGGGGATGCTCGACCAGCCATTGGTAGAAGCGCGGCGAGCTGCGGGCGAAGCACGCGGCGGCCAGCAGTAGGAAAGGGGTGGTGGGGAGGACGGGTACGAAGATGCCGATGACGCCCAGCACCACGCTCAGCCAGCCGATGGCCAGCAGAGCGTAACGCAGGATCAGCGGGCGGTTGCCGACTGGCGCGGGCATCCGGTCACTCAGTGGTGGCGAGGCTTGAGGATCGCCGGTTTCTCGTCCGGAGCGTTGCACAGCAGGTACAGCGCGGTGAGGGCTTCCGGGATCTGCACGATCATGTCGTCCATCAGGTTCGCGTCGGCGGCGATGTCGGAAAACTCCGGCTGCTCGTCGAACAGGCCGGAACCGACCATGATCGGCAGGAGCATTTCGCTGACTTCTTCCTCGGCGGTTTCGAACCAGGCGGCTTCGCGCAGGAACACGCCTTCCATGAAGCCGATGCACCAGCCGCGCAACTCCGAATCGTCCGGGTCGTCGCCCAGGTCCAGTTCGCACGGCAGCTCGAATTCTTCGTCGGAAGCCAGTTGACGGGCAATGTGAGCCTTGAGGCCGACCAGCGTGGCTTCGATTTCAGCGCGCTGGGCTTCGTCGGCGTAGTGCGGCTCTTCGGCGAACAGGGCGTCGATCCATTCACGATCCGGCACCGATTCTGCGCAGATCGACAGGGCGGTCAGATAGCCGTGAGCGGCCACGTAATCCAGCGCTTCTTCGTGCAGCTCATCGGCGTCGAGGAAGACTTGCAGGCGGGTCAGTTGCTCAGCGAAGGACATTACGGGCTACCTTGGGGAATAAACAATGCGGGAATTCTAGGCCTTCTTGAGCGTCCAGGCCAGCCGCGTGGCGTATTTGCTTCTCGGCGGTGTGGCTGGACGCGCCGGTAGCTCACCGCAGGTCGCAGGTGGGCGCGAGTTCGGTGGCGATGCCGCAACACGATGTATCAGTCGGGTGCGCAGCCCTTGAGCACCAACCGAATAATGGTCTGTGCCGCCGCTTCATAATCGGCTTCATCGAGCTTGGCTTTGCCGGTTACCGCGCTGATCTGCCAGTCGAAGTCGGCATAGGTCTGGGTGGCGGCCCAGATGCTGAACATCAGGTGGTTGGGGTCGATAGGGGCGATTTGGCCGCGGTCGATCCAGGTCTGGATGCAGTCGATGTTGTGCCGGGCCTGGGCATTCAGTTGTTCAACGAGATCGGCGCTCAGGTGCGGGGCGCCGTGCATGATTTCGCTGGCGAAGACCTTCGAAGCGAAGGGCAGGTCCCGGGAAATACGGATCTTGGAACGGATGTAGTGGCTCAGCACCTCGCCCGGCTCGCCGTCGGCGTTGAAGGGCGTGGAGGCCTGGAGGATCGGCTCGATGATGCTTTCCAATACCTCGCGGTAAAGGTTTTCCTTGGATTTGAAGTAGTAGTAGACGTTGGGTTTGGGCAGGCCCGCCTTGGCCGCGATGTCGCTGGTTTTGGTCGCGGCGAAGCCCTTGTCGGCAAACTCTTCGCTGGCGGCACGCAGGATCAATTCTTTGTTGCGCTCGCGGATAGTGCTCATAAACCCTGGGGTTCCTTGCCGGTTCTGGCGGTGGCGCATGGTAGCACCGGGCTCGCGCGGCGCTCAAGAATGCCCATGGAAGCACCGCTCGCGCTATGCTGCGTAGCATTATTTATTCAAGGAGCCCCTTCATGGCTGGAAGCAGTTTGCTGGTACTGATCGACGACATCGCCGCCGTGCTCGACGATGTCGCGCTGATGACCAAGATGGCGGCCAAGAAAACCGCTGGTGTACTCGGTGATGACTTGGCGCTCAATGCCCAGCAAGTGTCCGGCGTGCGGGCCGAGCGGGAACTGCCGGTGGTCTGGGCGGTGGCCAAGGGATCGTTTATCAACAAGCTGATCCTGGTGCCTTCGGCGCTGGCTATCAGTGTTTTCGTGCCCTGGCTGGTGACGCCGTTGCTGATGGTCGGCGGCGCCTACCTGTGTTTCGAAGGGTTCGAAAAGCTCGCCCACAAATTCCTCCACAGCAAGGCTGAAGACCAGGCCGAGCACGCGCAATTGGTCGAGGCGGTGGCCGACCCGGCGGTGGACTTGGTGGCCTTCGAAAAGGACAAGATCAAGGGCGCGGTGCGTACCGACTTCATCCTCTCGGCGGAAATCATCGCCATCACCCTAGGCACTGTCGCCGACGCGCCGCTGACCCAGCAGGTCATCGTGCTGTCAGGCATCGCCATTGTCATGACCGTCGGCGTCTATGGCCTGGTGGCCGGGATCGTCAAGCTCGATGACCTGGGCTTGTGGCTGACCCAGAAACCGGGCCAGGCCGCCAAGAGCATCGGCGGGGCCATCCTGCGCGCGGCGCCCTACATGATGAAGAGCCTGTCGGTGATTGGCACGGCGGCGATGTTCCTGGTGGGCGGCGGCATCCTGACCCATGGCGTGCCGGCGGTGCATCATTGGATCGAAGGCGTGGCGGCCAGTGCCGGCGGCGCCGGGTTTATCGTGCCGACGCTGCTCAATGCCGTGGCCGGGATCGTGGCGGGTGCGCTGGTGCTGGCGGGGGTGATGGCGGTGGGCAAGGTCTGGAAGACCTTCAAGAAATAGAGCAGGCGCCAGAGAACCACCATGGGAGCCAGTCTGCTCCCACGGTGGTCGGTCGGCTGATGGTTACTCGGCGATCTGCAACTTGCGCGATTCGGTATACACGTACCGCACCTTTTCATACTCGAAAGGCGAGTTCAGCTGGCCGTAGCGGAAACTGGTCTGGTAGCGCTTGTCCACGCCACGCAAAAGCAGCAGTTCCGGGTGGTTGGAACTGACTTCGGCGACATTCAGGAAGTTGATCGCCGACTCGGCCGTGTAGTCCACCAGCAAGCCCGAGGTGTCGCGCAGGTTCGACGGGCCGAAGATCGGCAGCACGAAGTACGCTCCGCCGGGCACGCCGTAGTAGCCCAAGGTCTGGCCGAAGTCCTCGCTCTGGCGCGGCAGGCCCATGGCCGTGGCCGGGTCCCACAGGCCGGCGATGCCGACGGTAGTGTTGAGCAACAGTCGCGCCGTGGTTTCCATCGAACGCTTGCCCTTGAATTGCAGCAGGCTGTTCATCAGGTTCGGCACGTCTCCCAAGTTATTGAAGAAGTTGCTGACCCCGGTGCGCACGAAGCTCGGCGTGACATAGCGGTAGCCATCGACAACAGGCAGGAAGACCCACTGGTCGAAGCGGTAGTTGAAGTGGTAGACGCGGCGGTTCCAGGATTCCAGCGGGTCGTAGACGTTCAAGGCGTTGAGCGTCGAACGTTCGAACTCACGCTGGTCCAGGCCGGGGTTGAACTTGAGCTTGGACAGTGGTTCCTTGAAGCCGTCCGAATCCACCACCACGGGCGCGTTGGCCTTGCTGTTATCGGCGTGGACCATGCCAGCGCTCATTAATGCGGCAATAAGCAGAAGGTATTTAGCCACGGAAGAACTCCAGCATGGCGTCGCTGTTGACGCGATAGTTAAGGTTGCCGCAATGGCCGCCCAGTGGGTAAACCGTCAGGCGATCACCAAAAGTCTTGCGCAGGAAACCCAGGTCGCCCGGGCCGAGAATCACATCGTCGGCGTTGTGCATGACCGCGATCTTCGGGCTGGCCTGCAGATAATCCTTCAGGGCGTAGAGGCTGACCTGATCGACCAGTTGCAGCAGGCTGCCGCCGTCGGTGCGCGCGCGCCACATCGGAATCACTTGCTCGGTAAGGTAACAGTCGAAATCGCATTGCAGCGCGCGCTTGAGGAACGGCGTCAGGCTGGTGCTTTCAGTGATCGGGAACTTGGGGGGGATGATCAGGCCGCGACGGTTGATCAAGTCCGAGGTAAACGCGATGTCCGCCGCCGAAAAACGGAACGAGGTGCCGATCAGCATCGCCATCTGTTCGTTGGTCAGGTGTTGCTTGGACTGCTGGAAGTCGTAGAGCAGGGCATCGTTGAGGTCGATGTAGCCTTTCTGCTGGAAGTAGCGGGTCAGCTTGTTCAGCACCAATTCATAGAAAGTGGTGCTGCTGTTGATGCCCTTGACCTCGGTCTGGACCAGTTTGTCGAGGTTGGTGATCGAGGTGTAGAGGTTCACCGGCGGGTTCAGCAACAGGACTTTCTTGAAATTGAAACTGCGCCGGGTTTCGTCCAGGTGCGCGACGAAGGCTGCATCCAGGGCGCCGAGGCTATAGCCGGTCAGGTAGTACTCGGTGACGGGCAGCTTGGGGTTTTGCGCGCGAACTGCTTGCATCACCCGGTACATGTCTTCGGCATCTTCCTTGGTGATACCCGGGGTGGCGAATCGCGAGGCCGCGCTCATGAAGTCGAAACTGGTGGGCGATGACAGCTGCACCACGTGATAACCGGCCTTGTAGTAAAGGCGCTTGAGGTACTCGTTGAGCGTGCTGTCGTAGCGTGCGCCGGTGCCGGCGATCAGGAAGATCAGCGGCGCGGGTTTGTCCTGGGTAGCCATGCGGTAAGTGAGGCTTTTTACCGGCCAGAAGTTGTCCGGCAGGATGAATTCGCGCTCCGGACGCAGGGTGAGACTGTGGTCCGACTGGTTGATGTCCTCGTTCAGCGGCAGTTCCGGGCGCAGGTCCGGCGGCGTGGTGGCAATGGTCGCCTCGAACGGGTTGGTCAAGGGGTAGCCATAGCTGGCGGCATCGACATCCACCGCCAGCGCGGACGCACTCAGGATAAGGCCGCCGGCGAGGGCAGCGAAGCGCAAGGAACGGAGCATGTCTGGATCTCTTAGAGAAAGGTGCCGGATGAGGTTCGCAGCCTATGACCACCGAAGCGAAGCCAAGTGCCATGATGGCCGCAAAACAAGCGCGAACGGGGCGCAATAGTAGCGGGACGATACACGTAGCGATGTGGTGGCGGCTAGTGATCTTGCGTCGTGCTCGGCTCAGGCATGCAAGATTTGATCGAAATTGGCGGGCTGGAGCACCTGGGATGGCCTGCTGGCCTACTGATGTCGTTTCTCGTTGCCTCAACGTCGCAGGCAGAGCAGGTTCCAGATCGGCACGGGTTGATGATCGACGGGTCAGTACTCCGCTGGCGTTCGGACCGGTTTGCAGGCGAGCGTGATGGGGGCGCTGTGCACCATAACAATACGTTGACGCTGCTCGGCATCCGCCGGGCGCAGCACTTTCGGGGAAGTAACGATGAAGATGCGACGACTCTTGGGCGCAGGTGCCGCACTGGTACTTGCGATCAGCTCCACCCTGGCCAGCGCCGAAACCAAAACCCTGAGCATTGGCTACGTTGACGGCTGGTCCGACAGCGTCGCGACCACCCACGTGGCCGCCGAAGTGATCAAGCAGAAACTCGGTTATGACGTGAAGCTGCAAGCCGTGGCGACCGGGATCATGTGGCAAGGCGTGGCCACCGGCAAGCTCGATGCGATGCTCTCGGCTTGGCTGCCAGTGACCCACGGCGACTATTGGACCAAGAACAAGGATCAGGTGGTCGACTACGGCCCGAACTTCAAGGACGCTAAAATCGGCCTGATCGTGCCGGAGTACGTCAAGGCCAAGTCGCTCGAAGACCTGAAGACCGACGACTCCTTCAAGAAACGCATCGTTGGCATCGACGCCGGTTCAGGCGTGATGCTCAAGACCGAACAGGCGATCAAGGACTACGACCTGACCGGTTATCAACTCAAGGCCAGTTCCGGCGCCGGCATGATTGCCGAGCTGACCCGTGCCGAGAAGAAGAACGAATCCATCGCGGTCACCGGTTGGGTTCCGCACTGGATGTTCGCCAAGTGGAAACTGCGCTTCCTGGAAGACCCGAAGGGCGTCTATGGCGCGGCTGAGACTGTAAACAGCATCGGTAGCAAAGGCCTGGAAGCCAAGGCGCCGGAAGTGGTAGCGTTCCTGAAGAAGTTCCAGTGGGCTTCGAAGGATGAAATCGGCGAAGTGATGCTGGCGATCCAGGAAGGTGCCAAGCCTGACGCCGCCGCCAAGGACTGGGTCGCCAAGCACCCGGACCGCGTGAAGGAGTGGACTGGCAAGTAACCGGCCTGGTCTAGCTGTTCCACAAAAACCGCATGGCCTTGGGTCATGCGGTTTTTTTACGCCCGCAGTTCCTCGATTTTCCGTCCTCATGCAAACCGTCATGTCGTTCTAATACTAAGGTCGTCTGGAACCTGGCCTTGAGCCGCATAGAGTAGCGTTGTTCCAACTTAATCTGTGCTGCGAGGATAAAAACAATGAACGACAGCATTTACCTCTCGATTCAAAACAGCCCGCGCTTCAAGGAGCTGGTGAGAAAGCGAGAGAAGTTCGCCTGGATTCTCTCGGCGATCATGCTTGGCTTGTATTCCGGCTTCATTCTCCTGATTGCTTACGGGCCCCACATACTGGGCGCAAAGATCAGTCCCGAGTCGACAATCACCTGGGGAATACCTATCGGTGTTGGCCTGATTCTCTCGGCATTTGTCCTGACCGGCATTTACGTACGACGCGCCAACGGCGAATTCGACGACCTGAACAATGCGATTCTCAAGGAGGCTCAGCAATGATCCGGCGTCTACTGGCTCTATTGAGTGTCGCAGCGTTTGCACCGGGTGTCTGGGCGGCTGATGCCGTGGCGGGTGCCGTGCAGAAACAACCTCTCAACGTCGCGGCTATCCTGATGTTCGTGGCCTTCGTCGGCGCGACCCTGTACATCACGTACTGGGCCTCGAAGAAAAACAACTCGGCGGCCGACTACTATGCGGCCGGCGGCAAGATCACCGGCTTCCAGAACGGCCTGGCAATCGCGGGCGACTACATGTCGGCGGCGTCCTTCCTGGGCATTTCCGCGTTGGTGTTCACGTCCGGTTATGACGGCCTGATCTACTCCATCGGCTTCCTGGTGGGCTGGCCGATCATTCTGTTCCTGATCGCCGAGCGCCTGCGTAACCTGGGTAAATACACCTTTGCCGACGTGGCGTCCTATCGCCTCGGGCAAACCCAGATTCGCAGTCTGTCCGCCTGCGGCTCGCTGGTGGTGGTGGCGTTCTACCTGATCGCGCAAATGGTCGGTGCCGGCAAGCTGATCCAGCTGCTGTTCGGCCTGGACTACCACGTCGCGGTGATCCTGGTCGGCATCCTGATGTGCCTCTATGTGTTGTTCGGCGGCATGCTGGCGACCACTTGGGTACAGATCATCAAGGCGGTGCTGTTGCTGTCGGGTGCTTCGTTCATGGCCTTGATGGTGATGAAGCACGTCAACTTCGACTTCAACATGCTGTTCTCCGAGGCGGTAAAGGTTCACGCCAAGGGTGAGGCGATCATGAGCCCCGGCGGCTTGGTGAAGGATCCGATTTCGGCCTTCTCCCTGGGCCTGGCGCTGATGTTCGGTACCGCTGGCCTGCCACACATCCTGATGCGTTTCTTCACCGTGAGCGACGCCAAGGAAGCGCGCAAGAGCGTGCTGTACGCTACTGGCTTCATCGGCTACTTCTACATCCTGACCTTCATCATCGGCTTCGGCGCGATCCTGCTGGTCAGCACCAACCCGGCCTTCAAGGACGCGGCGGGTGCCTTGCTGGGTGGTAACAACATGGCGGCGGTGCACCTGTCCAACGCGGTTGGCGGCAGCATCTTCCTGGGCTTCATCTCGGCGGTGGCGTTCGCGACCATCCTGGCGGTGGTAGCGGGCCTGACCCTGGCGGGTGCCTCGGCGGTGTCCCATGACCTGTATGCCAGCGTGATCAAGAAAGGCAAGGCCAACGAGAAGGATGAGATTCGCGTCTCGAAAATCACCACCATCTGTCTGGCGGTGCTGGCGATCGGCCTGGGTATCCTGTTCGAGAAGCAGAACATCGCGTTCATGGTGGGCCTGGCTTTCTCTATCGCGGCGAGCTGCAACTTCCCGGTACTGCTGCTTTCGATGTACTGGAAGAAGCTGACCACCCGTGGCGCCATGATTGGCGGCTGGCTGGGCCTGGTCAGTGCGGTGGGCCTGATGGTGCTCGGTCCGACCATTTGGGTGCAGATCATGGGTCACGAGAAGGCGATCTTCCCGTATGAATACCCTGCGCTGTTCTCGATGATCATCGCGTTTGTCGGCATCTGGTTCTTCTCCATCACCGACAAGTCGGCTGCAGGCGCCAATGAGCGGGCGTTGTTCTTCCCGCAGTTCGTGCGTTCGCAGACTGGCCTGGGTGCGAGTGGGGCGGTTAACCACTGAGATGACTTGAAGGCTGCTGATTAGGGCCTTTGTCTAACGAAATACCCCGGTCGAGAGGCCGGGGTATTTTTGTTTGGGCGGGTTATCACCACGCTTTGAAGGGATAAACAAGGGTAGAAACAAAACAGCCCCTGCTCTTATATAAGAAGCAGGGGCTGTTTCAGTGCTGCGTAGGATCTATTGCAAGGCAGGCCTTACTTGCGATCTTCCAGCTTGGTGATGTCGCGCGACTTGTAGCCGGTGTACAGCTGGCGAGGGCGGCCGATCTTGTACGGGCTGGAGAGCATTTCCTTCCAGTGGGAGATCCAGCCGACGGTCCGCGCCAGGGCGAAGATCACGGTGAACATGCTGGTTGGAATGCCGATCGCCTTGAGGATGATCCCCGAGTAGAAGTCGACGTTCGGGTACAGCGAGCGCTCGATGAAGTACGGGTCGGTCAGGGCGATCTCTTCCAGGCGCATGGCCAGTTCGAGTTGCGGATCGTTCTTGATCCCCAGTTCCTTGAGTACTTCGTCGCAGGTCTGCTTCATCACGGTGGCGCGTGGGTCGCGGTTCTTGTAGACCCGGTGACCGAAGCCCATCAGCTTGAACGGATCGTTCTTGTCCTTGGCCTTGGCGATGAACTTGTCGATGTTCGAGACATCGCCGATTTCATCGAGCATGGTCAATACCGCTTCGTTCGCACCGCCGTGGGCAGGGCCCCAGAGTGCGGCGATACCGGCGGCAATGCAGGCGAACGGGTTGGCACCCGACGAACCGGCCAGGCGCACGGTGGACGTGGAGGCGTTCTGCTCGTGATCGGCATGGAGGATGAAGATCCGGTCCATGGCCTTGGCGAGCACCGGGCTGATCGGTTTGATCTCGCACGGGGTGTTGAACATCATATGCAGGAAGTTTTCTGCATAAGTCAGGTCGTTGCGCGGGTACATCATGGGCTGGCCCATGGAGTACTTGTAGACCATGGCTGCCAGGGTTGGCATCTTCGCCACCAGGCGGATCGCGGAGATTTCGCGATGCTGGGGGTTATTGATGTCCAGGGAGTCGTGGTAGAAGGCCGAGAGGGCGCCGACAACGCCGCACATGACGGCCATCGGGTGGGCATCGCGACGGAAACCGTTGAAGAAGGTCTTCAACTGTTCGTGAACCATGGTGTGGTTCTTCACGGTGCTGACGAACTGGGCCTTTTGCTCTGCGGTCGGCAGCTCGCCGTTGAGCAGCAGGTAGCAGGTTTCCAGGTAGTCCGATTTTTCAGCCAGTTGTTCGATCGGATAGCCGCGGTGCAGCAGGATGCCGTTGTCGCCGTCGATATAGGTGATTTTCGACTCGCACGAAGCGGTCGACATGAAACCTGGGTCAAAGGTGAAACGGCCCGTGGCCGTCAGGCCCCGTACGTCGATTACATCGGGACCAACGGTGCCGGTTAAAATGGGCAGCTCGACGGGGGCTGCGCCCTCGATGATCAACTGCGCTTTTTTGTCAGCCATGTGGCCTCCTATTAATGCTTGGAATCATCAGACAGACCCCCCACGCAGGGCCCGCACCACTATAGTGAGATAAATCCGAATGTCAATTTGCCTAAAGTCTTGCTCCAGAAGGCTTTAACCGGACTTTTTCCGCGAAATTGACTGCCATTTACGCCTTTTATGGCGCTTGTGCAATGCGCTATTAGGGGAAGGTGAACGCGTTGTCATTAGTAGCCTAACTGTCTATACTCGGCCACCGACCGCCAGGGGCTTTTGGGCCTGCTTTCTTGGGGGTCGTCACTCCCTGGGTGGTGAGTACCTGACCAGTGCGCGCCCCAACAACTTTGCCCTGATTGTTAGGGGCTCTTCAGTGTGAAAAATAAGCCGTGAAAAGCCAACGACCTGTAAACCTAGACCTAAGGACCATCAAACTCCCAGTCACTGCTTACACGTCCATTCTTCACCGTATTTCCGGTGTCATCCTCTTCGTCAGCCTGGCCATCATGCTTTACGCATTGGACAAGTCGCTCGATTCGGAAGAAGGCTTCGGTCAGGTGAAAGCGTGTCTGACCAGTCCGCTAGCCAAGCTAGTGATTTGGGGCATCCTGTCCGCCTTGCTGTATCACCTGGTAGCCGGCGTGCGCCACTTGATCATGGACATGGGCATCGGTGAGACGCTGGAAGGCGGCAAGCTGGGCTCGAAAATCGTTATCGCCGTTTCGGTGGTGGTAATCGTTCTGGCAGGAGTCTGGATATGGTAACCAACGTCACGAACCTTTCGCGTTCGGGCCTCTACGACTGGATGGCCCAGCGTGTGTCTGCGGTCGTTCTCGCGGCTTATTTCATTTTCCTGATCGGATATGTAGTAGCCAACCCCGGCCTGGGCTACGCCCAATGGCACGAACTGTTTGCAAACAACTGGATGCGTATCTTCAGTCTGCTGGCACTTGTTGCACTGGGCGCTCACGCCTGGGTCGGCATGTGGACCATCGCCACCGACTACCTGACGCAAATGGCGTTCGGCAAGTCGGCGACTGCCGTACGTTTCCTCTTCCAGGCAGTATGCGGCGTTGCGATGTTCGCTTACTTCGTCTGGGGTGTGCAGATTCTCTGGGGTATCTGATTCATGGCTAACATTCCAACGATTTCTTTCGACGCCATCATCATTGGTGGTGGCGGTGCCGGCATGCGCGCAGCGCTGCAACTGGCACAGGGTGGTCACAAGACTGCCGTGATCACCAAGGTGTTCCCGACCCGTTCGCACACCGTTTCCGCCCAGGGCGGCATCACTTGCGCCATCGCTTCGGCCGACCCGAACGATGACTGGCGCTGGCATATGTACGATACCGTCAAGGGTTCCGACTACATCGGTGACCAGGACGCTATCGAGTACATGTGCCAGGAAGGCCCGGCTGCTGTTTACGAGCTGGACCACATGGGCATGCCGTTCTCGCGTACCGAACAGGGTCGTATCTACCAGCGTCCTTTCGGTGGCCAGTCCAAGGACTACGGCAAGGGCGGCCAGGCCGCACGTACTTGCGCGGCGTCCGACCGTACCGGTCACGCACTGCTGCACACCCTTTATCAGGGTAACCTGAAAGCCGGTACCGTGTTCCTGAACGAGTACTACGCTGTCGACCTGGTGAAGAATCAGGACGGCGCTTTTGTCGGCGTGATCGCGATCTGCATCGAAACCGGCGAAACCACCTACATCCGCGCCAAGGCCACCGTACTGGCTACCGGCGGCGCAGGCCGTATCTACGCGTCCACCACCAACGCCCTGATCAACACCGGTGACGGCGTCGGCATGGCACTGCGTGCTGGCGTGCCGGTGCAAGACATCGAAATGTGGCAGTTCCACCCGACCGGCATCGCCGGCGCCGGCGTGCTGGTCACCGAAGGTTGCCGCGGTGAAGGTGGTTACCTGATCAACAAGCACGGCGAGCGTTTCATGGAGCGTTATGCGCCGAACGCCAAGGACCTTGCCGGTCGTGACGTCGTGGCCCGTTCGATGGTTAAAGAGATCATCGCCGGTAACGGCTGTGGCCCGAATGGCGACCACGTGATGCTCAAGCTCGATCACCTGGGCGAGGAAGTGCTGCACAGCCGCCTGCCTGGTATCTGCGAGTTGTCCAAGACCTTCGCTCACGTCGACCCGGTCGTTGCGCCTGTTCCGGTCGTTCCAACCTGCCACTATATGATGGGCGGCGTTGCCACCAACATTCATGGCCAGGCGATCACCCAGAACGCCGAAGGCGTGGACGAAATCATCCCTGGCCTGTTCGCGGTGGGTGAAGTGGCTTGCGTATCGGTCCACGGTGCCAACCGCTTGGGCGGCAACTCACTGCTCGACCTGGTGGTCTTCGGCCGTGCTGCCGGCCTGCACCTGGAAAAAGCCCTGACCGACGGTATCGAATACCGCGACGCCAGCGACACCGATATCGATGTGGCACTCAAGCGTCTGGCTGGCCTCAACGAGCGTACCGAAGGCGAAGACGTCGCCACCCTGCGTCGCGAGCTGCAAAGCTGCATGCAGAACTACTTCGGTGTGTTCCGTACCGGCGAATACATGCAGAAGGGTATCGCCCAGCTCGCACAATTGCGTGAACGAATTGCCAACGTGAAGATCAACGATAAGTCGCAGGCGTTCAACACTGCCCGTATCGAAGCGCTGGAATTGCAGAACCTGCTGGAAGTGGCCGAAGCCACCGCCATCGCGGCTGAAGTGCGTAAAGAGTCCCGTGGTGCCCACGCCCGCGAAGACTATGAAGACCGTGACGACGAAAACTGGCTGTGCCACACCTTGTACTTCCCGGGTGATAAGCGCGTGACCAAGCGTGCCGTGAACTTCTCGCCGAAGACTGTTCCGACTTTCGAACCAAAAGTCCGGACTTATTAAGGGTGACCGCTATGTTGCAAGTCAGTGTTTATCGCTACAACCCTGATCAGGACGCTGCGCCGTTCATGCAGGACTTCCAGGTCGATACCGGTGGTAAAGACCTGATGGTGCTGGACGTGTTGGCCCTGATCAAAGAGCAGGACGAAGGTTTCTCGTATCGTCGCTCGTGCCGCGAGGGCGTTTGCGGCTCCGACGGCATGAACATCAACGGCAAGAACGGCTTGGCCTGCATCACGCCGCTGTCGGCCGTGGTCAAGGGCAACAAGCTGATCGTTCGCCCGCTGCCAGGTCTGCCGGTCATCCGTGACCTGGTCGTCGATATGAGCATCTTCTACAAGCAATACGAGAAGGTGAAGCCATTCCTGCAGAACGACACGCCGGCTCCGGCCATCGAGCGTCTGCAGTCTCCGGAAGAGCGTGAAAAGCTCGACGGTCTGTACGAGTGCATCCTGTGTGCCTGCTGCTCGACCTCGTGCCCATCCTTCTGGTGGAACCCGGACAAATTCCTGGGCCCGGCCGCCCTGCTGCAAGCGTATCGCTTCCTGGCAGACAGCCGCGACACCAAGACGTCCGAGCGTCTGGCCGCACTGGATGACCCGTTCAGCGTATTCCGCTGCCGCGGGATCATGAACTGCGTCAACGTCTGCCCGAAAGGCCTGAACCCGACCAAGGCCATCGGTCACGTACGTAACATGCTGCTGCAAAACGGCGTGTGATTCAGCTGCTGTACCCGTAGAACCGCTGTACCCGTAGAGGCGAGGGCGTGGGCTTCAACCCACGTCCTGGCTATAACCAGAACAGCCACTCACAAAGTGGCAGTTCTTATTTTGAAGAAATGAGACAAGCAGGGGCATCCGGGCTGGTACCCGGACTATCAGCGTGATCCTAAGTGGCTTGTTTTAGTCGCTGCACTCGGACTTCTGCAAGTTTGCTCGGTGTTTTCGCCGATGGTGTTCCCCAAATCGAGGGTGACCAAGCATGCAAGAAAGCGTGATGCAGCGCATGTGGAACAGTGCCCACCTCTCCGGTGGTAACGCTGCCTATGTGGAAGAGCTCTACGAGCTCTACCTGCACGACCCTAACGCTGTGCCAGAAGAATGGCGCACCTACTTTCAGAAGTTGCCAGCTGACGGTAACTCTGCCACTGATGTTTCGCACTCGACGATTCGCGATCATTTCGTGCTGCTGGCAAAGAACCAGCGCCGCGCCCAACCGGTGTCTGCCGGCAGCGTGAGCTCCGAGCATGAAAAGAAGCAAGTTGAAGTACTGAGACTGATCCAGGCCTACCGGATGCGCGGCCACCAGGCAGCCCAGCTGGACCCGCTGGGGCTGTGGCAGCGTCCTGCACCTGCAGACCTGTCGATCACTCATTACGGCTTGACCAATGCCGATCTTGATACGACCTTCCGTGCCGGCGACCTGTTCATCGGCAAAGAGGAAGCGAGCCTACGCGAAATTCACGAAGCGTTGCAGCAGACATATTGCCGCACCATCGGCGCTGAATTTACGCACATCACCGATTCCGAGCAGCGCCAGTGGTTCCAGCAGCGTCTGGAAAGCGTTCGTGGTCGTCCGGCTTACTCCGCGGATATCAAGAGTCACTTGCTCGAGCGCGTCACCGCCGGTGAAGGCTTGGAGAAGTACCTGGGCACCAAGTACCCGGGCACCAAGCGTTTCGGCCTGGAAGGCGGTGAAAGCCTGATTCCAATGCTCGACGAGCTGATCCAGCGTTCCGGTTCCTACGGCACCAAGGAAGTCGTCATCGGCATGGCCCACCGTGGCCGCCTGAACGTCCTGGTCAACACCTTCGGCAAGAACCCGCGCGAGCTGTTCGACGAGTTCGAAGGCAAGAAGAAGGTCGAGCTGGGCTCCGGTGACGTGAAATACCACCAGGGCTTCTCGTCGAACGTGATGACCACAGGTGGCGAAGTGCACCTGGCCATGGCGTTCAACCCGTCCCACCTGGAAATCGTTTCCCCGGTGGTCGAGGGTTCGGTTCGCGCCCGCCAGGATCGTCGCAACGATCCGACCGGCGAGAAGGTGTTGCCGATCTCCATCCACGGTGACGCGGCTTTCGCCGGTCAAGGCGTGGTCATGGAAACCTTCCAGATGTCGCAGACCCGCGGTTTCAAGACCGGCGGTACCGTGCACATCGTGATCAACAACCAGGTCGGTTTCACCATCAGCAACCCGCTGGACTCGCGTTCCACCGAGTACGCTACCGACGTCGCGAAAATGATCCAGGCGCCGATTCTCCATGTGAATGGCGATGACCCGGAAGCCGTGCTGTTCGTGACCCAGTTGGCCATCGACTACCGCATGCAGTTCAAGCGTGACGTGGTAATCGACCTGGTCTGCTACCGCCGTCGCGGCCACAACGAGGCCGACGAGCCAAGTGGCACCCAGCCGCTGATGTACCAGCAGATCGCCAAGCAGCGCACCACCCGTGAGCTGTACGCCGAGCGCCTGACCCAAGGCGGCGTCCTGGATGCCGCGCGCGTCCAGGAAAAAGTCGATGAATATCGCAACGCCTTGGACAACGGCCTGCATGTGGTAAAGAGCCTGGTCAAGGAGCCGAACAAAGAGCTGTTCGTGGACTGGCGTCCGTATCTGGGCCACGCCTGGACCGCTCGTCACGACACGCGTTTCGACCTCAAGACCTTGCAAGAGCTGTCCGCCAAGCTGCTGGAAATTCCGGAAGGCTTCGTGGTCCAGCGCCAGGTTTCGAAAATCTACGAAGACCGGCAGAAGATGCAAGCCGGTGGCTTGCCGATCAACTGGGGTTACGCTGAAACCATGGCGTACGCGACCCTGGCGTTCGAAGGCCACCCGATTCGCATGACCGGTCAGGACATCGGTCGCGGTACGTTCTCGCACCGTCACGCTGTCTTGCACAACCAGAAAGACGCGGGTACCTACATCCCGCTGCAAAACCTGTACAAGGGCCAGCCACGTTTCGACCTGTACGATTCGCTGCTGTCCGAGGAAGCCGTCCTGGCGTTCGAATATGGCTATTCCACCACCGAGCCGAATGCGCTGGTGATCTGGGAAGCCCAGTTCGGCGACTTCGCCAACGGTGCCCAGGTGGTCGTCGACCAGTTCATCACCAGCGGCGAGCACAAGTGGGGTCGTCTCTGCGGCCTGACCATGCTGTTGCCACACGGTTATGAAGGGCAGGGGCCGGAGCACTCTTCGGCACGTCTGGAGCGTTACCTGCAACTGTGTGCCGAGCACAACGTCCAGGTTTGCGTACCGACGACCCCCGCGCAGATCTACCACCTGCTGCGTCGTCAAGTCATCCGTCCGCTGCGCAAGCCGCTGATCGTGCTGACCCCCAAGTCGCTGTTGCGGCACAAGCTGGCGATTTCCACGCTCGAAGACCTGGCCGAAGGCTCGTTCCAGACCGTTATCTCGGAAATCGATACCCTGGACGCGGCGAAGGTGACTCGCCTGGTCCTGTGCAGCGGCAAGGTCTACTACGACCTGCTGGAAAAACGTCGTGCCGAAGGCCGCGAAGACATCGCCATCGTGCGTATCGAGCAGCTTTACCCGTTCCCGGAAGAGGACCTGATGGAGGCCATCGCGCCTTACACCAATCTCACCCACGCGGTGTGGTGTCAGGAAGAACCGATGAACCAAGGCGCGTGGTACAGCAGCCAGCATCACCTGCGTCGCAGCATCGGCAACCATAAGAAGGGCCTGGGCCTGGAGTACGCCGGTCGTGATGCCTCCGCTGCACCTGCGTGTGGTTATGCGTCGATGCACGCCGAGCAGCAGGAAAAACTGCTGCAAGATGCCTTCACTGTTTAACGCCTTCGCGCTGACTGAAACCGAATTTTAAGGACCCACAGAAATGGCTATCGAAATCAAAGCCCCGTCATTCCCGGAATCGGTTGCCGATGGCACCGTTGCCACCTGGCACAAGAAACCAGGCGAGGCCGTCAAGCGTGACGACCTGATCGTCGACATCGAGACCGACAAGGTCGTGCTGGAAGTATTGGCCGAAGCTGACGGCGTGCTGGGCGCAATCATTGCCGAAGAGGGCGCTACCGTCCTGTCGAACCAGGTCCTGGGCTCGATCGAAGAGGGCGGCGCTGCCGCTGCCGCTCCAGCCGCCGCTGCACCGGCTGCCGCTCAGGCTGCTGCGCCTGCTGCTTCGGGCGAAGACGATCCAGTCGCTGCACCTGCTGCTCGCAAGCTGGCTGAAGAGAGCGGCATCAACATCGCTTCCGTTGCCGGCACCGGCAAGGGCGGTCGTGTGACCAAGGAAGACGTGGTAGCCGCCGTTGCCGCCAAGAAAGCCGCTCCAGCCGCAGCACCGGCCAAGCCAGCCGCGCCAGCCGCCGCTGCTCCGGTGTTCGCTGCCGGTGACCGCGTTGAAAAGCGCGTTCCGATGACCCGCCTGCGTGCCAAAGTTGCCGAGCGTCTGGTTGAAGCCCAGTCGAACATGGCGATGCTGACCACGTTCAACGAAGTCGACATGACCGAAGTCATGGCGCTGCGTTCGAAGTACAAGGATCTGTTCGAGAAGTCTCACAACGGCGTACGCCTGGGCTTCATGTCGTTCTTCGTCAAGGCTGCCACCGAAGCGCTGAAACGCTTCCCGGCCGTCAACGCGTCGATCGACGGTTCCGACATCGTCTACCACGGCTACGCCGACATCGGTGTTGCGGTCTCCAGCGACCGTGGCCTGGTGGTTCCGGTACTGCGCAACGCCGAACTGATGAGCCTGGCCGAAATCGAAGGCGGCATCGCCACCTTCGGCAAGAAGGCCCGTGACGGCAAGCTGTCCATCGAAGAGATGACCGGCGGTACGTTCACCATCACCAACGGTGGTACATTCGGTTCGATGATGTCGACCCCGATCGTCAACCCGCCACAAGCGGCTATCCTGGGCATGCACAACATCCTGCAGCGTCCGATGGCGATCAATGGCCAGGTCGTGATTCGTCCGATGATGTATCTGGCATTGTCCTACGATCACCGCCTGATCGACGGCAAAGAAGCCGTGACGTTCCTGGTGACCATCAAGAACCTGCTTGAAGATCCGGCTCGTCTGCTGCTGGATATCTGATTTTCGCCGCGAGGGCCGGTCTGTTGACCGGCCTCTTGTTGAAACAACCGGTTTCGTCCCTCGACGGTCACCACAAGTGACCGTCCGGTTTGATTCGAAAAGGAATGACTCATGACTCAGAAATTCGACGTGGTAGTGATTGGTGCGGGCCCTGGCGGCTACGTAGCGGCCATCAAGGCTGCGCAACTGGGCCTTACCACTGCCTGCATCGAGAAATACACCGACAAGGAAGGCAAACAGGCCTTGGGCGGTACTTGCCTGAACGTCGGTTGCATTCCATCCAAGGCGCTGCTGGACAGCTCCTGGAAGTACAAGGAAGCCAAGGAAAGCTTCAATGTTCACGGTATTTCCACCGGTGAAGTGAAAATGGACGTTGCTGCGATGGTTGGCCGCAAGGCTGGCATCGTCAAGAACCTGACCAGCGGTGTCGCCACCCTGTTCAAGGCCAACGGCGTCACCTCGATCCAGGGCCACGGCAAGCTGCTGATGGGCAAGAAAGTCGAAGTGACCAAGCCGGACGGCTCGGTTGAAGTGATCGAAGCTGAAAATGTCATCCTGGCGCCAGGCTCGCGTCCGATCGACATTCCACCGGCTCCAGTCGACCAGAATGTGATCGTCGATTCCACCGGCGCCCTGGAATTCCAGACCGTGCCAAAACGCCTGGGCGTGATCGGCGCTGGCGTGATCGGCCTCGAGCTGGGTTCGGTATGGTCGCGCCTGGGCGCTGAAGTGACCGTGCTCGAAGCCCTCGACACCTTCCTGATGGCCGCTGACGCCGCCGTCTCCAAGGAAGCGTTCAAGACCCTGACCAAGCAAGGCCTGGACATCAAGCTGGGCGCTCGCGTGACCGGCTCCAAGGTCAACGGCGAAGAAGTCGTGGTGACCTACACCGATGCCAACGGCGAACAGACCATCACTTTCGACAAGCTGATTGTAGCGGTCGGCCGTCGTCCGGTGACCACTGACCTGCTGGCTGCCGACAGCGGCGTGGAAATCGACGAGCGCGGCTTCATCCAGGTGGACGATCAATGCGCCACCACCGTACCGGGCGTCTTCGCCATCGGTGACGTGGTTCGCGGCATGATGCTGGCGCACAAGGCTTCCGAGGAAGGCATCATGGTTGTCGAGCGCATCAAGGGCCACAAGGCCCAGATGAACTATGACCTGATCCCATCGGTTATCTACACTCACCCGGAAATCGCATGGGTAGGCAAAACCGAGCAGGCCTTGAAAGCCGAAGGCGTTGAAGTTAACGTCGGCACCTTCCCGTTCGCCGCCAGTGGCCGCGCCATGGCAGCCAACGATACCGGTGGTTTCGTGAAAGTCATCGCCGATGCCAAGACGGATCGCGTACTGGGCGTTCACGTCATCGGCCCGAGCGCTGCAGAGCTGGTTCAGCAAGGCGCAATCGGTATGGAATTCGGCACTAGCGCTGAGGATCTGGGCATGATGGTCTTCTCCCATCCGACCCTGTCCGAAGCCTTGCACGAAGCGGCCTTGGCCGTAAATGGCGGTGCCATCCACGTGGCCAACCGCAAGAAGCGTTAATAGACAATAAGAAACCACGGCGGTATGGCCCGTCGTGAGCCTTGCGAGCAAGACTCACCGCGGAATATCCGCTGGACGCAGCCTTGCGTAGCTGCACCGGTTGACCGGAAAGCTACGCAAGCAGCAGTCACAGGTGGTGCGGCACCAGAACGGTGCAGCACCGAATGCGCAGTACCTAACGAAGACGGTAATAAGCATGAATCTTCACGAGTATCAGGGTAAGCAGCTGTTCGCTGAGTACGGCCTGCCAGTATCCACCGGTTACGCGGTAGACACCCCGGAAGCGGCAGCAGAAGCTTGCGACAAAATCGGCGGCAGCGAATGGGTTGTCAAAGCCCAGGTTCACGCCGGTGGTCGCGGTAAAGCGGGCGGCGTCAAGCTGGTTCGCAGCAAAGAAGACGCCAAAGCCTTCGCACAGCAGTGGCTGGGCAAGCGTCTGGTGACTTACCAGACTGACGCCAACGGTCAGCCAGTCACCAAGATCCTGGTTGAATCGTGCACTGATATCGCTAAAGAGCTGTACCTGGGCGCTGTCGTTGACCGTTCGAGCCGCCGCATCGTGTTCATGGCTTCCACCGAAGGTGGCGTGGACATCGAGAAAATCGCTCACGACACCCCTGAGAAAATCCTCAAGGCCACCATTGATCCACTGGTTGGCGCACAGCCGTTCCAGGGTCGCGAGCTGGCATTCCAGCTGGGCCTGGAAGGCAAGCAGGTTGCTCAGTTCGCCAAGATCTTCGTAGGCCTGGCCAAGCTGTTCAAGGACCACGACCTGGCGCTGCTGGAAGTGAACCCGCTGGTGATCAAGGCCGACGGCGACCTGCACTGCCTCGATGCCAAGATCAATATCGACGCCAACGCCATGTACCGTCAGCCTAAGCTGAAGACTTTCCACGATCCGTCGCAAGACGATCCGCGCGAAGCGCACGCTGCCAAGTTCGAACTGAACTACGTAGCCCTGGAAGGTAACATCGGCTGCATGGTCAACGGTGCTGGCCTGGCCATGGGTACCATGGACATCGTCAACCTGCATGGCGGCAAGCCAGCCAACTTCCTCGACGTGGGCGGCGGTGCTACCAAGGAACGCGTAACCGAAGCGTTCAAGATCATCCTGTCCGACACCAACGTCGCTGCAGTACTGGTCAACATCTTCGGCGGCATCGTTCGTTGCGACATGATTGCCGAAGGCATCATTGGCGCCGTGAAAGAAGTCGGCGTGAAAATCCCGGTTGTTGTTCGCCTTGAAGGCAACAACGCTGAGCTGGGCGCTAAAGTACTGGCAGAAAGCGGTTTGAACATCATCGCTGCTACCAGCCTGACCGACGCTGCTCAACAAGTCGTTAAAGCTGCGGAGGGCAAATAATGAGCGTCCTGATCAATAAAGACACCAAGGTTATCTGCCAGGGTATTACCGGTTCGCAAGGTAGTTTCCACACCCAGCAAGCCATCGAATACGGCACCAAGATGGTTGGCGGCGTAACGCCGGGCAAGGGCGGCACCGAGCACCTGGGCCTGCCTGTCTTCAACACCGTCAAGGACGCTGTTGCAGCCACTGGCGCTACCGCCAGCGTGATCTACGTTCCGGCTCCTTTCTGCAAGGACTCCATCCTTGAAGCAGCGTTCGGCGGCATCAAGCTGATCGTCTGCATCACCGAAGGCATCCCGACCATCGACATGCTGGAAGCCAAGGTCAAGTGCGACGAGCTGGGTATCACCCTGATCGGCCCTAACTGCCCAGGCGTGATCACTCCAGGCGAGTGCAAGATCGGCATCATGCCAGGTCACATTCACTTGCCAGGCAAGGTCGGTATCGTTTCCCGTTCCGGCACCTTGACCTACGAAGCCGTCAAGCAGACCACTGACGCCGGTTTCGGTCAGTCGACTTGCGTCGGCATCGGCGGTGACCCGATCCCAGGCTCCAACTTCATCGACATCCTGAAGCTGTTCCAGGAAGACCCGAAGACCGAAGCGATCGTCATGATCGGTGAGATCGGCGGTTCCGCTGAAGAAGAAGCCGCTGCCTACATCAAGGCAAACGTGACCAAGCCGGTTGTTTCCTACATCGCTGGTGTGACTGCTCCTCCGGGCAAGCGCATGGGCCATGCTGGCGCAATCATCTCCGGCGGCAAAGGCACGGCAGACGAGAAATTCGCTGCACTGCAAGACGCAGGCGTGAAAACCGTGCGTTCGCTGGCAGACATCGGCAAGGCCCTGGCCGAGCTGACTGGCTGGGAAATGAAGAAGTAAGCTTCGGCTGACCCTTCGTTCCAGCAACAAAGGCCACCTTCGGGTGGCCTTTGTCGTTTGAGGGCAGCTGCAAGCTTTGAGCTTCAAGCTGAGTGAGAGCTTGTAGCTTGTAGCCGCTTTTATTACATAAACGCGACACGGAAATGTCGTGTATCGGATAGTGCGCCCCGTAACAGTGCGTTCCGCGCATAAATTCGTTAGTCTTGCCGCCAATTTTGCGACCCGCGGCCCATAAGGCCGCGACGTGCTAAACGGGTCGGTCCCATACGGATCGGCAGCATTTCCCTCACCCTTCAGGGAAATCCCTCTCTAAATTCCGATTCAGTAGTGTGGTTTCCTTAATGAAAGTGCTGAAAGGCCAGGACATCCTGGCGCTTGGTTTCATGACATTTGCCCTGTTCGTCGGGGCCGGTAATATCATCTTCCCGCCTATCGTCGGTTTGCAGTCCGGGCCTCATGTCTGGATGGCGGCGCTGGGCTTTTTGATCACCGCGGTCGGGCTGCCGGTGATCACCGTCGTTGCGCTGGCCAAGGTCGGCGGGGCTATGGATGCCTTGAGCAGCCCTATAGGCAAGATCGCCGGTGGTTTGCTGGCGGCGGTGTGCTACCTGGCTGTCGGCCCGCTGTTCGCCACGCCGCGAACCGCCACCGTATCGTTCGAAGTCGGCCTTGCGCCGCTGACCGGCGAAAGTCCGCTGGCGCTGTTTCTTTATAGTGCGGTGTACTTCCTGCTGGTGTTCTTCATCTCGCTCTATCCGGGCCGCTTGCTGGACACCGTCGGGCGCTTCCTGGCGCCACTGAAGATCATCGCCCTGGCGGTGCTGGGCATCGCTGCGTTTGCCCTGCCTGCCGGCGATATTGGCGTGGCAACGCCTGAATATGTGGCGGCGCCGTTTTCCCAAGGCTTCATCAATGGTTACCTGACCATGGATACCCTGGGCGCATTGGTGTTTGGCATCGTCATCGTCAACGCGATCCGTTCCCGGGGCGTCGAGTCGCCGGCCTTGATCACCCGCTACGCGATCATCGCCGGGCTGATCGCCGGAGTGGGCCTGGCGCTGGTCTACGTCAGCCTGTTCCGCCTGGGCTCCGGCAGCCACGAAGTGGCGGCGGGCGCAACCAATGGCGCGGCCGTGCTGCATGCCTACGTGCAACACACGTTCGGCAGCCTGGGCAGTGGTTTCCTCGCGGTACTGATCTCCCTGGCGTGCCTGGTGACTGCGGTCGGCCTGACCTGCGCCTGTGCCGAATACTTCAGCCGCGTCCTGCCGCTGTCGTACAAGACGCTGGTGATCATCCTGGCGGCGTTTTCGCTGCTGGTCTCCAACCTCGGCCTGACCAAGCTGATCGCCTTCTCGATTCCGGTGCTGACGGCGATCTATCCACCCTGCATCGTTCTGGTGGCCCTGAGCTTCTGCAAGGATTTCTGGCACGAGCAAGGGCGCATCGTCGGCCCGGTCATGCTGGTTTCTTTCCTGTTTGGCTTGATCGATGCCCTCAAGGGCGCCGGGTTGGCGGACTGGATGCCGGCACAATTGGCCCACCTGCCTCTGAGCGAGCAGGGCCTGGCCTGGCTGATCCCTTCGGTCATGACCCTGGTGGTCGCGGTGGTCTGCGACCGGCTATTGGGCAAGCGCAGCCAAGCACTGGCTTAAGCGGCTTCGAGCAGGCACACTGGGAAAACGAAATGCCCCGTATCAATCGATACGGGGCATTTTTTTTATGGGTGCAGTGTCTTTTTCCTTGAGCCAGCGTCGAATGGGGTGTCCTGAGTCCGCAAACACGGTTCCGGCGTTCGTTATTGTCATACAGGGAATTGCATGTCATTCATTCAAGCCAACCTGATTCATCTTCTCGCCGCCGTATGGTTCATTATTTGCTGGGCTGGCTACACCCGTTACGCTTCCTGGAAAGCGCGCGATACGGCGTGCCTGGCCAGCGTCATGCACCTGTACCGAGAAGATTGGATGCGTCGCATGTTGCTGCGCGATAACCGCATCGCCGATGCCAGCGTGATCGGTAACCTTGAGCGCAACGCGTCGTTCTTCGCCTCCAGTACGCTGATTATCCTCGCCGGTATCCTCACGGTATTGGGCGCGTCTGACCGTGCGGTGTCGTTGCTCGCGGACCTGCCACTGGTGCAACAGGCTTCCCAAGGCATGGCGGAGGTGAAGCTGCTGTGCCTGGCGCTGGTGTTCGTGTATGCGTTCTTCACGTTCAGTTGGTGCATGCGCCAGTACAACTTTGCCGCGGTCCTGGTGGGTTCGGCGCCGATGATCGGTGAACGGCATGTGTCCGAGCAAGAGCGCAAGGCCTTTGCATCAAGAGCGGCACGGGTCATCTCCATGGCGGCCAACCAGTTCAACTTCGGCCTGCGCGCCTATTATTTCGGCATGACCATGTTGGCGTGGTTCGTCAGCCCCTTGTTATTCATGTTGATGAGCGCCGGTGTGGTGTTTGTGCTGTATCAGCGCGAGTTTCATTCGGACGTGCTGGATGTAATGGTCTATACGCCTACCGAAGCGCCAACGTCCGAGGCCGGCAAGGAAACCGCGTGACGCAGCGTTGAGCCGCCCAAATTGCAGGCAAAAGAAAACCCGCTCCAGGCGGGTTTTCTTTTACTGCTAAAACCGTATCAGTTGGTTTTAGGCGCGGTAGCAGGGGCTTGTTCCTGCTGGGCGGCGCTGTTCGATTCAGACTGAGCTTTGGCGGCTTCGGCGTTTTCTTTCGCCGCGTCGTTCACTTTATCCTGTGCTTTGTTCATGTCTTGCTGAGCTTGCTCAGCGTGTTGGTTGGCATCTTGAGCTTTGTCCTCGGATTTTTTATCGCAGGCAGCGAGACCGAGGGAGGCGGCCAACATCAAGGCAATAGCAAAAGTCTTACGCATGGGGTGTTTCTCCTTATGGAAATAACTACTGGCCTTTTGAGCAACCCCCCTCAGGTTAAGTTCCTCTTTTGCGACAGATATATAACTTTGCAAGGTTGCGGAACTTTAGCGCACCCGCCTGTTGCCAGACCTATAAACAAACAAGGGCGTTGATGAACATGGCTGAAGATCTCGTTTTTGAGCGCGCGACACGCTTTTTATCCGCGCTGCGGCATTGCCAGGTACTGGGCTTGACGTTGCACAGCGCCAGTCGTGACGGGCTGACGGTCATCCTGCCGTTCAGCCCGCGAATCATTGGCAACCCGTTGACGGGCATCATCCATGGTGGCGCGTTGACCTCATTGATGGACACCGCGTGCGGCATGTCGACCTTATGCGTGCTCCCGCAATTCGAAGTCTGTCCCACCCTCGACCTGCGCATCGACTATATGCACGCCGCCGAGCCCCACAAGGACGTCTACGGCTTCGCTCAATGCTACCGGGTGACTCCGGATGTGATCTTCTCCCGCGGTTTCGCCTACCAGGACGACCCCCAGCAACCCATCGCTCATGTGGTGGGCACGTTCATGCGCCTGGGCGAGCATGCCCGGGGAATAGGGAAGGGCGGCCCGATGGCCGCCGTGGCGCAGCCATGACCGACATCACCGAGGAACAACTGCGCCGCGCCTGCGAACAGGGCGACTACGCGCTGCTGCTCGCTTCGATTCCCTATGCGCAACTGATTGGCGTTGAATGCACGCAGCAGGGCGACGAACTGCTGTTTTGCCTGCCGGCCAACAAGGACAACATTGGTAACCCTTTGCTGCCAGCCATTCATGGCGGAGTGATCGCCGGGTTCATGGAGTTGTCGGCTGCCGTTCATCTGCTGATCGCCACCCGTGCGCCGGGCGTGCCGAAGATCATCGATTTTTCCCTGGATTACCTGCGCGCCGGGCAGTTTCGCGACACCTATGCCAGATGCCAGGTATGGCGCCAGGGGCGGCGCGTAGCCAATGTGGCGATCACCGCCTGGCAGGAAAGTGAGGCCGAGCCTATTGCAACGGCCCGGGCCCATTTCAAAATCCCTGCACCTTCCAAGCCGACCGGCCCTTGAAATCATCACCGTTGCCCCAACCTTCAGGACATCCCGCCGCCAATCTCTGCGAGGCGGACACCACCATCCACTTGGAGTTTGATGACCATGAGCGTGGAAACTCAAAAGGAAACCCTGGGCTTCCAGACCGAGGTGAAGCAACTGCTGCACCTGATGATTCACTCGCTGTATTCGAATAAGGAAATTTTCCTTCGCGAGCTGATCTCGAACGCCTCTGACGCTGTCGACAAGTTACGTTTTGAAGCGCTGTCCAAGCCAGAGCTGCTGGAAGGCGGTAATGAGCTGAAGATCCGTGTGAGCTTCGACAAGGACGCGAAAACCGTCACCCTCGAAGACAATGGCATCGGCATGAG
Source organism: Pseudomonas sp. SWRI92 (assembly GCF_014268685.1). Classification (NCBI taxonomy): domain Bacteria; kingdom Pseudomonadati; phylum Pseudomonadota; class Gammaproteobacteria; order Pseudomonadales; family Pseudomonadaceae; genus Pseudomonas; species Pseudomonas sp. SWRI92. The sequence continues at coordinate 340,265 of NZ_JABWQY010000004.1, forward strand.
CCGCGAAGAGGTGATCACGCACCTGGGCACCATCGCCAAGTCGGGCACCGCCGACTTCATGAAAAACCTGTCCGGCGACCAGAAGAAAGATTCCCACCTGATCGGTCAGTTCGGCGTCGGTTTCTACTCCGCCTTCATCGTCGCCGATCAGGTCGAAGTGTTCAGCCGCCGTGCCGGCCTCGCGGCGAGCGAAGGCGTGCATTGGTCGTCGAAGGGCGAGGGCGAATTTGAAGTCGCCACCGTCGACAAGGCTGATCGCGGTACTCGCATCGTGTTGCACCTCAAGTCCGGCGAGGACGAGTTCGCCGATGGCTGGCGCCTGCGCAACATCATCAAGAAATACTCCGACCACATCGCGCTGCCGATCGAGTTGCCGAAGGAAGTCACCGTTGCCGAAGGTGAAGAAAAGCCTGAAGTGGAATGGGAAACCGTCAACCGCGCCAGTGCCCTGTGGACCCGTCCACGCACCGAGGTTACGGACGAGGAATACCAGGAGTTCTACAAGCACATCGCCCACGACTACGAGAACCCGCTGAGCTGGAGCCATAACAAGGTCGAAGGCAAGCTGGAATACAACTCCCTGTTGTACGTGCCGGCCCGTGCGCCGTTCGACTTGTACCAACGTGAAGCGCCACGCGGCCTGAAACTGTACGTGCAGCGTGTGTTCGTCATGGACCAGGCCGAATCGTTCCTGCCGTTGTACCTGCGCTTCATCAAGGGTGTGGTGGACTCCAATGACCTGTCGCTGAACGTCTCGCGGGAAATCCTGCAGAAAGACCCGATCATCGACTCCATGAAGTCGGCACTGACCAAGCGCGTCCTGGACATGCTGGAAAAACTGGCCAAGAACGAGCCGGAGCAATACAAGAGCTTCTGGAAGAACTTCGGCCAGGTGATGAAAGAAGGTCCTGCCGAGGACTTCGCCAACAAAGAGAAAATCGCCGGCCTGCTGCGCTTTGCATCCACCCAGGGTGACGATGGCGAGCAGGTCGTTGGCTTGGCCGACTACCTGGCTCGCGCCAAGGAAGGCCAGGACAAGATCTACTTCCTCACCGGTGAAACTTATGCACAGGTGAAAAACAGCCCGCACCTGGAAGTCTTCCGCAAAAAAGGCATCGAAGTGCTGCTGCTGACCGACCGCATCGATGAGTGGCTGATGAGCTACCTCAACGAGTTCGACGGCAAGAGTTTTGTCGACGTGGCCCGTGGCGACCTGGACCTCGGCAACCTGGATTCGGAAGAAGACAAGAAAGCCGCCGAAGAAGTCGCCAAGAGCAAGGAAGGCCTGGTCGAGCGGATCAAGACGGCCCTCGGCGATGCCGTTAGCGAAGTGCGTGTTTCCCACCGCCTGACCGATTCGCCGGCGATCCTGGCTATCGGTGAGCAGGACCTCGGTTTGCAGATGCGCCAGATCCTCGAAGCCAGCGGCCAGAAGGTCCCGGATTCCAAGCCGATCTTCGAATTCAACCCGGCGCACCCGCTGGTGGAGAAGCTCGATAACGAGCAGAGCGAAGAGCGTTTCGGCGACTTGTCGCACATACTCTTCGATCAGGCGGCCCTGGCGGCCGGCGACAGCTTGAAGGACCCGGCGGCGTATGTCCGTCGCCTGAACAAGTTGCTGGTTGAACTGTCAGCTTGATCAAGTGAGACAAAACCCGCTTCGGCGGGTTTTGTCATTTCTGGTGTTCAGTCAAAAAGGAGTCCGTCATGAGTGAGGTTACGGTTCGTTCGCTGGTCTATCAGATCGATGGTCAAAGTTATGAAGGTCGTCTGGCCTTCGACGTCAACCAGCAGGGCCCGCGTCCGGGTTTGCTGATGGCGCCGAACTGGATGGGTGTCGGGGCGGGTGCCGAAGACATCGCCAGATCGGTGGCGGCTAATGGTTATGTGGTGTTGATCGCCGACCTGTACGGGCAAACGGTGCGCCCGAGCAATGCCGAGGAGGCCGGGGCGGCGATGATGCCTCTCAAGAACGACCGGGCGTTGTTGCGCAAGCGCATGCAGGCCGCGTTCGAACAACTGCAGAGCCAGGGTGACGCAGAGGTCGATACGGCGAGACTGGCCACGTTCGGCTTCTGCTTCGGTGGCTGCTGCGCCCTGGAACTGGCGCGAAGCGGTGCGCCGCTGAAGGCCACCATTTCCTTTCACGGCACCCTGGATACACCGGACCCGGCCGATGCGCAAAATATCAACGGCGCGGTGTTGGTGATGCACGGCGCGTCCGACCCGCTGGTGCCGAAGGAACAACTGCCGGCGTTCGAAGATGAGATGAATGCCGCGGGTGTGGACTGGCAATTGCTCAGCTATGGCGGCGCGGTGCACTCTTTCACCGATCCACAAGCCAATGTGCCTGGCAAAATGATGTACGACGCCAAGGTCGCCGGGCGCGCGTTCCGGTCGATGCATAATTTGCTGGATGAAGTGTTCAAGGGCTGAATGCACCCAATAACTGTGGCGAGGGTGCTTGCTCCCTCGCCACGGGATGGGTGTGAATCTAGGGCAATTCGATCCGCTCGCTTTCCCCCGGCACCGTCGGCCAGTCCCCGGCCGCCCAGCGCTGGCGGGCTTCGTCTATGCGGGCCGGGTCGCTGGAAACGAAATTCCAGTTCATCCGACGTGGCCCATCCAGCGGAGCGCCGCCGAACAGCACGGCGTGACAATCGCTGTCGGCAAACAGTGCCATCTCTTCCCCCGCTGGCAGTATCACCAGCGAATGAGGCTCCAGCGGTTCACCGTCCAGCTGCGCCTCGCCGCTCAGGACATACAGTGCGCGTTCTTCATGCTCGGTCGGGATCAGCAGTGTCGTCGCGGTTTGCAGGTTCAGTTCGGCATACAGCGTAGGCGACAGTACCGGGACCGGCGACTCCAGGCAAAAGCCTGACCCGGCAATCATGCGGATGCTGACGCCCAGGTTATTGCTGACCGGCAGGGTCTGGGCCGGATGATGGCTGTAGTGCCCTGGCCCTTGCTCATGGGACTTGGGCGAAGCCAACCAGACTTGCAGGCCATGCATGACAAAAGCGCTGCCCAGCAATGAGTCAGGGGTGCGCTCGACATGGGCGATGCCGCTGCCCGCCGTCATCCAGCTCACGTCCCCGGCACGCACCACCTGATCGGAACCGAGGCTGTCCTTGTGTTGGAGTGTTCCCTCGAACAGGTAGGTGAGGGTGGACAGGCCAATATGCGGGTGCTGGCGGATATTCATGCCTTTATCGGCGGGGTAGGGGGTTTGCAGCATGTGGTCGAAAAACACGAAGGGTCCGACGCTGCGGCATTTGGCCGACGGCAGCGGCCGCAGAATGGGCTGGCCTTCCACATCTTCTGCACGGGGACGAACGATCAGGGGAGCGGTCATGGGGGCTTCCAGGTTGAACGACGAGTGCGCAGAGCATAACCCGAGCTCACAACGAGCGGCAGCGGCGGCTTGAACCCAGGCGAGACGGATGGGGTCTATGCTTGCTCATGGCTTTTGGAGAGTGCCCGTGCCCTCGACCCGTCTGATTTTCGCCTGTTTGCTGGCCGTTTCCAGCAGCGGCGCCGTCGCTCGCGAATATGCCTACAGCGATGCGCACCTGCATTACGTCGATTTCTTCCAGGAAACCGCCGGCATGCCCAAGCTGCTCAAGGCCATGGCCGACAACCGCATCGAGCACGTCATGATTTCCGGCGTGCCGGTGGCAAAGAAATGGCATGAGGACGAGCCCAAGCGTCCGCGTTATTACGCCGGTGACGATGCGGACGCCTATTGGTACAGCGCCACCGACGTGATAGTCGCCGCAGCGGTAAACAAACTGCCCGCCGAACAACGCCAGCATTTCCATCCGTTCCTGTCAGGCTTCAATCCCAACGACAAGAATTCCGCTGCGCATATCCAGCGCATGCTCGACCTGTACCCTGGGCTGTGGCAAGGCATCGGCGAAGTGTTCACTCGCCATGACGACTTGACGGCGCTGACCTCCGGCGACACCCCCCGCGCTAACAACGAGGCCATGACCCGGATTTATCACCTGGCCGCCGAGAACGACCTGCCGGTGATGCTGCATTCCAATATCACGTCCAAGCGTGAGAGAAATCCGCTTTACCTGGCGGAAATGGAAGAGCCGTTGCGTAATCATCCACACACACGGTTCATTTGGGCTCATGCCGGCACCAGCATGGAGATTCATCGGCACCAGACTCAGCTGGATTTCCTGCTGCCCACGCTGACGCGGATGCTCGAGTCCTACCCCAACCTGTTCATCGACCTGTCCTGGAGCATGCTCACGCCGTATTTGCTCGACGAGGCGGGCAAGCCCAGGGATGAATGGGTAAAGCTGGTGGAGCGCTTCCCTGAACGCTTCATGCTGGGATCTGATGTGGTAGGACGCTTCAACAAACTGGGTAAGGAGCTGCGCAGCTTTGACCCGTTCCTGGACGCCTTGCCGGAAGACGTGGCGAGGAAAGTGGCGCGGGATAATTTCCTTTCGGTGTTGCCTCGCGCTGTCCCGCGTTGAGACCGCTTTTGTGGCGAGGGGATTTATCCCCGCTGGGTCGCGAAGCGGCCCTAAAGTCCGGATCCAGGTGTGTCAGGCCTATCATATTCGTCAGTTTTGGGCCTGCTGCGCAGTCCAACGGGGATAAATCCCCTCGCCACAAAAGCACCAGCGTGAACAATCGCTTTGTCATCAGCCTGTCACCCCCGCGTCATACCCTCGCGCTCATCTCAATCAAGGAGCGCAATATGCATCTCACCCGTCCAAGCGCGCTGCTCGCGCTGTTGATGACCTGTGGCCTGGCCCAGGCGGAAGTCCGTGTCGAAGGTCCGGTGGAGTACGGTGTATTCGAAGGGCCACAAGCCGAGCTGCAATCGGGCGAGCGGGTCCTGCGTCGCAGCAACGAACAGATCCGCCAGACCGAAAGCGTGCCGGCCAAGCTGGGCACCAAATTTGGCATGCGCTACCAGTTGGCGGGCAAGGTCGCGGATGACCAACCGTTGACCCTGCTGTACTTCACGCCAGGCATTCGTACTCCCGATGGCGTGCGGCATGACAAGTTCGAAGTCATCCAGAAACTGGTGCCCGGTGCGCCTCAGGACGTGATGGCGTATGAGTTCACCGAAAGCCATGAAGTGGTGCCGGGGGAATGGCGGTTCATGGTGTTCCAGGGTGATCGACTGCTGACGCAGCAGCGGTTTGTCGTGCGCTGAACTTGAACTGAGCAGGCAAAAAAACGCCCCGAACCAGTCGGGGCGTTTTTGTGTGCGGCGTAGCGGCGGGGCTTACTTGCCCTGCCAGCGCTTCATCACCAAGGTGGCGTTAGTGCCACCGAAGCCGAAGCTGTTGCTCATCACGGTGTTGATGGTGGCATTTTCGCGAGTCTTGGTCAGGATCGGCAGGTCGGCCACTTCCGGGTCCAGCTCGTCGATGTTGGCCGAACCGGCCATGAAGTTGCCTTCCATCATCAGCATGCAGTAGATCGCTTCGTGAACGCCGGCGGCGCCCAGGGAGTGACCCGACAGGCTCTTGGTGGAGCTGATGGCCGGGGCTTTGTCGCCGAACACTTCACGCACGCCTTTCATCTCCGCGACATCGCCGACCGGGGTCGAGGTGCCGTGGGTGTTCAGGTAGTCGATCGGTGCATCGACGGTGGACATCGCCATTTGCATGCAACGCACGGCACCTTCGCCGCTCGGGGCAACCATGTCGTAGCCGTCCGAAGTGGCGCCGTAGCCGACAATTTCCGCATAGATTTTTGCGCCACGGGCAAGGGCGTGTTCCAGCTCCTCGACCACGACCATGCCACCACCGCCGGCGATGACGAAGCCGTCACGGTCGGCATCGTAGGCACGAGAGGCTTTTTCCGGTGTGTCGTTGCGCTTGCTGGACAGGGCGCCCATCGCGTCGAACAGGAACGACTGGCTCCAATGTTCTTCTTCGCCGCCACCGGCAAAGACGATGTCCTGCTTGCCCATCTGGATCTGTTCCATGGCGGTACCGATGCAGTGGGCACTGGTGGCGCAGGCAGAAGCGATGGAGTAGTTCAGGCCCTTGATCTTGAATGGTGTGGCCAGGCAGGCGGAAACGGTGCTGCTCATGGTCCGCGTGACGCGGTACGGACCTACGCGCTTGACGCCTTTCTCGCGCAGGATGTCCAGCGCTTCCATCTGGTTCAAGGTCGAGGCGCCGCCGGAGCCGGCGATCAGGCCGGTGCGCGGGTTGGATACCTGCTCTTCGGTCAGGCCGGAGTCAGCGATGGCGTCCTTCATGGCCAGGTAGGCGTAAGCCGCCGCATGGCCGACGAAACGATAGATCTTGCGATCGATCAGCTCTTCGAGGTTGAGGTCAATGGAGCCGGAAACCTGGCTACGCAGACCCATTTCGGCATATTCCGGGTTGTACCGGATGCCAGGGCGACTTGCACGCAGGTTAGCGGAGACGGTCTCTTTGTCATTGCCCAGGCACGAAACGATGCCCAGACCAGTGATAACGACGCGGCGCATGCGGATAACCCTTAGAAGTTGTCAGTGGAGGTGAAAACGCCGACCCGAAGGCCTTCGGCGGTGTAGATCTCGCGACCGTCGACAGCCACCGAACCATCGGCAATGGCCATGTTCAGCTTGCCCTTGAGGACGCGTTTGATATGAATGTTATAGGTGATCTTCTTGGCGGTCGGCAGAACCTGACCGAAGAACTTCACTTCGCCCGAGCCCAAGGCGCGACCGCGACCCGGCAGGCCCTGCCAGCCGAGGAAGAAGCCGACCAGTTGCCACATGGCATCCAGGCCCAGGCAGCCCGGCATCACCGGGTCGCCTTCGAAGTGACAGGCGAAGAACCACAGGTCCGGAGTGATATCCAGCTCGGCGACCAATTCACCTTTGCCGTACTTGCCACCCTCTTCGCTGATATGGGTAATGCGATCCACCATCAGCATGTTCGGGGCGGGCAGTTGCGCGTTACCTGGGCCGAACAGCTCACCGCGACTGCAGCGCAGCAGATCTTCCCGAGTAAAGGCGTTTTGTTTGGTCATGCGAGCTCCTCAATAGTCCCATGCGGCAGGGTGGGGCAAATCTTCCCGGCCGATCGAAGCGTTCATGCCTCGAGTCGGCAGCCTACTCATAGACTATTGCGTTGTAGTGAAAGTCACAGCACACGGGAAAATGAATGTACACCTGTGCACTGAAATGGTTATTCCTTTCCCGATCGAGGCGTGTCCGGGTGCCTAAGACTGCCGCACTTTCGCCTTTCACGCCAGTCACAGATAGTCCAAGAGACCGCATTCATCCCACCCAACGCTGCAGAATCTGCTGCAGGTCTACCCGTTTGAAGGGTTTTGCCAGGTAATCGTTCATGCCCGCCGCGAGGCACGCTTCGCGGTCGCCCTGCAACGCGTTGGCCGTCAGCGCGATGATGGGCACCTCGGCGCAGCCGGGCAACTGGCGAATCTGGCGCGTGGCTTCGTAGCCATCGATCACCGGCAGCCGGCAGTCCATCAGGATCGCTTCGAAAATCAGGCTCTCGGCGCTGCGTACCGCCTGGGCGCCGTCCGTGGCAACGCTGACCTTGAAGCCCAGGCTGCGCAGCATCGCTTCGATCACGGTCTGGTTCACCGGGTTGTCTTCTACCAGCAAGATGTTGCGGCCTTCTCCATCACCGTTTCCAGCAGGCAGGCGCGGGACGAGGATCGGTGGGGCCAGGCGCGACAGGGCCAACGGAATTTCCAAGGTAAACACCGAACCCTGGCCCTCCTGGCTCTGGGCACGCAGCGTGCCGCCCATGCGTTCGGCCAGGGTGCGGGCGATCGGCAGGCCCAGGCCCGTGCCGCCGTAGCGCCGGGAAATCGAACTGTCGGCCTGTTGGAAAGCATCGAACATCCGCTCCAGGCTCTCGGCTGGGATACCGATGCCACTGTCGCGCACCGTGCAGGTGAACCACAGCAACTCGTGATCCAGGGCCTGCCATTGGCATTGCACGGTGACGCGTCCCTGGTCGGTGAACTTCAGTGCGTTGCCGATCAGGTTCACCAGGATCTGCCGGATACGCGTCGGGTCGCCTTGCACCCGCAGCACCTTCATGTCGTCAGGGATCAGCAGGTCCAGGCCCAGCTTGCGTTGCGCGGCGCTGTGCTGGAACGATTGGGCACAGCTGCCGACCAGTTCAGACAAGTTGAAAGGAATATGTTCCAGTTCCAGCGCCGAACGTTCGATGCGCGAGAAATCGAGGATGTCGTTGATCACCTTCAACAGGTGCTCGGTGGATTCCGACGCCAGCGCGGTGTACTCCTGCTGCTCATCGGTCATCTGCGTGGTTTCCAGCAGCTGCAGCATGCCCAGCACACCGTTCATCGGCGTGCGCAGTTCATGGCTCATCATCGCGAGGAATTCCGACTTGGCGCTGTTGGCTTTTTCCGCTTCCTCCCGAGTCTTGATCAGTTGCGCCATGGCCTGGTGCTGTTCGCGGCTGGCTTGTTCCAGGCCGTCCGCCAGATTGTTGATGTGCCGCGACAACGCGCCCAGTTCGCCGTCATCGACGATCGGCAGTGGGGTGCTGTAGTCGCCTTGCTGGATGGCCTTGACCGCGTTGCCGATGTCGCGAATCGGCTGCGACAGGCTCGCCGCCAGGCGACGCGCCACCAGGAAGGTGAACAACAGGGCGAACAGGGCCAGGATCGCTGCCTTGAGCAAAATTTCCTGTTGGCGCTGGCTGAAGGCGTCACTGGACATGCCGACGATGACACGGCCCAGATAATCCTCGCCGGGCATCTCGATGGATGGGCCGGCGCTCTGCAGGAAATCATTATTCAAGGCAATGCGCTGCAGGCGAACCGGGGCCTGGAACACCTCCACCTGCCGGGAATGGCCGCCGGTTTGTGCCGGTTGCTCGACGTACACAAGCACCCGCTCCGAGCGATCCTGGACTTCCAGGAAGCGCACGTGTGGCGTGGCGAGCGTGGCCGTGAGCAGGCTTTCCAGTACTTCGTTGTTGCCGGAGATCACACCGTATTCCGCCGCCGGGGCCAGTTGGTTAGCGATCAGTTGCCCGGTGTGGTTGAGTTCCTGGCGCAGGTCCTGGATTCGCACGAAGGTGAAAAAGCTGATCAACAGCACGGTCAGCAACAAAGCCGGGCCAAGCGCAATGAGCTGGGTGCGGGTATTGATGTCCCAACGGCGACGCAAGGTCATGGGCGATGTTCTCCTTCTGCCAACTGCGCAGCAACGTATTCGGCGTCAATCGGTTCGATCCCCAGCGAGCGGGCGACCTGCTGGTTGCTCAGAATCTTGAAGCGGGCCGGATACAAGGCGCGTGGCCAAGTGGCGGTGGGGCGGTCGAGCAGGTCGTCAAGAATCGCCAGCCAATCTTCCTGGTCGCTGTAGGTGCTGGCCAGGCTGCCGGCCTTGACGAAGGCGGCACTTGGGCCGATCAGCGCCCGTTGTCGGGCATAACTGCTGAGCAGCACGTTCTTCACGGTCTTGGGGTTATAGAGGTCGGGGTCATCGAGGCCCAGCAAGACATCGCTCTGGCCCAACAGCCTTTGCAAGGGGCGGCTGTCGTTGGTGTCGTCCCAGCGTTCGCTGACGATTTCCAGGCCCAGGGGCGTCGCGGCCTGGCGAAGGTCCTTGAGCAGAAACTCGCTGTGCCTGTCGAACAGCACGCCGACCCGCCGCACTTGCGGCAGGACTTTGCGAATCAGGCGCAATTGCCGGGCCATCGGCGGATCGCTCCAGAGCAGGCTCAGTTGAGCGGGCGTCGCCTCGCCGAGGCGCTCGCGGGCTTGTTGGCGGCTGATCCGCAGCACCAGGGTGGCCGGACCGTTGGGCGTTTGCAGGCGCCAGTCGAGGCTCGGCAGGTCCAGCAGGACCAGGCGCGCGTCGGCGGGCAAACGGTCCGGTGCCGGCAGGCTGGACAGGAGTGCAAACCGCACGCGGTCCTGGGGACGCCGGGCCTGTAGGGCTTGGGTAAACGATTGCACGCCGGGGCTGTCCTGGGCGCCGGTCAACAGAATCTCGGCGGCCCGCGCCTCAAGGGTGCCCAGCAGGCCGGCGAACGCCAGGCACAGCAGCCACCACAGGCGGCCACAAAAGGGCGTCTTGCTCGGTTGGCCGCCGAACATCTAGAAAGACAACTCCGCGCTGAAATACAGCACATGACGGGAGTCGTAGCGGTTGTCGACGAACGTGGTCGGCTGATCGTCGAGACGCTGTTGCAGGATGCCCGCCAGCTCCAGGCTGGCCTTGCCCAGGGGGATGCGCCGGGCGAGGCGGGTGTCGACCCGCTCGTAGCGGTAGCCATTGAGGGCATCAGCGGCGTAATAGAAAACCGCGCTGTTCCAGCCTCGGCCCCAGTCACGGAGCCAGCCGGCCGAACCGCTGTTGCGGGCGGTCAGTTGTTCATCGAGGGGATTGCTCGCCAGGGCGTCAACGTAGGCGTAGGTCAGGCGCAGGCGATCGGCGCGGGTCACGCGCCAGTCCAATTGGGTCTCGGCGCCGGTAAATTGCGATTCGTTGCTGTTGCTGGCGATGTACTGATTGTTGCGCAGCGGTTCGCTGATCATGCCGGTAATTTCGTCATGGAACAGCTTCACATCGACCGCCAGGCCCAGGTCCATGAAATATCCGTTGTAGCCCAGCTCCCGGGAGCGCATGTGCTCCTGCTCCAGGTTGCCTGGACCGCGGGTGCGGACGAAATAACGGGCGCTGTCCTGGCCGAACGCGGCGGGCCGCAGGTTGGTCACCTGGTAGCTCCAATTGACATTGTTCTCGAACATGTCCGGCGAGCGCACGGCCTCGGAGTACACCGCCCGCAGTCCGTGTCGCGGGGTGATCAGATAGTTGACCGCCATGCGCGGGGTCAGCGAGCTGCCGGTCAGACGCGTGTCTTCGAACATGGCACCACCCTGCAACAGCCAGTGCTCGCTGGCCCGCCATTCAAGCTGGCCGAACAGGCGCCAAGTGGTGTCGTCGAGCGTGCCGTTGAAGTAGGTTTCGGAGTTGGCGCGGTCGTAGCGATAGTTCGCCCCCGTGACCAGCCGCAGGCTGTCGGACAAGCTCAGGGTGTCCTGGATTTCCAAGTCATAGCGCGATTCCCGGGCGCTCTGGTCGATGTCACCGCACAGGGTTTGCGAAGCGCCGTTGCGCCACTGGTCGAGCACCTGGTTGGCCAGGGCCTGTTCCTGGGCCGTGCCGGCAGGCGCACCCGTGCCGAGGAAGCTGGGAATATTGCGCGCCAGCTTCTCGGCGTAATACGGGTTGAGTTGCCAGAGGTCCGTCAGTTGCGGACTGAAGGATACTTCGGCGTCACAGGCGCGCCAGGTTTGTTGGCGGTCCCAATGCTGGATGGAACCTTGCACATAAAGACTGTGATTGGGATTCAGGTCCAGGTTCCAGCGCAGCGAGCCGGCGTAATCCTTGGCAATGACGTCAGAGTTATCCCCAGCCTCGGTAATCCCGGCGAAAACCGGGCGATAGGTATAAGGCCGTTGATTGGTCCCGTCCTTGGCATTCAACTGCCAGTCGATGCTCTGGCGTTCGTCCAGGGTCTGGCTGACCGACAGGTTGAAGCGGTCCAGGCGTCGACTGTCGCGGTAGTTTGCGCCGTTGCGGTCACTGTCAAAACCGTCGTCTTCCTGGCCTGACAGTGAAAGTCGCCAGTCTCCGTTCTCCCAGCCGCTGCCCTGGCTCGCGTACCAGTCGCCGATCCCGCGCTGGCCCCGGGTTATTTTCAAGCGTGTACCGTGGCTGTCGGCCGGGGCGCGGGTGATGATGTTGACGACCGCCATCAGGGCGTTGGCGCCGTAGCTGACGGTGTTGGGGCCGCGGAAGACTTCGATCCGATCGATGTCTTCCATGGCCACCGGAATATCGCTCCAGTCCACCGTCGCGAGGCCGGCGCGGTACACCGAGCGGCCGTCGATCAGCACCTGCATGCGTCGCGCTTCGCTGGCGCTGGTGCCGTGGTAGTTCGCCGTGGCCTGGTTGCCGCTGAGATTGCCGACCATCATGCCCGGCACCAGGCGCAACAATTCGCTGATGTCCCGGGCGCCGCTGGCCTTGATCAGTTCGCTGTCGAGCACCGTCATGCTGCCCGGCACCGCCGCTGGCGATTGTTTCAGGCGCGTGGCGGTCAGTACCTGGGGCAAGGGCTGGTTGTCCACGAACAAGTCGTCGGCCACCACTGGCGGGCTGATGATCAGCGCCAATAGCAGTGGTGAACCTGAACGGGAAGGGCCGACGAGCACGGCACAGCCTCTGATAAAGGAAGGGTGGCGGGCATGTTAACCGAGCCGAACGACTTTTCCATTCACGTTGACAGCATTTTCCTGGAAATTGATGGTCTGCCTCCTACGGCTGTGGCTATTTACTGACGGGGCTGGTCGCGATCTGGCCGCTCCGTATAATGCCCGGCATTGCCACTTGGTATGGAAGAGCGGATTGCATATGACTGAACAGCGCCCGATTGCGGTCCTGGGAGGCGGGAGTTTCGGCACCGCCGTGGCCAACCTGCTGGCGGAAAATGGCCACGCGGTACGCCAATGGATGCGTGACCCGGAGCAGGCCGAGGCCATCCGCGTGAACCGGGAGAATCCGCGTTACCTCAAAGGCATCAAGGTCCGACCTGAAGTGGAGCCCGTCACTGACTTGCAGGCGACACTTGAGGGCAGCGATCTGTTCTTTGTGGCCTTGCCCTCCAGCGCCTTGCGCTCGGTATTGGCGGCGCATGCCGAACGCTTGAGCGGCAAATTGCTGGTGAGCCTGACCAAAGGCATCGAGGCACAGAGCTTCAAGCTGATGAGCGAGATCCTCGAAGAGATCGCTCCCAAGGCGCGCATCGGCGTGATTTCCGGGCCGAACCTGGCGCGCGAGATCGCCGAACATGCACTGACCGCCACCGTGGTCGCCAGTGAAGACGAAGAACTGTGCCAGCGGGTCCAGGCGGCACTGCATGGCCGCACCTTCCGCGTCTACGCCAGTGCTGACCGTTTCGGCGTGGAATTGGGTGGGGCGTTGAAAAATGTCTATGCAATCATCGCCGGCATGGCGGTCGCGCTGGGCATGGGTGAGAACACCAAGAGCATGCTGATCACCCGGGCGCTGGCGGAAATGACCCGTTTTGCCGTCAGCCAGGGCGCCAACCCGATGACTTTCCTCGGGCTGGCCGGGGTGGGCGATTTGATCGTCACCTGTTCCTCGCCCAAGAGCCGCAACTACCAGGTGGGTTTCGCTCTCGGCCAAGGGCTGAGCCTGGATGAGGCGGTGTCGCGCCTGGGCGAAGTGGCCGAGGGCGTCAATACCCTCAAGGTGCTCAAGGCCAAGTCCCAGGAGGCCGGCGTCTACATGCCATTGGTCGCCGGGCTGCACGCGATTCTGTTCGAAGGGCGGACGCTGGAACAGGTCATCGAACTGTTGATGCGCGGCGAGCCGAAGACCGACGTCGATTTCATTTCCACCAGCGGTTTCAACTGATTCCTTGACCGCAAGCAGGAGCGAACCATGAACGATCCAAAAGGGCAGCCTCAGTACGAATCCATCCTGCTGCGTGTGCTGTGGATGGTGATTTACCTGCTGGTCTGGCAGGTGGCGCAGTTCATTCTCGGCGCCGTAGTGCTGGTGCAGTTGATCTATCGGTTGATCTACGGCGCACCCAGCGCCAGCTTGATGAATTTCGGCGACAGCCTGAGCCAGTTCCTGGCGCAGATCGGCCGCTTTGGCACCTTCCACAGCGACCAGAAACCCTGGCCGTTCGCCGACTGGCCGACTCCACGGACACCCGAAGGCGAAGCGCCTCACACCGTGGCGCCGGCGCCGCATCCAGTCCGCGACGAGGAGCCAAAGCTATGAAACTATGGGTATTGCGTCATGGTGAGGCCGAGCCCCACGGCGTTCGTCCCGATCCGGAGCGGGTATTGACGGTGCATGGTCGCGAAGAAGTGCTGCGCAGCGCCGGTCGGTTGATGGGCGAGCCGTTGCGGGTCATCTATGCCAGCCCCTACGTGCGGGCCCAGCAGACCGCGCAATTAGTGCGTGAAGCGTTGGGGTTCGAGCCTGAGCTGATTACCGTGGACTGGTTGACGCCCGATACCCGACCGACCGATGTGCCGAAACATCTGAAGGATCAGGATGACGTGCTGTTGGTCAGCCACAACCCGCTGGTGGGCAGCTTGCTGGGCTTGTTGCAGCACGGTCACTTGCAGCAGCCCGAGCAGGTGCAAACGGCTGGGCTGGCCGAGCTTGAAGGTGACCTGCCGTTGGCCGGTGCGATGAAGCTCGAAAGCCTTAAGCATCCCTGAAAAACCACTTGCCGGAACATAAAAATCAAAAAGGAAGGGCAACGATGAGTCTGTGGCGCACCACCCCCAATATCGAACAGTTGAACGCTGCCGGTAAGAACACCATCAGCGAAGTGCTGGACATCCGTTTCGAGTCGTTCGACGACGAGTCCCTGACCGCCAGCATGGTGGTCGATCACCGCACCCACCAGCCGTTCGGCCTGCTGCATGGCGGCGCTTCGGTGGTGTTGGCCGAAACGGTCGGATCCATGGCCGCCTACCTTTGCGTCGACACCAGCAAGTTTTACTGCGTGGGCCTGGAAATCAATGCCAATCACCTGCGCGGAGTGCGCAGCGGGCGCGTCACGGCCACGGCCCGCTCGGTTCACCTGGGCCGCACCACCCAGGTCTGGGACATCCGCCTGATCAACGATGACGGTAAGGTCAACTGCGTATCGCGGTTGACCATGGCGGTGGTGCCGTTGGGTGAGCAGCCGCCGGGGCGCTAAAAGCTACAAGCTACAAGCTACAAGCTACAAGCTACAAGCGAAGCAGGCCTGCGTTTACTGGCAGCGTGAGGCTTGCAGCTTGCAGCTTGAATCCAGCTGTCATCATTCCTGTCAGTTACGGTCATTGCCGCGCTACGGGGTTCTGCGCACAATCGGTTGCAGTTCTCGCAATGGATCGGCCTACATGTCACAGGTGTTTTTCGCCCACGCCAATGGTTTTCCCTCGGCCACCTACGGCAAGCTGTTCGCCGCGTTGGCGCCGCAATACGCTGTCGCTCATCTTGAGTTGCACGGCCATGACCCGCGATTTCCGGTGGATGACAACTGGAACAACCTGGTGGACGAACTGATTCATCACCTCGAACAACAACCGGGGCCGGTATGGGGCGTGGGCCACTCGCTAGGCGGCGTGCTGCACCTTCACGCAGCGTTGCGATGCCCTCGGCTGTATCGGGGCGTGGTCATGCTCGATTCGCCGGTGCTGACCCGCGCGGACCGTTGGGTGATCCTCGCCGCCAAGCGCCTGGGGTTCATTGATCGCCTGACCCCGGCCGGGCGGACTCTGGGCCGGCGCGAGGAGTTCAACGATCTCGAATCGGCGCGGGCCTATTTTGCCGGCAAGACGCTGTTTCGCGGTTTCGATCCGGAGTGCTTCGAAGCGTACCTGCAGCATGGCTTGCAGCCCGTCGGCGATCGGTTGCGACTGCGCTTTGACCCGGCCACGGAAATCAGCATCTACCGCGGCGTGCCGCACACCAGCCCAGGTCTGGCTCTAAAGCTGCAAGTGCCGCTGGCGGTGGTGCGAGGCCGGCAGAGCCGGGTGGTGATGCGTCATCACACCCGTTCGGTAGGACGCATGCCCTTGGGCGAATCCCTGACCATGCCTGGCGGCCACATGTTTCCGCTTGAGCACCCCCAGGACACGGCCACGCTGATCAAGGAGCTGCTCCAGCGCTGGGAAGGGCAGCGAGCATGAATGCCGTCGAAGAGGTTCGCTTGAGCCTGCCTCATATTGAACTGGCGGCCCACCTGTTCGGGCCGGAAGATGGCCGACCGGTGATCGCCTTGCATGGCTGGCTGGACAATGCCAACAGTTTCGCCCGGCTGGCACCGAGGCTTGAGGGCGTGCGAGTCATTGCCCTGGACATGGCCGGTCACGGTCATTCCGGACACCGCCCGCCTGGCGCCGGCTACGCCCTGTGGGACTACGCGCATGATGTGCTGCAAGTCGCTGAACAACTGGGCTTGAAGCGTTTTGCCTTGCTGGGGCATTCCATGGGCGCGATTGTTTCGCTGGTATTGGCCGGCGCGTTGCCCGAGCGGATTACGCACCTGGGCTTGATTGACGGAGTGATTCCTCCTACGGCTAAAGGCGATAATGCGGCGGAGCGCATGGGCATGGCCTTGCAGGCGCAGATGGAGCTGCAACAAAAGCGCAAACCGGTCTACAAAACCCTCGACCGGGCCATCGAAGCCCGCATGAAAGGGCTGGTGGCGGTCAGCCGCGAAGCCGCCGAGCTGCTGGCCCAGCGCGGACTGATGCCGGTGCCGGGGGGCTACACCTGGCGCACCGACAACCGGCTGACCTTGCCCTCACCGCTGCGCCTGACCGATGAACAAGCCATGGCCTTCGTGGCTCGGGTCGCTTGTCCTGCTCATCTGGTGGCGGCGGCCGACGGCATGCTTGCCCAGCACCCCGAGTTGCTGGAGCGTCTACCCTTCAGTCATGAACAGCTGCCTGGCGGTCATCATTTGCACCTGAACGACGAGGTCGGTGCCGCGCTTGTAGCAGACTGTTTCAATCGGTTCTTCAGCGTTTCTTGACTTGCGCCGGGCAAGTGCCGAGGCTGGGCGGGTTGAAAGGGAGCCAACCATGACAGATATCCATCCACTCGCCTTGCTGCGCATTGACGAACGCCTTTGCGTCGCGCAGATCCAGGCTAAGTCCATCCGATGAAACCGACCATTCAATCATTCGTCCTGTTGGCGCTGGCCTGTCTCGGCCCGGCAGCGTTGGCCGCCGATGTGCCCGGTAGCCGGGACCTCGAACGCGTACCACGCATGCCCGACGCGCAGATCGTCGATTACCGGCAAACCAGCGACCTGGAGCGCATCTACCCGATGGGGTCGATCCGCAGGATCAGCGGCCAGTTGCGTTTCGACGGGCAGGTCGATGCCCGTGGCAACGCGACGTCAGTGACCTACGAATTGCCGCCGGAACATTCCGCCACCCAAGCCTTTACCGCTGCGCGCGAAGCCTTGCAAAAGCAGGGCGCCGAGCTGTTGTTCTGGTGCCAGGCCCGCGATTGCGGCGAAAGCAGCCTGTGGGCCAACGACGTATTCGGCAATGCCAAGCTCTATGGCGCCGATAACGGTCAGGCCTACCTGTTGCTGCGCCTGGCGCCGCCTGCGGACAACACACTGATCGCGCTGTATGCGATAACCCGTGGCAACCGCAAGGCGTACCTGCACATCGAGCAGTTCGAAGCGGGCGCGCCCTTGGGGAACGTCCTGCCGACATCGGCGACACTGCTGCGCCAGCTCAAGGACACCGGTGTGCTGGATTTGCCGCGTCTGGCCGGCGAGCCGGATGACGCCTGGTTGCGCCTGCTGTCCCGGGCCCTGAACCTGGATACGGGCCTGCGAGTCAGCATCGCTGGCCCGCACGCCGAGGCTTGGCGCCAGGCCTTGGTCGATCAGGGTGTCCGCGCGGCAAGGATGGAGGCTACCAGGAGTGACGCAGCGGGCCTGCACGTTGAATTGATGCGATAAGCTCTAGCGGGGGAGGCGCTTGACGTCGTACCCCCGTCATCTATTTTTTCGAGATCTTTCATGCTCAATAACGATCGGCTTTTGGTGCAGATCCTGCTCCTGGTGTTGTTCGGAGCAAGCCTTTGGGTAATGGCTCCGTTCTGGTCGGCGCTGTTCTGGGGCGCTGTGCTGGCGTTTGCCAGTTGGCCGCTGATGCGCTTGCTGACGCGTTGGGTCCATGGCCGTGAGTCCCTGGCGGCGGCGTTGCTGACGGTAGGCTGGATGTTGCTGGTGGCGGTGCCGTTGGTGTGGCTGGGGTTCAACCTGGCCGATCATGTGCGCGATGCCACGGCCTTCATCAAGGACGTCCAGGTCGACGGCCTGCCCGAAGCGCCCGAGTGGCTGGCCGGTGTGCCATTGGTGGGCGGACGGCTGGTGACGCTCTGGGACAGCATCGACCAGCAAGGTGCGGCGATGATGGCTTCCGTCAAACCGTACCTGGGACGGGTCGGCAACTGGTTGCTGGCCCGCAGTGCGCAAATTGGCGGCGGGATCCTCGAACTGACCCTGAGCATTGTGTTCGTGTTCTTTTTCTACCGCGACGGCCCGCGACTGGCAGCCTTTGTCCAAGGGCTGCTGGAGCGGCTGATCGGCGACCGCGCCGGCTACTACGTCGAACTGGTGGCCGGTACGGTGCAACGCGTGGTCAATGGCGTGATCGGGACCGCGGCGGCCCAGGCCGTGCTGGCGCTGATCGGCTTCCTGATCGCCGGGGTACCGGGTGCCTTGGTGCTGGGGATCGTCACCTTCCTGCTCAGCCTGATTCCCATGGGGCCGCCATTGGTCTGGATCCCCGCCACCGCCTGGCTGGCATGGAAGGGCGAGTACGGGATGGCGGTGTTCCTGGGCATCTGGGGGACTTTCATCATCAGCGGGGTGGACAACGTGCTCAAGCCCTACCTGATCAGTCGTGGCGGAAACCTGCCGCTGGTCATCGTGTTGCTGGGCGTATTCGGCGGGCTGATTGCATTCGGTTTCATTGGGCTGTTCATCGGTCCAACCTTGCTGGCGGTGGCGTACAGCTTGCTGAACGATTGGAGCAAGAGCCAGGCACGATAGGCCCATAGTCAGGCGCGAGGCAGGCTGATGATCGCAGTCAATCCGCCTCCCGGTGTTTCTTCCAGGGTCAATTGCCCACCCAGGCGTTCGGCGGCCTCCCTGGCAATCGTCATGCCCAGGCCGACGCCGCCGGAGTTGCGGTTGCGCGAGCCTTCCAAGCGATAAAAGGGCTCGAACACGGCCTCGCGTTTCTCTTCTGCGATGCCGGGGCCATGGTCGATGACACGGATCAATAGCTGGTGGCGTTGGTCTTCCAAGAGAATCAAAGCATGGCCGGCATAGCGCAGGGCATTGTCGATGAGGTTGTTGATGCAGGAACGCAGCGCCATCGGCTGTACCTGCAGCGGGGCGCAAATGCCGCCGACCTGCACATCGGCGCCCTGGTCCTGGGCATTTTCGCTGAGTGATTCCACCAAGGCCTGCACGTCCATCCTTTGCAACGTTTCACTGGTGCGTTGTTCGTGCAGATAGGTCAGCGTGGCGTCGAGCATGCCGATCATGTCGTCCAGATCCTGGCGCATCTGGCCTTGCAGCTTGCGGTCGTCAATCTGTTCGAGGCGCAGCTTGAGCCGCGACAGCGGAGTGCGCAGGTCATGGGAAACCGCGCCGAGCATGCGCGAGCGCTGCTGCACCTGCTCACGGATCCGCTGCTGCATCAGGTTGAACGTATGGGCTGCCTGGCGCGCTTCCCGGGGGCCGCTTTCGTCCAGCGGCGGACTGTCGAGATTTTCGCTCAACCGTTCGGCGGCATCGCTCAGGCGCTGGATGGGGCGGGTCAGCAGCTTGGCACCGTACCAGGCGGCCACGATCAGAAATACAAATTGAAAAGTCAGCGGCACTACCGGGCCGCCGAACCAGGGACGCGGTGGGCGGCCGGGCATCGAATCCGAGCCTTGGGAGAACTTGCCTTGCCGGGAAAACTCCGGCGCTGAGCCCGGAGGCGGAGGCGGCGGGGCAAAGTAGGAAAACCAGGCGAAGGCCAGCAGATGCGCCAGGACAATTGCCAGTAACAGCACGCCGAACAGGCGGCCGAACAGGGTGTCGAGGCGCAGGCGCATCAACCGATGTCCCGCGCGTCGAACAAATAGCCTTCGCCGCGTACTGTCTTGATCAGTTGCGGGGCTTTTGGATCATCGCCCAGCTTCTGCCGCAGGCGCGACACCAGCAAATCGATGCTACGGTCGAATGCCTCGATCGAGCGACCACGGGCTGCGTCCAGCAGTTGCTCACGGCTGAGTACTCGGCGGGGCCGTTCGATGAACACCCACAACAGCCGGAATTCCGCATTGGACAGCGGCACCACCAGCCCGTCGGCGGAAATCAATTGGCGCAGTACGCTGTTGAGCCGCCAGTTATCGAAGCGAATGTTGGCACGTTGCTCGGTGCGGTCATCACGCACGCGGCGCAGGATCGTCTGGATCCGCGCCACCAGTTCCCTGGGCTCGAAAGGCTTGGCCATGTAGTCATCGGCTCCCAGTTCCAGGCCGATGATGCGATCGGTGGGTTCGCAGCGCGCAGTCAGCATCAGGATCGGAATATCCGATTCGGCCCGCAACCACCGGCACAGCTGCAAGCCATCTTCACCTGGCAGCATCAAGTCCAGCACCACTACATCGAAATGCTCGGCCTGCATCGCCTGGCGCATGGCGGCGCCATCGGTCACGCCGCTGGCACGAATGCCGAAGCGGGCCAGGTAATCGATCAACAGCTCACGGATAGGCACGTCGTCATCGACGATCAGTGCCCGGGTGTTCCAGCGTTTGTCATCGTCAGACGCTTTTTTCTGATCGTCGGCATTGGCAATAAAGGGGGTCTGCATAAGTGCTTCATCTGCCAGGTTGGCTGCCAATCGCAAAGAAGGCGGCGAGGTAATGGCTCCAGCATAAGCTCCGGTCGGTAGGCCGTGAAGCGCTGGGAGCACGGGGTGCGGCGTCGGACAGTAACGTGCCGGCGTGTAGCGCGCATGTCGCGAGTGTATCGGTTTCGACACAAAGTCCTGCAGGATCCCATGCTGGAGCAGATGATGATTTACTGATCATCGGGTCCCGCACGGGCGCTGGTTCCGCTACAATGCGCGCCGATTTCGACTTGCCTGAGAGCCCACTCATGTCCGCCTGCCAGACGCCCATCATCGTCGCCCTGGATTTCCCCACCCGTGACGCCGCCCTGAAGCTGGCCGACCAGTTGGACCCTAAGCTTTGCCGGGTCAAAGTCGGCAAGGAGCTGTTCACCAGCTGTGCCTCGGAAATCGTCGGCACCTTGCGTGACAAGGGTTTCGAAGTGTTCCTGGACCTTAAATTTCACGACATCCCCAACACCACTGCCATGGCCGTCAAGGCTGCCGCAGAGATGGGCGTGTGGATGGTCAATGTGCATTGTTCCGGTGGCTTGCGCATGATGGCCGCGTGCCGTGAAGTGCTCGATCAGCGCAGCGGTCCGAAACCGCTGTTGATCGGCGTGACCGTGCTGACCAGCATGGAGCGTGAGGACTTGGCGGGGATCGGCCTGGATATCGAGCCTCAGGAACAAGTGCTGCGCCTGGCGGCGCTGGCGCAAAAGGCCGGCATGGACGGTCTGGTCTGCTCAGCCCTGGAAGCCAGCGCCCTGAAGTCGGCCCATCCGTCGCTGCAACTGGTGACGCCGGGGATTCGTCCGGCGGGCAGCGCCCAGGACGACCAACGCCGTATCCTGACGCCGCGCCAGGCATTGGACGCTGGCTCCGATTATCTGGTGATAGGCCGCCCGATCAGCCAGGCAGCGGATCCGGCCAAGGCCCTGGCGGCGGTGGTGGCCGAACTGGCCTGATCCAACCCTGAAGATCGTGCGGGAGCGAGCAAGCTCGCTCCCGATTGTCTCGCTTCAGACCTTGAGAACCAGCTTCCCGAAGTTCTCGCCACTGAACAATTTGGTCAGTGTCTCGGGAAATGTTTCCAGCCCTTCGACGATATCTTCCTTGCTCTTGAGTTGTCCCTTGGCCATCCAGCCGGCCATTTCCTGCCCAGCCGCGGCGAACTGCGACGCATAGTCCATGACCACGAAGCCTTCCATGCGCGCGCGGTTGACCAGCAGCGACAGGTAGTTGGCCGGGCCCTTTACAGCTTCCTTGTTGTTGTATTGGCTGATCGCACCGCAAATCACCACGCGAGCCTTGAGGGCCAGGCGGCTGAGCACCGCATCGAGGATGTCGCCGCCGACGTTGTCGAAATACACATCTACGCCTTTGGGGCACTCGCGCTTGAGGCCCGCGTGGACGTCTTCGCTCTTGTAATCGATGGCGCCGTCGAAGCCCAGCTCATCGATCAGGAATTTGCATTTATCGGCGCCACCGGCGATGCCCACCACGCGGCAACCTTTGATCTTGGCGATCTGCCCGGCAATGCTGCCCACTGCACCGGCGGCCCCGGAAAGCACCACGGTTTCTCCGGCTTTGGGCGCACCGACATCCAGCAGGGCGAAATAAGCAGTCATCCCGGTCATGCCCAGCGCGGACAAATAGCGTGGCAGCGGCGCCAGTTTCGGGTCCACCTTGTAGAAACCTCGCGGCTCGCCAAGGAAATAATCCTGCACGCCCAGCGCACCGTTGACGTAATCCCCGACCGAAAATCCCGGGTTGTTCGACGCGATGACCTGGCCTACGCCCAACGCCCGCATGACTTCACCGATGCCGACTGGCGGGATGTAGGACTTGCCTTCATTCATCCAGCCGCGCATGGCCGGGTCGAGGGACAGGTATTCATTCTTGACCAGGATCTGGCCGGCTGCCGCTTCGCCGACGGGGACTTCTTGAAAGGTGAACGTCTCACGGGTCGCGGCGCCCACCGGGCGTTTGGCGAGCAGGAACTGGCGATTGGTCTGGGCAGTCATGACAGGCACTCAAAATGAATGAAGCCTTGTTGATAGACCCTGCAGGCCTGCGCCGCAAGGTTTGCTGATACAGCGAATGCAGGTTGATCCAACCCAGTGATAGTACGGCGGTCGCTATTATCACTGGCGCTCATGCGGCGCCAACCGGCGGTTGGATAGTGCTGCCGTGCCGTTGCGATCGGTGGCTATATGCGGCAACCAACGGTAATTCTTCGAGGCATTGGCAATGAGCATGACGTTTTCCGGACAGGTTGCGGTGGTGACGGGCGCGGCGGCGGGCATTGGCCGCGCCACGGCTCAGGCATTCGCGGCGCAAAACCTTAAAGTGGTCGTTGCCGACCTCGACGTGGCGGGCGGCGAGGGCACGGTGCAGTCGATCCGCGAGGCGGGGGGCGAAGCTGTGTTCGTGCGTTGCGACGTGACATTGGAAAGCGACGTACAGAATCTGATGAGCGAAGTGATCAGTGCTTATGGACGCTTGGATTATGCCTTCAACAACGCGGGCATCGAGATTGAGAAGGGCAAGTTGGCTGACGGTACGCTGGATGAATTCGACGCAATCATGGGCGTCAACGTAAAGGGCGTGTGGCTGTGCATGAAGTACCAGTTGCCATTGCTGTTGGCTCAAGGCGGTGGCGCCATCGTCAATACCGCCTCGGTGGCAGGGCTCGGGGCGGCGCCGAAGATGAGTATCTATGCGGCGTCCAAGCATGCCGTGATCGGCCTCACCAAGTCGGCGGCCATTGAATACGCCAAGAAGAAGATTCGCGTGAATGCAGTTTGCCCGGCAGTGATCGACACGGACATGTTCCGTCGAGCCTACGAGGCGGACCCGAAAAAAGCCGATTTCGCCAACGCAATGCACCCGGTCGGGCGTATTGGCAAGGTCGAGGAAATTGCCAGCGCGGTGTTGTATCTGTGCAGCGATGGCGCCGCATTCACCACGGGACACTCCTTGGCAGTGGACGGTGGGGTCACTGCGTTCTGACGCCAATTACGAAGATAGGGCCCGCGTTGTTCGCGGGCTTTTTCTTTTGGTGCCGAAGGTTCCCTTGATAAGGAGGCCAATGTATTTCAAAGAATGAGAATCAGGTGGTTTTGCGTCGATGTCGTACATCGTCCAGCGGCGGCCTGTGCTTAACTGTTTGTGGAAATAAAACAAACGCTTAGGAGCTTGGTTACTCATGGAGTTGAGAATCGACCGGCAGGCACTGGTACCTGTCGTGCAGCAAATTGTCGATGCGCTGACCAGTTGGGTTCGACAAGGAACGGTTGAGCCGGGCACTCGCCTGCCGTCGATCCGGCAACTGGCGCGGGAGAACCTGCTCAGCCAGGCCAGCGTTCACGACGCTTACCAACGCTTGGTTGCCCAAGGCGTGCTGGCATCCCGTAACGGCTCGAGTTTTTTTGTCGCCTTCGCTCCTTCGGCAGGGGAGCCGGCAGGCAGCGTCTGGCTCCAGGACGCACTGTCCGCCCAGCCCCGCCCGGCCAGCGACGCGCAACAAGAGCTGAAGCTGGGTTGTGGTGGCCTGCCCGAGAGTTGGCGCGAAAGCGACGACCTGGGCTATGCGATCCGTCAGGTAACCCGAACAGACATGGCGGGCCTGTTCAACTACAGCACGCCGCTGGGGTTGCCTGCCTTGCGCGAGCTTCTGTCCAGGCGACTGAAGCAGTTCGATATCGACGCCGACAAGAACCGGATCCTTACGACCACAGGCGCCACCCACGGGCTGGACCTGATCGTGCGTACCCTTCTGCCACCAGGAAGTTGCGTCGTAGTGGAGAGTCCCGGCTATTCGAACCTGTTCGATCTGCTCAGGCTGCATAAGATAGACATGATCGAGCTGCCCAGGACCCCACGTGGACCGGATGTCGAAGCCCTGCAATGCCTGCTGGCGATCCATCGGCCCTGCGCACTGTTCGTCAACAGCGCCTGCCACAATCCTACCGGTAGCAGCCTGGCTCCGGCCGTGGCCCAGCAGCTGCTGCAACTGACAAAAAAACACGCCATGCTGGTTATCGAGGACGACGTCTATGCCGATTTTCAAAGCTCGATGCGCCCGCGGCTGGCGGCGCTGGATGACGATGTGGTTTACCTGGGCAGCTTTTCAAAAACCCTGAGCAGCTCGTTGCGAGTCGGCTTCGTGGTAGCCGGGCCGTCTACCATCGCGCGCTTGAGCGAGGTCAAGGAGATCACCAGCATGGGCGGTTCTCGATTCTGCGAATCGGTGCTGGCCAATCTGCTGGCCAACGGTGCCTATCGCAAACTGGTCCAACGCCAACGGCAGCGACTGAGCACCGATATGGCAATGGCTTTGCAACTGCTGGAGGATGCCGACTGGAAAGTGTTCGGCAAGCCGGCGGGTGGCCTGTTCATATGGGCGCGTGCGCCATTGTGTGACTATGCTGAGTTGCAGCGGCTGGCCAAACGGTGCGGTATACAGCTGTCGTCGCGCACCGCATTCAGCCCTTCGGGCACGGACACTGACTGGCTGCGTATCAACGTGGCCTACGCCCGAGATCCCAAAGCCTTGGCGTTCTTCCGCGCAACGGCTCTGGATCGACCTCAAGTGTCCTGAAAACGACGCGGCTGTAGCTTTTTGCCATTATTCCGACGCGAGCATCTTGTGTTGCGGGGCGTCTCGTTGCGAACCTGCAATCAACACACACTGGCAGAGGATTGGGCGCAATGATTTCGGCCGTGCAAGGACGTTTTGCCAACCTGGGTATGGCAAAGAAACTGGGTATCGGGTTCGTCCTGGTATTGCTGCTCACCGCAGTAGTGGCGGCTATTGGCGTCTGGTCCCTGCAAACCATCAGTTTTCGCTTCGATGGCTTGAAGCAGATGTCGTCCCTCAACAGCGAACTGCTCAAGGTCCGGCTGCTTGAGCAGGAATACGCCTTGCGCTCCGATCCCAAGACTGCCGATGCCTTGCGCCAGGGTGTCGACGGGCTGGTGGCCCTGGCAAACGAGCTCAAGGCGCAATCGGCTGCCAACGTGCCGGTGATGGAAGATGTGGAACAGGCCTTGGCGGCCTATCGCAAAGCATTCGATGAGTTCGTCGAGCTGAGCCAAAGCAAGGACCTGGCCCTCGAAATGGCCAGTTGGTCAGTCTCCAGCGTCGCCAACAACCTGGATGTGTTGCAGGCTGGGTTGGCCGATGACGGCGCCTACACGTTGAAGGAGTCGGAAGGCAAGGAGGGCGCCGAGTTCATCGAGCAGGCCAATCAGGTCAGCGAAGTGTCGCGGATGATGTTGCAGGCAATGAACGAAGCGCGCGTTCGCCTTGATCAAAGCCGCAAAGGCAGCGATGAAGCTGCCGGACAAGGCAATATTGAACAGGCCGAGCAGGCCATGAAACTGGCCGAAGGGCTCAAGAGCGCCGTCAAGGATCCAGGCTACCAGACCGTGCTCAACGAAGTGGCCGGGCATATTGGCGGGTTCAACCAGCAACTGGCCGAATACACCGGCCTGTTGGCCAAGGAAAAGACTGTATACCAGCAGCTGCACGAGCGCGCCGACCAGGTCGTGGCGCGGGTCAACCAGGCCTACGGCGCCGAAGACAGTGCCATGCAGGGGGAGTTGAAGAAGAACTCGCTGATGATCATCGGCTCGTCGGCCTTGGCGCTGCTGGTGGGATTGATCGCAGCCTGGGTCATCACCCGGCTGATCGTCACGCCGCTGCGCAGTGTCATACGTGTCGCGCAGCAAATTGCTTCGGGTGACTTGAGTGCAAAGGTCGAAGTGACGCGTCGGGACGAGATCGGCCAGTTGATGCTCGCGATGCAACAGATGGCCGCCGGCTTGAGCAGCATCGTCAGTGGATTGCAGGCCGGGATCGAGCAACTGGCCAGCTCGGCCCAGTCGCTGTCGTCCGTGACTGAACAGACCAACCTGGAAGTCAGCAGCCAGAAGGAGGAAACAGAGCAAGTGGCGACGGCCATGAACCAGATGACCGCCACCGTGCACGACGTCGCCCGCAATGCCGAAGAGGCGGCGCAAGCGGCTCAGACGGCTGACGACAAAGTCGAAAGCGGCCAGCAGGTAGTGCGCCAGAGCATGGTACGCATTGAGCAACTGGCCGACTCGGCCACACTTGCCAGCACCAGCATCGAAAGCCTGAGCGCCGAAATACAAAACATCGGCAAGGTCCTGAGCGTAATCAAGAGCGTGGCCGAGCAAACCAACCTGCTGGCGCTCAATGCCGCGATCGAGGCGGCTCGGGCGGGGGAACAGGGCAGGGGATTCGCTGTGGTGGCCGACGAAGTACGGGCCTTGGCCAAGCGTACGCAACAATCCACCGAGGAAATCGAGCGACTGGTGAGTGCCTTGCGCTCAGCCGCTCAGACGTCCGTACAACAGATCCAGAGCAGCGGCGACCTGGTGAAAATGGCCGTCAGCGATGCGCTACAGACCGAAAGCGCCCTGGGCAGCATCGCGGCAGCGGTGTCGCTCATCCAGCAAATGAACCAGCAGATCGCCGCGGCCGCCGAGCAACAGAGCTCAGTGGCCGAAGAAATCAACCGCAGCGTCACCAGCATCCGGGCCAGCGCCGATCAGTCATCCGTGGCCATGCAAGGCAACGCCGCGTCCAGTATTGAACTGGCGCAGCTGGGCGCTGAATTGAAAGGGATGGTGGGGCATTTCAGGTTGTGAATGGGGTGACATCAAACTCAGCCGTGCTGATTCTGATCACAGCTATCGGCCAAACTCGTCCACAGAGGAGAAACGCGGTCACCAAGAAACAGGTCGGCTGTCAGGCCGCCTCGCGGCGGATGGTGATTTCGGCGCCCCATTAACCACGCTGGCTGAACGGAGGCGTTGTGCAGTGGGCATCCCGGCATGGATGCCGGGATAGCTGCGCTGGGCCATGGATGGCCCTTCGCAGCGGGCCCACGGAGCAATGCCTTCGTTCAGGCATGCCGAGCCTAGGCGAGGTACCGAGTGGTGGGGCAAAGCCTTTTTGGTTACTTTTTTGGCGTCTGAAAAAAGTGACCCGCCGTAAGGGCGGAACCCTAAGCAGCCATTACCGCAGCAACGGATATACACCCAACCCCAACCCTCAACTCAATCGTAAACCTTCTTCTTCTTCCACTCGTCGTTCGCTTCGTCGTCCTTCAAGCCTTCCGTCAACTGATTCACCTCACCCTCGACCGGCTGAGTGCTGGCCAGGACCTGGGCGTTGGCCCGAGCCAAGAGCTTCTCCAGATAGGCCAACTGCTCGGCATAGAGCTGAGGCTCCTGCTGCTTGCGCAGATACTGCACGCCACGCTCGAACGCCAGGCGAGCCTGCCCCGGCTGCTCCTGTTGCAAAGCCTGCTGGCCAAGGTTGTTGAAGAACTCGATGTGCAACAGCACCAGGATATGCCGCACTTCGCGGATCCAACGCTTGGCCTCATTGGACGGCAGGAAACCGTCCTGGGCAGCGCGGGTGATCTGGCCGTGCAAGGCCTCGAGCAAAAACCGTACATCCTTGGCCTTGGCTTCGGTCTGGATCGGTGCCGGCGGGTTGCTCACCGGGATCGATTCACCTTGGGCCGCCAGTGCAGTCAGTTCGTCCAGCCGTGCCTTGACCGCAGCATTGGTCTTGTCCAGATTGAGCAAGCGCTGGCAGACGTTGAGTTCAAGGCGCGTGATCAATAGTTTCAGGGCCGGAGTCATCAGCTGGCCGGGGAAGGTTTCGGTCAGCTCGCCGCAACGACGCAAACGGTCGTTGAGTTCAACCTTGGTGCGGGCCTTTTCCAGCTTGTTGTTTTCCACCACATGGTTCATGTAGCCAATGGCGATCAACAGCGCGATCCCGGCTACGACGAGCAGGGTGATCATGAGTGGTGTCACCGGTAAGACCTCTTTATTAGCGTTTGCATGTCATGAGTGTAGTGGCTTGGCTTTTAAGCGCATAGGCCCGAACGATGCGATTAGACGGGCGTCGTGCTGCTTATGGGATGCGAAGCGCAGTGGCTGCACATTGCCATCATTTACCGCATGCGACTATAACGTCTTGGCGGGCGACAGAATATAGGCGTCAGAGACCGGGCGGGCAAAATCCGCAAATCCGCCCCAAACCCGAGGAAGTCATTGATTTAAATAAATTTATATCTGGGGGTTGACGACCCTCCAATCCGTCCATAGAATGCGCGCCACTTACAGCGTAAAGCACTCAGCCAAACGCGATAAGCAGTGAATGTTGTACGTGTGTCCCCTTCGTCTAGTGGCCTAGGACACCGCCCTTTCACGGCGGTAACAGGGGTTCGAGTCCCCTAGGGGACGCCAATGCGGGAATAGCTCAGTTGGTAGAGCACGACCTTGCCAAGGTCGGGGTCGCGAGTTCGAGTCTCGTTTCCCGCTCCAATTTTAAGCAGCATTGCTTTCGAGCAGTGCTGAGTGAAGCCAGAGCCGACATCTTAGGGTGCGGGTTTGGGCACTGGAATACACACCATGTATTTCAGTTAGCGTGTCCCCTTCGTCTAGTGGCCTAGGACACCGCCCTTTCACGGCGGTAACAGGGGTTCGAGTCCCCTAGGGGACGCCATTTGCGGGAATAGCTCAGTTGGTAGAGCACGACCTTGCCAAGGTCGGGGTCGCGAGTTCGAGTCTCGTTTCCCGCTCCAAATTAAAAAAAACGCCGCTCATTGAGCGGCGTTTTTTTATGCGTGCGCCAGGCATGGCGCGTTGCGCGTAAGCGCAACCAGCTTGGCTGTGGTGGCCACGCTGGTGACTTGGAGGTGCAAGTCCTCTACACACCCGGCAAGGGGAAGTGT
>NZ_JABWQY010000040.1:0-1304 GCF_014268685.1 Pseudomonas sp. SWRI92
TGTACGGAACAACCACATGGGTTACAAAAAAGTGCATTCACATAGGTGACACTTTGATTGAAACATAGCCGTTTTTTGCGTCCCGGGCATTGACGTGACCTAGGATCACCGGACCGAAGATAACATTCCATACCCCGTCTTTGATCATCTCCATTCCAATGGTTTGATGCCTGAGCAGGTTCCCCACATATATCCGCAGACCATCTCGATTAATGATTCCGCTACCATCGGCCAGGTAACACTCAACATGGCTCGCATACCCCATTTCCGGTAGTTTCTCCGGGTAAACTCGGGTTGAGGGGGTATAGCAGGACGCCGGGGTTTTCTGGCCGAGTGCTTCGTGTCCCCGTTCATGATTGTAGTGCTGCATAAATCGATCAAAGTGTTTTTGCTGAGCCTCCCAGGCAATGGCCGGCGGTTTGGGAAACGTACTCTTCAATGTCCGGTGCATACGCTCATGACGTCCATTTTGATCTGGTCGACCGGGCTCAATTCGCTCAGGAATAATCCCAAGGCGTAGCCACCAGATGGATAACTGCGACAACCCCGCACGCCCTGTGCTCGCAAACGGCACGCCATTATCGGTTCGGATGCGCTCAGGCATCCCATACTCCCGAAAGACGTGCTCGAAGGTTTGCTGGGTCTCCTTGAGATTGGTGTTAGCCATGCTCTCGCAGGCAAGCAAGAAGCGACTGGCATGGTCCATGATCGTCAGCGGATAACACCAGACACCCGCTCCGGTGAGAAATTGGCCTTTGTAATCTGCGCTGAAAAGTTGATTAGGCGATTCTGCCTTACGCAAAGGCTTGGGATAGACAGCGACACGCTGGCGCAACGGTCGAGACGTGATCAGGTCCGCTGCCTTAAGGATGTTGTAGATGGTCGTTTTCGAAGGCGGATCCTGCCCAGGAAAGCGTTTCATCAGATCGTTCTGAATCTTTTTAGGACCCGGAACCGTTTCGCCAGTAGAGCGAAACTCAATGATTGCCTGCCTCACAACCAGCGGCACCACATAGGTCTGGTTGTGCCGGCGCCGACTACGCTCATCGAGCCCACTGGGCCCCTCTAACTGATAGCGTTCGACCCACTTATAGCCAGTCTTTCGGCTGATCTGATAGTCCTGACACAGCTGGCTAAAGCTGTGTTCTTCAGACAGATACGCCGCGATGAACATCACTTTGAGGTCCATAGGTTTCAGCTCTTTCCAGGGCATGGTCAGATCCTCGCGAAATCGACCATGCCAGTTAATAACTGTTACCTATGTGCTTGAACTGATTTGTAACCCATGTGGGTGAGTCATACCC
>NZ_JABWQY010000041.1:0-1140 GCF_014268685.1 Pseudomonas sp. SWRI92
TTCGCCGCCGCCGAAGTTGAAGCGGTCGGAGGTGAACGCGCCGCGGCCGTTCATCGACATGTCTTCCATGCTCGCGTCGTTGCGCGGGCTGTTGGCGCGGAACTGACCGCCATAAAGGGTCAGGCCGCTGATTTCGGTCGAAGTCACCTGGCCGCCACGGAAGGTCTGGGGCAGGGAACGACCGTCGTCGGAACGCAGGATCGGCAGCACCGGCATCCATTCGCCGACTTTCAACTCGGTTTTCGAGACCTTGGCCTTGAGCGCGACGCCCAAGCGGCCGAAGTCATCGGCTGGGCGACCGTCGTCGTGCACCGGCAGCAATTGTGTGCCGGCCGTGCCACGACCGCCGTCGAGTTTGACCGAGTACAGGCCGAGCACGTCCACGCCGAAACCGACCGTGCCTTGGGTGAAACCGGACTTGGCGTCGAGGATGAAACTCTGGGTCCACTCTTCGGCTTTGCCCTGGGCATTGTTCGGGTTGGTGAAGTTGCGGTTGAGGTAGAAGTTGCGCAGGTTCAGGGTGGCTTTCGCATCTTCGACGAACCCTGATTCCGCCGACAATACCGGCAGGGCAACGCCTGACAGGGCGACGGCGATGAGGCTGGGGAGCAAATATTGTGTGGGCTTCATGGGCGTTGTCTCTTGTTTTTTTGTGGACGAAGCGAGTCGTTGCCGCACTTTTGAGGTGCAAGCGGTCGGGTGTAGCCAGGGTCGTTTGGGCGATCGGGGATCAGCCGGGCGAGGCGGGGCGTCTGGGCATGGCGTCGAACCTGTTGTTATTGGTTTTGTGCGAGCGATGGTGAAGCGCGGGTCGGGATCGGTTCAATTGCCGTTTGCGGGTTTTGGGCGATTATCGAACGGCAAAAAATGAGCGAATGGTGGGGGCGCTTGTTCTGGGTATATATCCATTGCTGCGGTGATGACCGCTGGCGGTTTCGCTCTTACAGCGACTCACTTTTATGAAGCGTAAAAGTAAGCAAAACGCTTTTGCCCCACCACTTGGCACCTCGCTTGGGCTCGGTGTGCCCTCACTCCGGCATTGCTCCGTGGGCCCGCCGCGAAGGGCCATCCATGGCCCAGCGCGGCTATCCCGGCATCCATGCCGGGATGCCCACTGCGCAATGCCTGCGTTCGGCCAGC
>NZ_JABWQY010000042.1:0-934 GCF_014268685.1 Pseudomonas sp. SWRI92
TGTCGATGCCTAGAAGCGTCACGCTGTTCATGAGAAAGCCTCCTCAGGAAAAGGGAGAACCTCAGAAGTTTAGACCTGAGGTTCTCGCCGGGCTGACCATCTCATTAGCGCTTTTGCCCCACCACTTGGCACCTCGCCTAGGCTCGGTGTGCCTGAACGAAGGCATTGCTCCGTGGGCCCGCCGCGAAGGGCCATCCATGGCCCAGCGCGGCTAACCCGGCATCCATGCCGGGTTGCCCACTGCGCAACACCTTCGTTCAGCCAGCGTGGTTAACGGGGCGCCGAGATCAACGTCCGTCGCGAGGCGGCCTGATAGCCGACCTGATTTTGGTTGGGATCGCGTTTCTCCTGTGAATACGGGCTTCTTTGCGATGACGGTGGGTCAGCAGGCGTGGGGGACGAAGGTACCGTGGCGAGGGAGCTTGCTCCCGCTCGGCTGCGAAGCAGTCGTAAAAAACCACACTGCGATTATCCAGATACACCTTGCTGAATGGTTCTGGGTCTGCTGCGCAGCCCAGCGGGAGCAAGCTCCCTCGCCACGGGGGTATCGTTTTTCTTGAGTGCCGCAGCGAGCAGGCTCGCACAGGAGAAACGCAATCCCACCCAAAATCAGGTCGGCTATCAGGCCGCCTCGCGACGGACGTTGATCTCGGCGCCCCGTTAACCACGCTGGCTGAACGAAGGTGTTGCGCAGTGGGCAACCCGGCATGGATGCCGGGTTAGCCGCGCTGGGCCATGGATGGCCCTTCGCGGCGGGCCCACGGAGCAATGCCTTCGTTCAGGCACACCGAGCCTAGGCGAGGTGCCAAGTGGTGGGGCAAAAGCGCTAATGAGATGGTCAGCCCGGCGAGAACCTCAGGTCTAAACTTCTGAGGTTCTCCCTTTTCCTGAGGAGGCTTTCTCATGAACAGCGTGACGCTTCTAGGCATCGACA
>NZ_JABWQY010000043.1:0-873 GCF_014268685.1 Pseudomonas sp. SWRI92
GGGCCCGCCGCGAAGGCCCATCCATGGGCCAGCGCGGCTATCCCGGCATCCATGCCGGGATGCCCACTGCGCAATACCTGCGTTCGGCCATCGTGGTTAACGGGGCGCCGAGATCAACGTCCACCGCGAGGCAGCCTTATAGCCGACCTGGTTTTTTGGGGGGCGTGTTCCTTCAGTGAGCTGTTTGCGATGGCTGACAGCCGACCAAGCTTTGTGGGAATGGTCGGACACACTTTCTGAATCAGGTGGATTTTTCCGACGAGTTCCGACGGTTGCCGGGTGGGAAGGGTTGTCGCTAGTCTTTTCCCGTCGCTGCAAATTCAGCGGCCGGGACTGGAAACCCGAAAGTAGGGGGCGTTATTTCAATCCTAATCGAGCGCTCAACATGTCTGAAAGTAACTCTAGGCCAACAAAAAACGATTCCGTTTCTCCCGAAGCCAGCCAGATTCCTCCAGTGCTCGATGAAGCCGCCAAGCGCGCCATCGACCTCTATCTTGACCCCAAACCTCAAGCCAAAAAGAAACAGCCCACAGGCCAGCTGTTCACTGTAGTGGACGGCGTCGACACCGAAAGCCTGCTGGCTAACCTCAGCGAAACCCTGGCCTCAGCCGATGCCATGGTCAGCGACCTGGCGTTCGACCTGAAAGGCTCGCGACGCCATGTTGCCCTTGGCATTCAGCAATTGATCGAGCTGGGCGCTTTATTGGCGAATCGGATGCTGGACAACGTCAATACACAACCCTGACCACACCGCGCGCAGTAGCGAGCAAGCCCGCACTGGAGAAACGCAATCCCACCAAAACCAGGTCGGCTATAAGGCCGCCTCGCGGTGGACGTTGATCTCGGCGCCCCGTTAACCACGCTGGCCGAACG
>NZ_JABWQY010000044.1:0-859 GCF_014268685.1 Pseudomonas sp. SWRI92
AGCTTCCACTTGCATGGCCAAGATGCACAAGGCCACATGGTTCTGCGCAAGAAGCTTAATCGCAGCCAGTTGCTACCGTGGCTAGCACAAATACCACCCTGCAAAGTCGCCATGGAATCCTGTGGCGGGTCACAGTTTCTGGCGAGAGAAATCACCAAGCTCGGCCATCAGGTCCAACTGATTGCGCCACAGCATGTAAAAGCTTACGTCACGGGCAACAAGAACGATTTCATTGATGCCGAAGCTATCTGCGAAGCCGCATCACGCCCCAGAACGCGCTCTGTGCAGGTCAAGTCGGTCGACCAGCAGGTATTGTCGACGGTGCATAAATTGCGTAAATCACTGGTAAGTCGACGCACCGGCGTGATCAACCAGGTGCACGGGTTCTTATTGGAGTTTGGCGTTATCTTTCCCGCCGGCTATGCCGCGCTGGATCGGGTTCCTACATTGATGGAAGAACACAATCTACCTCTGCGCCTGAGGCAGGCTATTAATCGGATGCTTGATGACATTCGTCAATTGACCAGCGAAATCAAAGCGCTGGATACCGAGATCAAGCAGCAGGTAAACAGGAGTGACGCCGGCAAAAGATTACAGAGCGTCCCCGGCATCGGCCCCCTCATCGCTAGCGCGTTGGTGGCCGATGTCGGGGATGCTTCGATGTACAAATCGTCCCGAGACTTTTCGGCCTCCCTGGGGTTAGTGCCGCGGCAATACTCGACTGGGGGGCAAACCACGTTACTGGGTATTAGCAAGCGTGGGGATCGGTATTTGCGAACCTTGTTGATGCAGGGCGCCCAAACCCTGCTTTACCGAATCGATAAACGAAACGATGCGCTCGGCGTCTGGGCTAGAAACC
>NZ_JABWQY010000045.1:0-632 GCF_014268685.1 Pseudomonas sp. SWRI92
GCTGCACGGCGGCGTGTTCGGCCTGGCCACCGTGGCGACCAGCCAATGGGGCGGCCTGATGCTGACCCTGGTGATTGCCACCGTTGGTATCGCCGGCGCCTTGCCGCTGGGTATCGTCCTGGCGCTGGGGCGTCGTTCGAACATGCCGGCGATTCGCGTGGTCTGCGTGACCTTCATCGAGTTCTGGCGCGGCGTGCCGTTGATCACGGTGCTGTTCATGTCGTCGGTGATGCTGCCGTTGTTCCTGCCTGAGGGCATGAACTTCGACAAACTGCTGCGGGCGCTGATCGGCGTGATCCTGTTCCAGTCGGCCTACGTGGCCGAAGTGGTGCGTGGCGGTCTGCAAGCGATTCCGAAGGGGCAATACGAAGCGGCCGCGGCGATGGGCCTGGGCTATTGGCGCAGCATGGGCCTGGTTATCCTTCCGCAGGCGCTGAAGATGGTGATCCCGGGGATCGTCAACACCTTCATTGCGCTGTTCAAGGACACCAGCCTGGTGATCATCATCGGCCTGTTCGACTTGCTCAACAGCGTGAAACAAGCTGCCGCCGACCCGAAATGGCTGGGCATGGCCACTGAAGGCTATGTGTTTGCCGCCCTGGTGTTCTGGATTTTCTGTTTTGGTATGTCCC
>NZ_JABWQY010000046.1:0-619 GCF_014268685.1 Pseudomonas sp. SWRI92
GTGGGCCCGCCGCGAAGGACCATCCATGGTCCAGCGCGGCTATCCCGGCATCCATGCCGGGATGCCCACTGCGCAATGCCTGCGTTCGGCCAGCGTGGTTAACGGGGCGCCCGAGATCAAAGTCCACCGCGAGGCGGCCTTATAGCCGACCTGGTTTGGGTGGGACTGCATTTCTCCTGTGGGAACGGGTTTGTTCGCTAACAGCTTACACATTCGACATTTTACGTTGGCGGCCGCATTAACCCGTGGCGAGGGAGCTTGCTCCCGCTGGGCTGCGCAGCCGCCCCCGATTTTGTGGTGCGGTCAATGTTGCGGATTGACGCTATCCAACATCCGGTTTGCCAATAACCTACTCAGTTCGATCAGTTGCTGAATGCCGAAGGCAACATGGCGCCGCGAGCCTTTCAGGTCGAACGCAAGGTCGTTGATCATGGCGTCGGCTGAGGCCAGGGTTTCGCTGAGGTTGGCCAGCAGGCTTTCGGTGTCGATGCCGTCTACGATGGTGAAGAGCTGGCCTGGCGACGGTTTCTTCTCGGATTTGGCCTGTTTGGGGTTCAGGTAGTAATCGAGCGCGCGATCAGAAGCTTCCTGGAGTTTCTTGGGGTCGGTTTCTGTTTCT
>NZ_JABWQY010000047.1:0-602 GCF_014268685.1 Pseudomonas sp. SWRI92
GCCAGCTCACTTTCACGGCCCCATTCCTTGCCGTCGTCGACGGTGGCGGTGTGCACGTTGTCGCCGCTGATGTAGCGGTTCATCAGGGTCAGGCCCGGCACGCCGACAGCAGCGAAGTTGTAATCGTGGCGCAGCTGCCAGGATTTTTCCTTGGCGTTGTCGTAGCTGGAGTTGTAGCTGTCGTTCGCCAGGGTGCCGCCGCTGGTGCCGTTGACGCGCATCCAGCCATCGTCGCCGCCGACTTTCTGCAGGCCGACGTAGAAGGTGTTGCCGCCGTATTTGGCCGAGAGCATGGCGAAGGCGGTTTTGTTGTCCAGGTCGCCGGCCAACGCGCTGCCATTTTCCTTGCCGGTGAAATAACCGAGGTTGGCGCCCAGGGTCCAGTCGCCCATCGGTTGGCTGTGGGTCAGGTTGAAATATTGTTGCTGGTAGATGTCGGACAGTTCCGCGTACCAGACGCCGACCTGGGTGCGTTTTTCGTTGAAGGCGTATTCGCCGCCGCCGAAGTTGAAGCGGTCGGAGGTGAACGCGCCGCGGCCGTTCATCGACATGTCTTCCATGCTCGCGTCGTTGCGCGGGCTGTTGGCGCGGAACTGACCGCC
>NZ_JABWQY010000048.1:0-599 GCF_014268685.1 Pseudomonas sp. SWRI92
AATTCGGCGCCGACGGTAGCCAGCGGGTCACCGCTTACCAAAGGGATTCTGCAGGACGCCTGCTGCGCAAGACCTTGCCCGACGGCACGACCGTCGATTACCGCTACGACGGCCTCGGGCGCTTGGTCAGCGTCGACGACGGCAACTGGCCGCTGGCCTACGAATACGACGCGCAAGACCGCCTCATCGCCGAACACCAGGGCTGGGCCACCCTGCGTTATCGCTACGACAGCGCGGGCCGGCTGATCCATTGCCGCCTGCCGGATCGCAGCACCCTCGACTATCGCCACCTCCCGGGCGGCGCGCTGATCGCCATCGACCTCAACGGCACCTGCCTGACCGAGCACCGTTTCAAAGGCGGACGCGAGACCCAACGCCAACAGGGCCGGCTGCTCAGCGACTACAGCTACGACGAACAGGGTCGCCTCAAGGCCCAGACCGTGTGGCAGACCCAACAGCAACAGCTGTTCTGGCGCGACTATTCCTATGACGCGGGCGGCAACCTCGCCGCGCTGTCCGACACACGAAACCGCCGCAGCTACCAATACGACAAGCAAGATCGCCTGCTGCGCATCGACTATGCCCACAGCCAAGCCCCG
>NZ_JABWQY010000049.1:0-567 GCF_014268685.1 Pseudomonas sp. SWRI92
TCGGGAGGACGGTTACCACGGTGTGATTCATGACTGGGGTGAAGTCGTAACAAGGTAGCCGTAGGGGAACCTGCGGCTGGATCACCTCCTTAATCGACGACCGCAGCTGCTCCATGAGCTCCCACACGAATTGCTTGATTCATTGAAGAAGACGATAGAAGCAGCTTTAAGCTCCAAGCTGATAGCTCACAGCTAACAGTTACAAGCTCGAAATTGGGTCTGTAGCTCAGTTGGTTAGAGCGCACCCCTGATAAGGGTGAGGTCGGCAGTTCGAATCTGCCCAGACCCACCAATTTTGTAATGGGGCCATAGCTCAGCTGGGAGAGCGCCTGCCTTGCACGCAGGAGGTCAGCGGTTCGATCCCGCTTGGCTCCACCATAAACTGCTTCTGAAAGCTTAGAAATGAGCATTCCATCGATGTGATGGTGAATGTTGATTTCTAGTCTTTTGATTAGATCGTTCTTTAAAAATTTGGGTATGTGATAGAAAGATAGACTGGACGTTACTTTCACTGGTAACGGCTCAGGCTAAGGTAAAATTTGTGAGTTCTCTTAGTTGAGAAATTCG